>DHHV01000055.1 GCA_002403455.1 Hyphomonadaceae bacterium UBA4763 | reverse complement strand
GTTCTCCTGTTCCTGACATTTTTGCCACAGTGATATCGAAACGGAAATTAAATCACAGCAACGAACCAATAGTGTGTTTACGCTTTTTCTGCAGAAAAATGGTTGTCTCTCGTCTGATTTACATTATTGCATAAAATAATTTTCTGATTTGTAATATCGATTATTTTTGCATTAATAATCATAACATAACTATAAATATAACGAAAAGCATGGTAGGCATTGCGCGCGTGATGAAACATTATTTCGTTTTTCTAAGCCCGGGGCGGCAGCGTACTCATCTTAATGCAGGCGTTTTGTGCTGGGTTTTTAGGATTTTTCGGGGGCCGTGGTCAATCCTTGCCGGTAGCGCCTGCCGTTCTCGACATAATGGGCGGCGGAGGCGCGCAGCATGGCGATGTCGGCGTCGGTGACCTCGCGGATGATTTTGCCGGGCGCACCAACGACCAGCGAGCGATCGGGAATTTCCTTGCCTTCGGTGATCAGCGCATGCGCGCCGATGATGCAATTTTTCCCGATTTTGGCGTGATTGAGCACGGTCGCTTTGATGCCGATCAGGCTTTCATCGCCGATCAAACAGCCATGCAGCATCGCCATATGCCCGATCGTCACCCGGGCGCCAATCGTCAACGGCGCGCCCATATCGGTGTGCAAGACCGAGCCGTCTTGGACGTTCGATTCTTCGCCGACGAGGATCGGTTCGTTATCGCCGCGAAGGATCGCCCCCCACCAGACCGAACTGTTGCGCGCCAGCGTGATGCGGCCAATGATCGCCGCGCTCGCCGCCACAAAACTTGGATTTTGCAAGGTCGGCGTAATCCCGTCGAGCGCGTAAATGGTCATCAGTTGAAGTCCTTTGGGTGAAAATTTTGGATCCACGTTCCGAGATTGGCGCGCCAATCAACCAAATTTGGCTCAAACTTGCAAAAACAGCCTGGCTCCCGGTAGCCTTTGACCCAGTAGATTGTTGGCGCGTGACAAATTGCGGTGAGTAAGAGGACACCTCTATTTTTCCGCAGATAAGGGTCCAAAATCAGCGCCCGTCCTATTTTCCCAGCGCTGTGCGGCGCGGCCGTAGAACTCGATCTTGAAGGGTTTTCCCCAGAAAACCTTTCCCCAGCCGCGCACGGCGCGGATGAGCAGGTGGACGCTGCGCGCTCGGCTGAACGGCCAAGCGAGCAAGGCCCCGGTCCCATAGACAATGCCTTGGCCAAATCCAATCGTCATCCAGCCGACCAAACCAGGCCAATCGGGCGGGGTGCGCGCGGCGGCGGTCGAGCAGGGGCCTTGGCCATAGGAGAAATTGCGCGCGATCAGATAACGAAGGGTCGCGCGCGCCGGCGGAATATGTTCAAAAACAGAAGCTTGAGCAGCCCAGCCGAAGATCGCGCCGCGATCTTGCATGGTGGCGAACAAATAATCATCCTCCCCACCGGTATGATCGCGCATGGGGGCAAACGGGGTCTGAGGATCCGGCAGCGATGCTTTTCGAAGCAAGGAATTGCCGCAACCATGCCCCTGCGGGATCAGTTGGGTCGTGGCGGGACCCAAACGCGAAAAAAACGCCTCAATCGCTGATTTCAGATGAGCGGCAGGGGAGGGCGCAACGCCGATTACCCGACCAAATGTGGCGTCGGCCTTGAGCGTCTCCGCCGCGTCAAGCAGCGCTCGCAACCATTCTTTCGGGGCCTCTTGGTCATCATCCAGGAATGCCAAAAGATCAAAGCGCGCCAAGGCGACGCCGTGATTGCGCGCCTGCGCGACGCCCGGTCGCGGCTCGTGGGTGTAACAAACAGACAAACCGGCGTTTTCTAAAATTGGTTTCAATTCGCGCACGATCATTTCGGCCGAACGATCGGCGTCATTGTCGATGACAATGACTTCTTTTTCCCAAGCCTCGAGGCTTGCTTGCATCGAAATACTTCGAAGCGCGCGCGCCAAACTGTCTGGCCGACGCATCGTTGGAATGATGACGCTCACGCCCATCTGTTCAGGATTGGGTTCAACCAAGCGCCGCCTCAGTCGCGCGCGCGCGCCGTCCAGGCGCAAATAAGCCCATTCCAGCGCGGGCAAGCGCGCCCGCGCGCCCCAAAACCGTCAGTTCCACTGAAGCGATATGGTCCAGCCGCTCGAGCGTTTTGCGTAATAAAGGCGCGTTAAATGCCCGTTTAGGGCGCGGATTCGCGCACAAATAACCATCGCCAAGCAGGATTTCAGCCGTCGAAAACAGGGTTTTGTAGCTGCCGTGACCGGTTCCGAGCGCATAATGGCGCACGGGATCGGAGATATTTGCGTCATCCATATGCCGCGCAATCGCCAAAAGTAAGAGCGCGCCGGGCGAAAAAGCCGCCAATTCGGGGTCGAAAGCCGCGATCCACGGGTTGCAATTAGCGCCCTCGCGCACCCCTAAATGACCCGCAATCAGCCGATTTCCTGCCCATAAAGACGCACAAAATCCGCCAAAACCGCCATTTCTCGCCGGTCTTTGCGCCAATTCGGCCAGCATTTTTTGCGTCCATGCGGGGCGCAAAACATCGTCCGCGCCGGTTTGGGCATATTGCTGGCGTTTCCAAGCGCAAAGTTTTGCGGATATTTGCGCGTTGATTGGACCGAATTCGAAGCGCAAATCGCCGATTTCGCGGCCGATTTTGGCTTCCAACCGGCGATAATTCTTGATCCGTTTGGGGTCGTGGCGGCGAATTGTTTCTTCAATATGGCCGTTCAGCGCCGTCATTGCGTAGCTCGGGCGGGCGTTCAGGCTCATGGATTGGAAGTCGCCGTCTTCGATCCAAGCCGATTGAACGCGCATCTCGGCAATGTTGAGCGCCCGCAAAATCGTGGCGACAGGCGCCTTTGGCGCATGGTGGTTTGCAGCTTCGGGTTGCAGGATGGCGCTGATATCGCTGAATGGCGCGCCGATTGGCCGTGCGCGTCCGAAAGGACGTTGATGGAAAGGTAAAATGGAATGAAGTTGATCGTCGACAAAGACAAGTCCCAATCGCGCATCGCTGCGGATTGAGGCCAATAATCGCGTAAAACCAGGCGAAAGGATAGGGTTTCCGAGCCAGACTGAATGGGCGCGCGCGTTTTGCCAGGCGGACAGCAATGCTTGATCCAATTTAAGCGGATCGACGATCTCACCGACAACGCGCAATTGACCGCTCCACACCGCCTTGGCGCGCGGTGATTTCTCGATCGATAGCGCGCTTTGACCCGTTTCAAAAGTCATCATTGCGAAGTATATGGTCAACAATGAAGTCAATTCGGTTAATCGACGTCGCGAAATTGGATGTGTTGGCGGCTTCCGCTGAAGCAGAGGCGCTTTCGCGCGAGATTATCGAACATGATCAACTCTATTATCAAAACGATGCGCCCAAGATATCGGATGCAGAATACGATACGCTGCGCGTTCGTCTCGCGGCGATAGAGGCGCGATTTCCCCATTTGCGGCTCGGCGATAGCCCCAGCGACAGGGTTGGCGCGGCGCCCGCGGCCGGTTTTGCGAAAGTCGCGCATGGCGCGCCGATGTTGTCGCTCGACAACGCTTTTTCGGAAGAAGACGCAGGTGATTTTCTAAATCGTGCGCGGCGATTTTTGCGCCTTGAAGCAGATACGCAGATCACTTTGACGGCAGAACCAAAAATCGACGGATTATCTTTGAGCTTGACTTATGTCGACGGCGAATTGGTCGTGGCCGCAACCCGCGGCGATGGCCGTGAAGGCGAAGACGTCACCGCCAATGCACGCACGATCGCCGATATACCGCAGCAATTACATGCCGATGGTTGGCCGCAGCGCATCGAAATTCGCGGCGAAGTCTATATGCCGACCGAAGCGTTCGGCGCCTTAAACGCCCGCGCCGAGGCCGAAGGCGGGCAGATATTCGCCAATCCGCGCAATGCGGCGGCCGGCGCGCTGCGGCAATTGGACCCAAATATTACGGCTTCGCGGCCTTTGCGGTTCTTTGCTTATGCGTGGGGCGCAAGTTCGGCGGTCTTTGCGCAAACGCAAACCGCCGCCATGGCGCAATTTCGCGCCTGGGGCTTATCGACCAATCCGGATTTCCGCCGTTGCGAGACATTGGCGCAGGCGCTAGCGGTTTACGCCGATTTGGCGGGGCGGCGGGCTTTGCTCGGCTATGACGTCGACGGCGTCGTCTACAAGATTGATGAGATTGCGCTGCAAGAGCGGCTCGGCTTTGCCGGCCGCGCGCCCCGCTGGGCAATCGCGCATAAATTCCCGGCGCAGCAGGCGCAGACCGTGCTGGAAGCCATTGAGATCCAAGTCGGACGCACCGGCGCGTTGACGCCGGTCGCGCGGCTGAAACCCGTCAATGTGGGCGGCGTCGTCGTCGCCAATGCGACCTTGCATAATGAAGACGAGATAGCCCGCAAGGACTTGCGGATCGGCGATCAGGTGATCGTACAGCGGGCTGGGGACGTCATCCCACAGATCCTTGGCGTGGTGGTGGAAAAGCGTCCCGCAGACGCGATTAAATTTGTTTTCCCTGACCATTGCCCCGCTTGCGGCGCGCCGGCTCCGCGCGATCCCGATCCGAAAGGCGGCAAGGCGGACGCCGTGCGGCGGTGCAGCAATGAGCGCAATTGCCCCGCGCAAATGGTCGAGCGGTTGAAGCATTTTGTCTCGCGGGCGGCGCTCGACATCGATGGCCTGGGGGCCAAGCAGATCGATGCGCTTTTTGCCGATGGGATCGTGCGAGAGCCGGGGGATATCTTTACGCTAGAAGATCGTCACAACAGGGGCGACATCGATTTATTGGCGCGCGACGGGGTCGGCGAGACCAGCTTGCGGAATCTATTTGCTGCGATTGAGGCGCGGCGCAGCGTTCCGTTGGCCAAATTCTTGTTCGCTTTGGGGATCCGCCATGTCGGGGAGCAAACCGCGCATTTATTGGCGCAACATTATAAATCTTGGGAGGTTTTTGTCCAAGCGATGCAGGACGCGGCCGATCCGCTGCACCCTGCTCACGGCGAGCTCACGGCGATTGACGGAATCGGGAGCGCCAGCGCAAATGCGATCACTTTGTACTTTTCCGCGGCGCACAACCTGGGCGTGCTCACCCGGCTGATCTATACTCGTGACAACAATCCACACGGGATACGCATTCGCGAAGTTGAGGCCGTCGCCGCGTCAAGCCCTATTGCGGGCAAGACATTGGTGTTCACCGGCATGCTCGAGACAATGTCGCGCGACGAGGCCAAGGCGCAAGCTCAAAAGCTTGGCGCCAAAGTAGCGGGCGCGGTGTCGAGCAAGACCGATCTCGTCATCGCCGGACCGGGCGCTGGATCAAAGTTGAAACAGGCAGAGGCGATCGGCGTGACAGTGATCAGTGAACAAGAATGGCGGGGGCTGATCAGCGCCCATGCTTGAGCGGCCCAGTTATGGCTTAGACGCCGCGCGCTATCAGCGGTCGCGGCCGGTTTATCCGGATGCGTTCATGGATTGGCTGGCGTCAGAAGCGCCGCTGCCGCATGATCTGGCGATCGATGTCGGGGCCGGCACCGGCCAGGCGACGATGGGTCTATTGACCCGCTTTGCCCGCGTCTTGGCGATCGAGCCGGATCGCGCCATGGCGCAATTGTTGCCGATTTGCGATCGGCTGCAGACGGTGCTGGGGGCGGCCGAAAGCGCGGACGCGCCGGCCGCCAGTGCGAGCCTCGTTGTGGCTGCGTCGGCGTTGCACTGGTTCGACGCGGGGCGGGCGTTGCCGCGGATTGCGGGATGGCTGCGCCCCAAAGGCGCCTTTGCGGCGTTTTCTTATGCGCCAATCCGTGTGCATCATCCCTATGGCGCCGGCGAGATCATTGAGCGCGCGATTAGCCGGTGGCGCCAGCATCAAGACGCGCGCATTCGCCTGAGCCGTAGCGCCGTCGATATCTTGCGTGATTTTAGCGGATTTCGCGATGCGCGGCCGTTTCATCGCGCCGATGATCACGCCTGGACGGCGGCGGAGCTCGCGAGCTTTCTCGGCACCACCGCCGCGGCTGGGGTCTATGCCCGGGCCACACAAGACGGGGCGGGGTCGGTGGAGGCGGAAGTCGATCGGCTGACGCAAGACCTTGATCAGGTGGCGTATGGGGCAAAGCTCGACCTCACCTTGATGATCGAAGGCGCGATTGCATTTGTTTAGGGCACTGATGGACCAGGTAAAGCAAGTTGGATAGACTGCAAATAATCTAATTCGTTTAATATTTGTCGCGACAACATTTGTTACATGGTATAATTTTGTAGTTTCGGTTGGATCAATTTCACTCGAAATTGATGCGGCGCCAGCATTCGGGCAAATGGTCATCGACCATGCCGCTCGCCTGCATGAAGGCATAGCAAATCACTGGCCCGCAAAACTTAAAGCCTTTGGCCTTCAGGGCGGCGGACATCGCCGCGCTTTCGGCGGTTTGGGCGGGCAGGTCGTTGCGGCTGCGCCAATGATTGACGCGGGGGGCGCCGCCAATGAATGACCATAAAAAGCCGCTGAAATCATCGCCTTCCGCCAGCATGTGCTGATAAATCTGTGCAGCGGCAATCGTGGATTGGATCTTGGCCCGCGATCGGATGATGCGCGGATCCTCCAGCAAGCGGGCGATATCCGCCTCGCCGTAATTGGCAATGACCACCGGGTCGAATTGGTCGAAGGCGGCGCGCATGCCGTCGCGCTTGCGCAAAATGGTGATCCAGGCGAGCCCGGCTTGGAAACTTTCCAGCACCAGCAATTCCCACAAGGCGCGCGGATCGCGCTGCGGCACGCCCCATTCCTCGTCGTGATAGGCGCAATACAGCAGATCCGCCGGATCGGCCCAAAAACATCGGGGGCGGTTGTCTTCGAGGGCCGGCGCGTTCATTCGGCCGCTTCGCGAACGACCGGCAAGGCCGGCGTCACCAAAAAACCACCCGATTGGCGCGCCCACAGATCGGCATAGAGCCCGCCTTGGCGGACAAGTTCTTCGTGGCGGCCTTGTTCCACGATCGCGCCGCGATCGAGCACCACCAATCGGTCCATCGCCGCAATGGTCGACAGTCGATGCGCGATCGCGATGACGGTCTTGCCGCCCATCAGGTCGAATAAATGCTCTTGGATGGCCGATTCCACTTCTGAATCGAGCGCCGAGGTCGCTTCGTCCAGCACTAGGATCGGGGCGTTTTTCAGGAAAATCCGTGCGATCGCAATGCGTTGGCGCTGGCCGCCGGAGAGTTTGACGCCGCGCTCGCCGACCTGGGCGTCAAAGCCGCGCCGACCCTTTTTGTCCTCCAGCGCTTCGATGAAATCGAGCGCCTTGGCGCGGCGGGCGGCGTCGATAATGTCGGCATCGCTGGCGTTTGGGCGGCCATAGGCGATGTTCTCGCGGATCGAGCGGTGCAGCAAAGCGGTGTCCTGGCTGACAACGCCAATCTGGGCGCGCAGGCTGTCTTGGGTGACGCTGGCGATGTCGGTTCCATCGATGCGGATGACGCCGCTTTCGACATCGTGAAAGCGCAACAACAGATTGACCAGCGTGGTTTTGCCGGCGCCAGAGCGGCCGACCAGGCCGATTTTTTCGCCCGGCGCGATAGCGAGCGAGAAGTTCTCGATGACGCCGCCTTGTTTGCCATAGTGAAAACAGACCTTGTCATAGGCAATCGCGCCTTGCGGCCGCGGCAAGGCTAAGGCGTTTGGCGGGTCGACGACGTCCTGCGGCTTGGTCAGCATCGACATGCCGTCAAACACCACGCCGACATTTTCAAACAGGCCCGACACCTCCCACATGATCCATTGCGCCATGCCGTTGATGCGCAAAGCCAGACCGATCCCGATCGCAACGGCGCCGACGCTGATGGCGTTTTGCGTCCATAAATAAATGCCGAGCCCCGCAATCGCCGCGATCAGCACCGAATTGTTGAAATAGACCAGCCAATGAAATTGCGTGACCAGCCGCATTTGCGGATGCACCGTGTCCAAGAATTCCCGCATGCTTTCTTTGGCGTAATTTTCCTCATGGCCGGCATGGGCGAATAATTTTACAGTGGCGATATTGGTGTAACTGTCGACGATACGGCCCGTCATAGCCGAACGCGCGTCCGATTGCGCTTCAGAGACTTTGGCGAGCTTTGGAATAAAATGTCGCAATAACACCGCATAAACCGCCAGCCAAAGGCCGAGCGGAACAACCAGACGCCAATCCGCCGCCACGATCAGCGCGATCGTTGCGATAAAATAGACGCCGACATAAACGAAGATGTCGAGGATCTTCATGGCGACTTCGCGCACGCCGAGGGCCGCTTGCATGACTTTCGTTGCTACACGGCCGGCAAATTCATTGGCGAAAAAGCTCATGCTTTGGCCAAGCATATGGCGGTGCATGCGCCAGCGCGCGCTCATCGGCACATTGCCAAGCAAGGTCTGGTGGATCAGCAGCGAGGAGGCGAGCGCCGCGCCCGGCAGGCCGATGACCGCCACGGCCGCCATGCCGAGCAATTTGCCGCCTTCGCGGTCCCAAAAGCCGGCGCGATCCTGCGCCGACAGCCAATCGACCAATTGGCCCATAAAGCCGAACAAAGCGACTTCGCCGATGGCGATCAGCGCGCTCAAGCCCGCCATGGCAAGCATGAACGGCCCCGATTCGCGCACATAATGCCAGACAAAGGCGACGAAGCCGCGCGGCGGCGCGCCCAATCGCGTCTCTGGAAACGGATTGAGCAGACGTTCAAAGGAGGAAAACATGGCGCGCTTGTGCCAGTTTGCCTTCGCAAAGGCAATCAAGCGCAGCCACTGGACGCGTTCGTCCGTCAGCGAATGCGGCCGCGTTCGCGCAGCATCGCCAGCACAAGATCGGCGGCTTCGTCCGGCGTTGTTTGCGTTACATCGATGCGCAATTCCGGTGCTTCGGGGCGCTCATAGGGGCTGTCAAAGCCGGTGAAATTCTTGATCTCGCCCGCTCTCGCCTTCTTGTAGAGCCCTTTGGGATCACGCTCGATGCACAATTCGATCGGCGCATCGACGAAGATTTCGATGAACTCGTCCGGTTCCAGCAATTCGCGCACGCTTTGCCGCTCGGACCGGAAGGGCGAGATGAAAGAACAAGTGACCAGCAAGCCGGAATCGATGAACAATTTGGCGACTTCGCCAATTCGGCGAATGTTCTCGACGCGATCGACATCGGTAAAGCCCAAGTCGCGGTTGAGGCCGTAACGCATGTTATCGCCGTCCAGCGTGTAAGCGTGGAAGCCTAAATCACTTAATTTGCGGTCGACAATATTGGCGATGGTTGATTTGCCGGCGCCCGACAGCCCAGTGAACCACAGCACGGCGGGCTTTTGGCCTTTGGCGGCGCTGCGTTGGGCCTTGGTGACGTCGACCGCCTGCTGGTGAATATTGCTGGCGCGGCGTAAGCCAAATTGGATCATGCCGGCGGCGACCGTCTGATTGGTGAAGCGGTCGATTAGGATGAACGAGCCGGTCTCGCGCAAGGAATCATAAGGATCGAAAGCGATCGGGCGGGTGGTCTGCAGATTGCACACGCCAATCTCGTTGAGCGCCAACGACTTGCCGGGCTCTTTTTCGAAGGTGTTGACGTTGAGCTTGTGTTTGAGGCTCGTCACCGTCGCCGGCGTGAACTGGCCGCCAGCGCGCAGGAAATAGGACCGGCCGGGCAGTAATTCTTCTTCCGCCATCCATAGTAATTCGGCGGCGAATTGGTTGGCGACTTCTGGACGGGCCTTTGGGTCGACCAGAATATCGCCGCGAGCGATATCGACTTCGCGATCGAGCAGGATCGTCACCGCCGCGCCGGCGCTCGCTTCGTCGAGATCGGCGTCCGCCGTCACCACTTTGGCGACTTTGGCCGGAATGCCCGATTGCGCGACGACGACGTCATCGCCCGCCGCCACTTTGCCCGCCGCCACGACGCCGCAAAAGCCGCGGAAATCAAGATTGGGTCGATTGACCCATTGCACCGGAAAACGAAACGGATGTTGGCGGATTTGGGCGTCTTCGGCGTCGACGCTCTCCAAATGCTCGAGCAAGGTCGGGCCCTGATGCCAGGGAGTCTTGGCAGAGCGCGTAAAAATATTGTCGCCATGTCGGGCGGCAATCGGGATCGGGGTGATCGACGCAAAGCCGAGCGACTGGGCAATGGCGAAATAATCAGCGACGATGGTATGAAATCTGGCGGCCGAATATTCGACCAAATCCATTTTATTGACCGCCAAGACAATATGGCGAATGCCCATCATATTGACGATATAGGTGTGGCGCCGGGTTTGCGGCAGCAGCCCTTTGCGGGAATCAACCAGGATAATGGCGAGATCGGCGGTCGAGGCGCCGGTCGCCATATTGCGGGTATATTGCTCGTGTCCGGGGGTGTCGGCGACGACGAATTTGCGCTTTTCGGTGTTGAAGAAGCGATAGGCGACATCGATCGTGATGCCTTGCTCGCGCTCGGCCTCGAGGCCGTCGAGCAACAGGGCGAAATCCATGTCATCGCCCGTTGTGCCGTGCTTTTGCGAATCGCGCGCCAGGATTTTCAGCTGGTCGTCGAACAATAGCTTGGAATCATAAAGCAAGCGGCCGATCAGCGTCGATTTGCCATCGTCCACCGAGCCGCAGGTAATAAAGCGCAGGACGCCGCGCGCGCCCGTGCCGGGCCGTCCATCGCCGTCCATCTGGGGTAGACTATCGGCGGCCATCAGAAATACCCCTCGCGTTTTTTCTTTTCCATCGAGCCAGCCTCGTCATAATCGATCAGGCGCCCGGCCCGTTCTGAACTTTGCGCGCCCAGCATTTCGCGCACGATCGCATCGAGATTGGCGGCGTCCGATTCGACCGCGCCGGTCAGCGGATAGCAACCCAAGGTTCGAAAACGGATACGCCGCATTTGTGGTTCTTCGCCAGCGTCGAGCGGCATGCGGTCATCATCCACCATGATCAACGTACCGTCCCGGATGACCACCGGCCGTTCGGCCGCGTAATAGAGCGGCACAATCGGGATCTGCTCTTCGCGAATATATTGCCAGATGTCGACTTCGGTCCAATTTGACAAAGGAAATACCCGGATCGATTCGCCTGGTTTGATGCGGGTATTATAAGTGCGCCACAATTCAGGGCGCTGATTGCGGGGGTCCCAGCCGTGGTTGGCGTTGCGGAACGAAAACACCCGCTCCTTGGCGCGCGATTTTTCTTCGTCGCGACGGCCGCCGCCGAAAGCCGCGTCATATTTGCCGGCGTTTAGCGCTTGCAGCAGCCCGTCCGTGCGCATGACCTGAGTATGGATCGACGAGCCATGGATGAACGGATTGATGTGCTGGGCTCGACCTTCTTCGTTAACATACACGATCATCTCAATGCCGAGCGCCCGGGCGAGCTCATCGCGGAAGACGCCCATTTCCCGAAATTCCCACAAGGAATCGATATGCAGAAACGGGAATGGCGGCTTTGCTGGCCAAAACGCCTTCATGGCCAGATGCAGCAGCACCGTTGAATCCTTGCCAATGGAATAGAGCAGGACCGGGTTGCGAAATTCCGCCGCGACTTCGCGCATGATGAAAATCGCCTCGGCTTCGAGGGCGCGCAAATGCGCCGGCATCGGCGCGACGCGACCGGGGCGTTCCCGGAAGCGCTGGGCATAATCCGCAATTGCGGTGGAGAGAGACATTGATCGATCAACCTTTCAGCCAAGTTCGCGTCTATGATGAACGCGCGCTGTGGGGAACCAATTTCTTGCGGATATCTGCGTTTCGCTTTCAAGCTTTGCTGATCATCTTTGAGGCCAACAGGGGTAAAAGTTGTCCGGCGCGTTACGGCGACATGGCGCGGTTACGCCGGCGGAGATCGTCGCGCCCCCCTCCATAAACCCCATTCGGCCAACGCCGATGCACCCAAAACCATTGCGCGGGATAAGCGCGGATGGCGCGCTCGAAGAACGCGTTGAGGTCGAGGATTGTTTGACGCACAGCCTCGGCTTCGGGGATGTTGCGGTCCACGCGGTAGGGCGCGTCAATGGTCAAGTCGAACGCCATTGGCCCGGTGCGCACCAGAAACGCCCGGATGATCGGCACGTCATAGCGCAAGGCAAGACGGGCGGCGCCGGTGGCGGTCATCGCCGGCGCGCCGAAAAACGGGACCTCTATCCCATCATTATTCTTTTGATCGCCGAGCAAGGTGACCGAGGCGCCGCGCGCCAGCGCCGCGTGCAATTGCCGCGCGCCATCGCCTTTCGGGGTGAGGATATTGACGCCATAGGCCTTGCGGGTGGCGATGATCCGCCGATCGACGAACGGATTATTGGAGGCGCGATAGGTCACATAAGCTTCGATGCCGGTTTGCGTCAGCGCGCAGGCCATCGCCTCCCAATTGGCGAAATGCCCCGAAACGAACACCGCGCCGGTCTTGCCGGCTTTCAGCGCGTCGAGATGTTCGCGACCATGGATGCGGATATTGGCGTTGGGGCCGTCAATGCGGAAGCGTTTGACATGGGCGAATTCGCCAAACACCCGGCCCAATTGCCGCCACATTGCGCTTCGTAGCCGGTTGCGGGCTTGCGGCGCCATCTCCGGGAAAGCCAGCGCAAGATTGACGGCGGCGATGCGGTGGGCGGGCAAAAGCGGGCCGAGCAGGCTCAAGATCACAGCGCCCACATGCGAGGCGATCGCGGCCGGCAACAGGCCAAAGCCGCCGGTTAATCCGGCAAAGGCCGCCCATTCCAGGCCCCAGAGCAGTGTTTGCGACAGTTTTGCGCGCCGTTTGCGGGCCATAGGGGCGAGATGTCAGGCTTTGATCGCGCGCGCAAGCAATGCGCGCCATTCATCGGGGGCGCTCAGATTCATCCGAATGCGAAAGGGCTGGATCGCCGCGCGGGCGGGCGCTGGAATCCGCACCCAGTCTTTCTCCGTGGTGATCAATTGCGCCTTGGCGCGGTCGCCGGCGCGGGCCAGCCGGTTGAGGTCGCTCGGTGTAAAATAATGGTGGTCGGGGAAAATGGCGAAATCGGCGATCGCGGCCCCGGCCGCGCGCAAAGCGTCGAAGAATTTCTCCGGCCGCGCAATCCCGCAAAACGCCAAAAGCGGCCCGGTTGGCGGCGGCGCCAAAGGGGTGATTGCGGCGCGCAAAATCGGCTTGCCGCTGCGGGTCAGCTGCTCGCCATCGTCGGGATCGGCGTCGCCATTTAACAGCGCCACGGCGTCGGCGCGGGCAAGGCCAGCGCGGATCGGCTCGCGCAAGGGTCCGGCCGGGAACACCCGGCCATTGCCAAAACCAAAACCGGCGTCGACGGCGACGATCGACAAGGCCTTCGCAAGGCTGGGGTTCTGATGGCCGTCATCGAGCAATATCAAGTCGGCGCCGGCGGCGATCGCGGCTTTCGCCCCGGCGATCTTGTCCTTGGCGACCCAAACGGGCGCGGTTTGCGCCAATAGCAGCGGCTCATCGCCGACGTCGCGGGCAGTATGGCGGGTGGGATCGACCCGCAGCGGCCCGCGCTCGCGACCGCGAAAGCCGCGCGAGACGATATGAACCTCGCGGCCCATGTCTTGGCCGAGGCGCGCCAAAGCAGCGGTCAGCGGTGTCTTGCCGGCCCCGCCAAGCGTCAAGGCGCCGACGCAAATCACCGGCTGGGCGAGCCGCACGGGCGTCGTTGTCTTTATCCGATGGGCGACGGCGCGCTGATAAGCAAAAGCCAGCGGCGACAGCGCCAGGACCAATAAGGGGGCGGCGTCGCGCCCGCTGCGCCAGCGCCAAAACTCAGGCTCGCGCAAGACCGCTCAGTCCGCCAACGGCCCGTGGGGCAATAAGGGTCGAACTTCGTCCATAACGAATTGCAAGATTTCCTGGGCGCGGGCTTCCACGGCGGCTTTGGCTTGCTCCCCGATGATCGCGGTCTGGCCCGGATTGCTGAACAGCGCCGAGACGGCTTCGGCGAGGCTCTCGGCCGAATCAACAAAAACGACGCCGCTGCCCTCTTCAAGGGTCGCATAGGTCTCGATGAAGTTCTGCACATGCGGGCCGCTGATGATGGCGCGCGAGGCGAGCGCCGGCTCGATCGGGTTATGCCCGCCGATTTTGCTCACGAGGCTGCCGCCGACGAACGCAAACTCCACCGCTTGCAGCCATAATGGGATTTCGCCGATCGTGTCGGCGAGGAAAACGGCGTGATCGCGCGTCGGCAGCTCGCCCAGGCTGCGCCGGGCAAAGCCCATTTTGCGTTGTTCCAGCAGCGGAATGATCTCCGCCGCCCGTTCGGGATGGCGGGGCGCCAGCACCAATAATGCGTCGGGATAGTCGGCCAGCGCCTCCGCATGGGCCTCGATCAGCATCTGCTCCTCACCTTCATGGGTCGAGGCGGCGAGCCAAGTGCGGCGCACTTCGAACAAGCGATAGAACAAGCGGGCTTGATCGGGGTCGGCGTCGAGCCGGGAGGCGGCTTGCTTCAAATTGCCGGGCGCGGCGATCATCTTGTCCAACAGGCCGCCCAAGCCTTCCGCCGTGCGATTATCGGCGGCGATCACCACGTCGAAACAGGCAAACAGCCAGCGCGCAGTCGACGCGGCGCGGCTCCAGCGCGACAAGGAATGATCCGACAGCCGGGCATTGACCAATGCCATCGGCGTGCCAAGCCGCGCCGTCTCGGCGATCAGATTGGGCCAAATTTCGGATTCAGCGAAAATCGCCGCGTCCGGCTGCCAATGGGCGAGGAAGGCTTTGACCGCACGCGGCCCATCGATCGGCGCGAATTGGTGCATTGCATTGCGCGGCAAAAGCGGGGCCAGCACCCGCGCCGAGGTGACCGTGCCGGTCGTCACCAGAATATGCAGATCTGGCCGCTCGGCATTGAGGGCGTCGATGATCGACAACAGGCTCAAGGCTTCGCCGACGCTGGCCCCGTGCAGCCAGACAAGGCCGCCGCCGGGACGCGGCAAAGACGGCGCGCCCAAACGCTCGCCAAACCGATCCGGATGCTCCTTGCCACGGCGCACACGATTGCGCAGCCAAACCGGGGCGAGCGGTTCGGCGAGGGCTGACGCAAAACGATAGAGCGTCAACAAAGGGGGCAGGTTCATGGGCCTGATGTATAGAGACTCGGCGGTTTCGCCAAGGGTGTTCGCAGCCTGTTGAAGTCGGGGGTGGGATTGAGCCGCTTTGGGCGGCGGATTAAGAAATTGCATGCGATATTTTATCGGTCGATTCGTTGCGGTTTTGATTTTTGCGGCGCCGGCGTTGCCGGCCATGGCTCAAACCGCTGATGCCGAAACCGCCCCGTCGCCCGTCGTCGATTATCGCCGGCTTGATGCGCGGTTGAAGCGTTTGAGCGCCGGCGAGGACATCATGGGCCTCGCGGTCGTGGTCGTCGAGAAAGGGGAAATCGCCTTTCTGAAAGGCTATGGCCGCACCCATGCAGCCGGTGATAAAGTGGATTCAGACACGATTTTCCGCTGGGCGTCGGTGTCGAAGGGCGTTGCCGGGACCTTGGCCGGCATGCTGGCGAGCGAAAACAAGCTGGATTTGGGCCGGCCGATTGCCGAATTTTCCACCAGTTTGCGCTTGCCGGGCGGGGCCCATCAGCGCGCAACCTTGGCGCATGTGCTGTCGCATCGGGTTGGATTGGTGTCGAACGCCTATGATTTGCGCCTGGAGGCGGGCGAGGACCCGGTCGTTTTGCGGGCGGCGTTTGCCGGCTTAAAGCCATTATGCGCGCCGGGGGCGTGTTTTTCCTATCAGAATATCGCCTTTGACGCGGCGAGCGAAGCGTTGGCGCGGGCGGCGGGAAAGCCTTACGCGCAATTGGCGCAAGAGCGGCTGTTTGGCCCGCTCGCCATGACTCGGGCGAGCCTTTCCAGCGCGGGATTGGCGCTGGACGCCAATTACGCGCGCCCGCATCGGCGGCGCGAAGCGGCGACGGGCCTAGAGGAGCGTCCGGGCAAAGAGGCCTATTACCGGGTGCCGGCGGCGGGCGGGGTCAATTCCTCGATCGCCGACATGGCTGAATATTTGCGCGCGCAAATGGGCTTGCGCCCCGAGGTGATTGGCAATGCGGCGCGCGCGATCGCCCACCAGCCCTTGGTCGAGACGCCGCAGGAATTGCGCCGTCAGCCGCGTCGCGGATCGGTTGAGGCGACGCCGCCGCGTGTGACGACCGCGCATTACGGCTTGGGCTGGCGGATCAGCGATTACGCTGGGCGCAGCCTGGTTGGCCATCGCGGCGCGGTCGAGGGCTATCGGGCCTTGATCCTATTCGATGACGCGCGTGATTTCGGGGTGGCGGTGCTGTGGAATAGCGGCTCGGGCCGGCCGGTCGGGATCGCCAATGAGGCATTCGACATGGCCTATGGCCTGCCCTTTGTCGATTGGATGGCGCTCGACCCCGTCGTATTGGGGCCTTATCGGCCGTCAATTCCGGTTGAGCCGGCGCCGTGGCGGTTTCCCTGGCCTTTCACCGAGTAGGCATTAGGCGGCCTGGCTGGTCGCGCCTTTTGGCTCGCGCAGCACATAGCCGCGGCCCCAGACGGTCTCGATCAATTGGGTGCCGGGAATGCCGGTCGCGTCTTTCAGCTTGCGGCGCAATTTGCAGATAAAGACGTCGATGATCTTCACTTCCGGCTCGCCAATGCCGTTATAGAGATTGTTCAAGAACATCTCTTTGGTCAGCGTCGTGCCTTTGCGGCGGGCCAGCAATTCGAACATTTCATATTCTTTGCGGGTCAGATCGATCGGGCGACCGTCGGCGTCCACCGTTTTGGTGTCGAGATTGACGTTGATCGGTCCAATCCGAATGATCGATTGCGACAACCCGTTCGAGCGGCGCACCACGGCGTGGATCCGCGCGACCAATTCTTCCTTGTTAAAGGGCTTGGTCAAATAATCGTCGGCGCCAATGCCAAAGCCGCGCAGTTTCGCGTCGATGTCGTTATTGGCGGTCAAGATTAGGATCGGCGTGTGGACGCGCGCCAGGCGCAATTTGCGCAACACGTCAAAGCCGCTCATGTCGGGCAATTGCAGGTCCAACAGAACGATGTCGTATTCGAAGTTCTTGCCAAGGTCGATGCCGTCTTCGCCAAGATCGGTGACGTCGACGACAAACCCGGCCGCTTCGAGCATCAGCTTGATGCTTTTCTGAGTTGACGAATCATCTTCGATGAAAAGGATGCGCATCGACACCACTCCACAAAAATTTGGACGCCTTGGCCCGAATTGGTTAATTTTGCTCAGACTTCACTGGAAAGCTTAATCCGGGGTTAAGTCGACACAAGTTTTTCGCGAATTTCAGTAGCGACTCACTCACCATAATTGCAATTTACGATTGGTTAATTCGGCATGCGCAAACCTTTCCGCATCCGGATGGAAATGAGGGCTCATGCGCGCGCTGGAGAGCTTCGCTGCTGATCTGCGCCGATTTGAAGCGCGCCGGTTCAGCGGTCGGCTGGTCAACATTTCCGGGCTGTTGCTGGAGGCGGACGGCCCGCCTGCGGCGTTGGCCTTGGGCGCGCAAGCGGTCATTGAGGGCGCCCGGCCGATCCGCGCCGAGATCATCGGCTTTCGCGGCGCGCAAGCCCTGTTAATGCCGTTCGATCCGGTCGAAGGATTGCGGCCTGGCGCGTCGGTCGCGTTCGTCGAGCAGGAAGCCTTAGCGGTGCCGTCGGAAAGCTGGCTCGGGCGGGTGCTGGACGCCTTTGGCGCGCCGATCGACCAGGGGCCGGCCCCATCTTCGGGCGCGCCGCGCCCCTTGCTGGCGCCGCCTTTGTTGTCGCAAGCCCGCCAGCGTGTCGGTCCCCGGCTCAATCTCGGCGTGCGGGCGGTCGATGTATTCGCGGCCTGCTGTCGCGGCCAGCGCATGGGCCTGTTCGCCGGCTCAGGGGTTGGCAAATCGGTGCTGTTGTCGATGCTGGCCAAGGGCGCGAGCGCCGATGTCATCGTCATTGGCCTGATCGGCGAGCGCGGCCGCGAAGTGCGCGAATTCGTCGAAGACACGCTCGGACCGGACGGGCGCAAGCGCGCCGTGGTGATCGCGGCGACCTCGGACGAGCCGCCGCTGCGGCGCCGACGCGCGGCCTATTTGGCGACAGCGGTGGCCGAACATTTCCGCGACGCCGGCAAGCAAGTCTTGCTGCTGATCGACAGCGTCACGCGCTTTGCCATGGCGGGACGGGAGATCGGCCTGGCGGCTGGCGAGCCGCCCACCACCAAAGGCTATACACCCACCGTGTTCGCCGATCTGCCGCGTTTGTTGGAGCGGGCCGGACCCGGGCTCGACAATGGCCAAGCCGGCGCGATCACCGCGCTTTATACCGTGCTGGTCGATGGCGATGACCATAACGAGCCGATCGCCGATGCGGTGCGCGGCATTTTGGACGGCCATATCGTGCTCGACCGCAAGATCGCCGAACGCGGGCGCTATCCGGCGATCAACGTGTTGAAGTCCTTGTCGCGCCTGATGCCGCATTGCCATGCCCCGCCCGAGCGCGAGCTGGTGACCAAGGCCAAAGCGCTGCTGGCGCGCTATGCCGATTTGGAGGATCTCATCCGGATCGGGGCCTATCAGCGTGGGGCCGATCCGGAGGTCGACCAAGCCATTGCGCTTTACCCGGCGCTGGAGGGATTTCTGGCGCAAAAGCGCGACGAGCGGTCCGATTTTAACGCCGCCTTTACGAGCCTCAGCGCCATTCTCGAGCCGACTCCGTCCAAACCGGCGGCAAAAGTCATTAGCGGGACGCGTAAATGATCCATCCGGCTCTGTTGAAAATCGCCAAACATCGCGTCGAAGCCAGCCAGCGCGTGGTCTCCGGGCTCGAGGCGGAAAAGCAAATGGCGGCGGCGCGAATTGAGCGCTTCGATATCGAAACCCCGATCGAGGCGGCTTCCGCGGATGGCGATCTCTTGGCGATGAGCCTGTTCCCGGCCTTTGCGCAAGCGCGCGAGGCCGAGCGGCGCCGGTTGGCGGCGGCGATCGGCGCGGTCGAGACAAAACTCGAGACGGCGCGCGCCGATGTCCGCGACGCCTTCACCGCGCAAAAGAAATATGAGTGGATCGTCGAAAAATTTGCCGCCGAGCGCGAACGGGCGCTGGCTGCAGTCGACAATGCCCGCATGGACGAAACCGCGGCGCGCATGGCGCAACGCGGCTAGAGCGTCCGGCGAAAAAGTGGAACCAAGGTTTTTCGATCACCCGGCGCGACAATGTAATAACAAGAGCATTGGGCGATTTCGATAAATCGCCTCATGCGCTGATACTTTTCAGCGATTTGGCGCGCAGGCGATCAGGCCGGAGACCGGAATGATCGCAGACCAGCCGGCCTGGTCTTTCAGCTCAAGGACGCCTTCGGGGGCGAGGGCGCCGCCGACAAGGCCCGAGCGCGGCTCGATCTGCAAGCGGGTGGTCAGCGTCAGCGCGTCGTCGGTGTAAATCGTGGTGGCGGCATGGCCGAAAATCAATTCGCCGTCGGCCTCTTGAAAGGTTAAAACGCGCTTACGCCCCGACAATTTGATGCGGGCTTCTTGTTGTGGGGTGTTGACGGCGAAAAACACGCGGGCGGTGGGCTGGCTGCGGGTCCACAGAACCAAGGCGCATTGGCCGGCTTTGAGGTCCTCGGCCGGAATTTCTTCGAGCATTAAGGGCGACGCAGCAGCGGCGGGCGGGGTTGGCGCCGGTGCGGCGGATGGCGGCGCTGGCGTTGCGCAAGCGCCGAGCGCGAGGCTCGCCAATAGAGCAGCGAGCGCCGTTCGTGCATTAGCGCTGGGCAAGCGCGCCTCCATCATAGCGCACAAAGCCATCTGCGGCTTGCGCAAAGCCGTAACCGGCCAAGGCCGCGCCGATCTGCGGCGCTATGCCGGTGACTTTGGTGCGGGCGTCGAGTTGAAGCGTCGGCGAAAGGGTGACGTCGACCGCAACCACCGCGCCGTCGGCGCCGGCCCCGGTCAACACCGCCCGCGCTTTATCGCCCGCGCAGGCCAGCGCGCCGCCGAGCGGCGGCCCCGCCCAGCCGAGCAGGGCAGCGCTGGCCTCCAAAGCATCGGTGTGCAGCTCCCCCGTGGCCGCCGCGCAGGCGCCATCGCGAAAAGCGAGCTGCACATTGCGCAAGGTGACTTGGCCATCGAGCGCCACCGGCAGCGGCAATTGATCGGCGGCGAGCGCGATCTCGCGCACCGCCACCCGCCAGGCTTGCGGGCTGCCCGAGATGCGGCCTGAGCCCGCCCCAGCCGGTCCGCGAAAGCCAAAGCGCACGCCTGGGGTCAGCCGCAACAGATCGGTGAGATTGGCCTGCACGGCCGCCTCGCCCAAACTGAGGCCGCCAAAGCGCACGCCCGACAGCCGGCCGTTCCAGATCGTCCCCGACGCGCTGTCGGCGCTGAGACCAAGCCGCTCGATCGGGGCGAGCGACAACGCCCAGCGCAGCGGCGCCAACGCGATCGCGCCGATGACGAAGCCGACAACCGCCAAGACGCCCAGCCCGATACGCATCAATTTCCCCGCCCTGCGACCGCCATTTGCGCGCCAAGCCCGCCCGATTCATCAACCTGCAAAGACAGCCGCTGGATTTCCAAGCCATATTGGCTTTGCAGGCGCTCGATCCAGGCAAAGAGGCGCGGGGTTTCGGCGTCTTCGACCCATACGGAAGCGACGCCGTCGCCGTCGTCGGCTATGCGCGAAAAGGCGATGCCGGCGGCGCCGGCGGCGGCGG
>DHHV01000052.1:40502-40782 GCA_002403455.1 Hyphomonadaceae bacterium UBA4763 | reverse complement strand
CGGGGCGATGAATATTCCCGAGCCGCAAGCGGGCTCCGATGCCGGCGCCGGCCGCACCAGCGCGACGCCGACCGGGGATGGGCGCTATCTCTTGCGCGGCCAAAAGATCTTTATCACCTGGGGCGATCATGATCTGACCGAAAATGTCGTCCATTTGGTGCTGGCGCGGCTTCCCGGCGCCGTCGAGGGCTCAAAGGGTCTCAGCCTATTTCTCTGCCCGAAATTCCTGCATGAGGCCGACGGCAGAATCGGCGCGCGCAATGATCTGCGCGCCATCGGC
>DHHV01000052.1:20480-40191 GCA_002403455.1 Hyphomonadaceae bacterium UBA4763 | reverse complement strand
AATGATCTGCGCGCCATCGGCGTCGAACATAAGCTCGGCATTCACGCCTCGCCGACGTGCACCATGGCGTTTGGCGAAAAAGACGGCGCGATCGGCTATCTGATCGGCCAAGAAGGCTTTGGCCTCGCCGCCATGTTCACGATGATGAACTCTGCGCGTCTGCATGTCGGGGCGCAGGGCGTTGCGATCGCCGAACGGGCGCTGCAGCAAGCCCGCAGCTTTGCGACCGAGCGCAAACAAGGCCGCGCCGAGCTGGGCCATGGCGAAATCGTCAATCCCGCCCCAATCATCCTTCATCCGGATGTACGCCGCATGATCGCCAGCATGGCCGCCAAGATCGCCGCCGGCCGCGCTCTATGCCTTGCAACCGCTGTCGCCGCCGATTTGGCCATCGCCAGCGACAGCGCCGAAGCGCGCGTCGCCTCACGTCGCCGCGAAGACCTGCTCACCCCGCTCGCCAAAGCCTGGTGCAGCGATATGGGCGTCGAGGTCGCCTCGATCGGCATTCAAGTGCATGGCGGCATGGGCTTTGTTGAGGAAACCGGCGCGGCCCAGCATTTGCGCGATGCGCGGATCGCCCCGATTTACGAGGGAACCAACGGCATTCAGGCCATTGATCTTGTTGGGCGCAAGCTGCTCGCCGATCGCGGCGTCGCGTTTAAAGAACTAATGGAGACCTGCCGGCGCACCGCGGCGCAAAGCAGCGCTTATCGCGATGAGCGCGTGCAATCCTGCGCCGGCCTGCTCAGCGCCAGCGTGCAGGCCGCCCAGGACGCCGGCGCCTGGATCCTGCAATCGGGCGCGAATGATCGCCGCGACGCCTTGGCCGGGGCGAGCGCCTTTTTGACGCTGGTCGCGGAAACAGCGGCGGCGGGATTATTGCTGGAGGGCGCGCAGGCTGCGGTTCGGGCGAAAATGCAGGACGGCGCCGATCAGGTGTTCCTCGATGCGCAAATTGGCCTCGCAAAGATTTTCTGCGACCAGCATTTGCCGATGGCGCAGGGGTGGGCGGCGCGCGTCAAATCGGGCGCCGCCAGTCTGTTCGCGCCGGATCTCGCGGCGTTGAGCGCATGACCGGCGCGCCGCCTTTCGCCCGACGCCAGGTCCTGACCCTTGCGGGGCTGGGCGCTATCGCCAGCGCCTGCGTCAGCGTTCCCAAAGTGGAGCCGACCGCTCTCCGCGCCGGCGCCTTTGTCAATGACCCGGCCCATACCAGCCTGATTTTTCGCGTGGCGCATCTGAACGGGCTGTCGCGCTTTAGCGCGCGCTTTACCGAGATCGCCGCAAGCCTGGATTTCGATCCCGAGGCGCCGGAAAGAAGCTTTCTGGACGTCCGCATCGCCGCCGCCTCGATCGATACGGGCCTTGCAGATTTTGACCGGCAATTGGCCGAGAAAGCCGATGTCCTCAATGGCGGCGCCTTTCCGGAGATCGGCTTTCAGTCAACCGGCGCCCGGGCCTTCGGCGCGCGCGAAGGCGTCGTCGATGGTCTTCTCACCTTGCGCGGGCAAACACGGCCGGTCGCCCTGGAAGTCACCTATAATGGCGCGCTGCGCTCGCCCTTTTCCGGCGAGGATTTGATCGGTTTTACGGCGCGCACCCGCTTTGATCGCACCGATTTTGGGGCGGACGCCTGGAGCAATTTCGGTGTCGGACGCGACATCGAGGTCGAAATCGATATTGAATTTAAGCGCGCTGCGGCGTCGAACGAGCCTTGAACACACGCACTTCCGATGGTTGGCTGCTTCCCCAATGCCGGTCAAGCTCCTGTGAGGAAATTGATTGTTGCCCGCTCCGCTCTAGACGATCCCTTGTAACCGGCACATATCGCTCACCATGCAAGCCATGCGCACCATCGACTGGCGCAATCAACGCTTAACATGAATTTGGAGGGAAATATGCGCGCAATGATTTTAGGATTGGCGATGACGACTGCCTTGATCGGCGCCGCGCATGCCCAAGCTTTGGCAGTCGAGTCCGGGACCTATGCGGTCGACCCGACCCATGCGAGCCTCACCTGGCGGGTGAGCCATCTTGGCTTTTCCAATTACACGGCGCGCTTCACCAAATTCACCGCAACCATCAACCTCAACGCCCAAGATCCGACCCAAAGCGCAATCGACGTCACCATCGATCCCAATTCGGTGCGCACCGACTTTCCCGATCCGCAACGCGTTGATTTCGACAAGGAAATCGGCGCCGGCGAGCGCTTTTTGAACGGCGCGGCCTTCCCCGAGATTACCTTCAAATCGACCCGGCTCGAGCGGACCTCTGCGACGACCGGCCTTGCCTATGGCAATCTCACCTTGCGCGGCGTCACCAAGCCGGTGGCGCTCGCGGTGACGTTGAACGCCGCCAAGCCGCATCCCTTCAACCAGCGCCCAACCATCGGGGTCTCCGCCGTTGGCATGATCAAGCGCTCGGAATTTGGCATGACGGCGCTTGTGCCTAATATCGGCGATGACGTCATGCTGGTCATCGAAGCCGAATTCCAGCGCCAAGGCTGAGGAAGATTTTCAAAAAGGCAAAACCGATGACCAAGGCGCGCGTCGATCATTATACCTCTGTTGCGATTGTGCTGCATTGGCTGATTGCCGCCCTGGTGATCGGCTTGATCATTGCCGGCTTGTCGATGACCAAGATCGACGCGCTGCCGCGCGCCTTGCGCTTTGAAATGATCCAAATGCACAAATCGATCGGTCTAACGGTTTTGGCCTTGACATTGGCGCGGGTGATTTGGCGGCTAAGCCATCGCCCGCCGCCTTTGCCGGTCGCCATGCCGGCTTGGCAAAAGACCGTGTCAACTCTCACCCATGGCGCATTCTATGTGCTTTTATTGGCGCTGCCGGTCAGTGGCTATCTGATGGTGTCGGCTTCGGCCTGGGGCGTCCCGACCTTTTATTTCGGCGTGATCGAAGTGCCGCATTTCCCCGGTTTTGCCGAGCTGACGCCCGAAGCCAAGAAACCGATCGAAGGTTTGTTCAAGGAAACCCACGAAATCTTGGCGTTCGGCGCGATCGCGCTGGTTGTTTTGCATGTCGGCGCCGCTTTGCGCCATCATTTCGTCGATAAAGACGCGGTCCTG
The DNA here is from genome assembly GCA_002403455.1 of Hyphomonadaceae bacterium UBA4763. Taxonomy (GTDB): domain Bacteria; phylum Pseudomonadota; class Alphaproteobacteria; order Caulobacterales; family Aquidulcibacteraceae; genus UBA4763. The sequence goes on along the minus strand of DHHV01000052.1, from coordinate 37,106 downwards.
ACACGGATGGCCCCGTGGTTGCGGGCGCGCTGAGTCTTCCTTGGCTTGGAGTTCCATAATGTTGGTTTCGATACCATCGCGCCGCGCCTATTCGGCGCTGGTCGGCGCGGTAATGCTGCTGGCCGCTGGTCCCGCTTTCGCCAAGCCGTGGTCGGTGGATGCAAAGTCAAGCGCGATCCGCTTTTCCGGCGACCATGCCGGGACCAAGTTCAACGGCGGCTTTACCGCTTGGACCGCGCAAATCGAATTCGATCCGGCCCAACCGGAAGCCGGCAGCGCTGCGGTGACGATTGACCTCGTTTCGGCGCGCACTGGCAATAAACAATATGACGCCACCCTGCCCGATGGCGAATGGCTCGCCAGCAAAGCGACCCCGAAAGCCGAGTTTCGCGCCCAGTCCTTTACGAAGACCGGCGCCAATGCCTTCCTCGCCAAGGGCGCGCTGACTATCCGAGGCAAAAGCTTACCCGTCGAGCTGCCCTTCACCGTCGATCCCGCCGGCAAAGTCGGCACGCTCAACGCCAAGCTCAAGATCGACCGCACCTTTTTCGGCATTGGCGCCACGGTCGACCCCAAGGGCGAATGGGTCAGCAAGATCATCGACGTCGAAATTACGCTCACGGCCACCGCGTCATAACGGACCCGAAGTGATGGGCGACTCGCTTGCGCGCGCCATTGATCTGTTGCGCGCCGGCCAATTGGTGGTCGCCCCGACCGAGACGGTCTATGGCCTTGCCGCCGATGCCGGCAATCCGCAGGCGATCGCCCAAATCTTTGCGTTGAAAGCCCGCCCGGCCTTCAACCCGCTGATCGCGCATGTGGCAAGCCTCGCGATGGCGCAAGACATCGCTTATTTGGGGCCGATCGAGCTGCGGCTCGCCGCGCGATTTTGGCCGGGGCCGCTCACCATCGTCGCCGACCGGCGCCAGCCGGATCTACCCTGCGATCTTGCTTGCGCCGGCCTTGCCAGCGTTGCGCTGCGCATGCCCGATCATCCGATCATGCTGGCGCTGATCGAGGGATTGGCTCGCCCGATCGCTGCGCCTTCGGCCAATCGCTCCGGGCGGATTTCGCCGACTTTGCCCGCCCATGTCACGGCCGAGTTTGGCGCTGAGACGCCCTTTCTGCTCGATGGCGGGGCCTGCCGGATCGGGCTCGAAAGCACGATCATTCGCGTTGCGGCGGACGATGTCGTTCACATTTTACGGCCCGGCTTTGTCACCGCAGAGATGTTGGAGGCCGTCAGTCACTGCCCCGTGCGCCCGCCTGCGCCGAGCGATGACATCACCGCGCCCGGTCAATTGCTTGCCCATTACGCGCCGGCTGCGCCCGTGCGCCTCAACCGCCATGACCCATCCCCCGGCGACATCCTGATCGGATTTGGCCCCCATTCACGCGCCGCGCCCGAGTGGAATTTGTCGCCCGCCGGTGATTTGGCGCAAGCCGCCGCGACGCTCTACGCCTTTTTGCGCGCCGCCGACGCCATCGGCCCCAGCGCTATCGTCATCGAGCCGATCCCCGATCACGGGCTCGGCCTTGCCATCAATGATCGCTTGCGCCGCGCCGCGCATCGGGATTAGGTGCCCGACGATCACCGAAGGACGGCGCGGCTGTGGCCGAGTATTTCAACGACCCGGGCGCGGATATCATCGTCACGCCATTGCGGCTCGCCCCGGCGGCTTTGACGCGCAGCGCCCCGCGCCCTTTGCCGCCGCCGCAATTGGCCGGCTTTGATCAAGCCATCGCGCGGTCGCAGCCGCGCCCCGCGCGCGCCGATCTCGCCGCGCGCGAGGTGCTCATCCAAAATGGCGCGATCTCCGCCCGCGACCCGATCCTGTGGACGCGGCAGCTGAACCAATTGCCGAACGGACGCACCAGCCCGATCGAAGCGCTCGATGCCGATCCGTTCAGCGCCATCGGCCGGCTGGAAATCAGCTTTGCGAGCCGCAAGCGCCGCTGCTCGTTCTTTTTGGTTGCGTCGAATGTCGCCTTGACCGCCGCCCATTGCATTTATGCGCAAGGCGATGGCGGCGAACGCGCCAGCGAATTTCCCCTGGCTTTGTCCTTGCGCCTGCAGGCCCGCCCCGGGGGCGAGGCGCAAGTCCTGCGCGGCCACACGATCCTCGCCTTGCGCGGCTGGATCAACCCGCGCGATGGCGCGGCGCGCTCGCCTTACGACGTCGCCGCCATCGTGCTCGAGGGCCATGTGTCGGCCAAAATCAATTGGGCGAGCTTGCGGTTCGGCGGTCCGTTGCGCGCGGGCGCGAGCGTCCTTGCCGCCGGTTATCCCGATCCGCGACCGGGCGAGCGCAGCTTCGGCCCACAAGCCTTTCAATCGGCCGGGCCCGTTTTGGGGATAGAAGGCGGCGTGCTCGCCGCCCAAAACGCTTTGACCGAAGGCGCGAGCGGCGGGCCCTGGTTTGCGCTGCAATATGGCCATGCCGCCGCGATCGGCCTCAACAGCACCAAACCGGTCGGCAATGACGCCCGCACTTTTAGCCCGATTTTCGACGCGCGGGTCGAAGACCTTGTCGCCGCCGCCTTGGCGCGCCAAACCGGCGTTTGATGCTCACCAAGTTTCTTTGAAGGGGCGCAGATCAAGTTCGAACGTCCAGGCGTCTTTCGGCTGGCCACGTAAATAGTCATAAGCCGCTGCAATCGAGTCCGGCGACATCAGCCCGTCCTCGCCCAAACGCTCGACCATCGCTGGCATGGTGGCGCGCAGCCGCGCGCTGTCAATTATCCCGTCAATGATGACATGAGCGACATGCACGCCTTGCGGCCCAAACTCGCGCGCCAGCGACATGCTCAAGGCGCGCAGGGCGAATTTCGCCGAAGCGAACGCTGCGAAATTGGCCGAGGCCTTGCCCGACGCAGTCGCCCCGGTAAACGCCAGGAACCCGGCCCCGCGCGGCGCCATGCGGCGCAAGACCGCTTGCGCAAATCCCATGCCGGCCATGGCTTGCGCCTCCCAAGCCGTCAGGAATTGCGCCGGCGTCAGGTCCAAAAACGGCGCGCGCACCAGGCTCGCCGCATTCATCACCGCGCAAGAAATCGGCCCGAGCTGCGCTTCAGCCGCCGCGACGGCCTCTTCGACGGCGGTCGGATCGCCCGCCTCAACGCCAAGGCCCAAGGTTGGAACGCCGAGCGCAGCGATCTCCGCCGCCAGGGCCGTTGCGGCCGCGCCATCACGGCGCGCCAATGCGACCCCCAATCCGCTGCGCGCAAATTGCCGCGCCAGCGCCGCGCCGAGCCCCGGCCCCGCGCCCAGAATAAAAGCCGTTTGCGTCGCCATGCGCGTTCCTTTTCGCCGTGATTGTATTGCCTTTGCGCCGTTCGGCTTAAATCGCTTTTCGCCCCTGTCCATAGGGCGCCCGTTGACGTTCGCGCGCGCGCAGCCCACACCCCAACCAAGATCAACGCGAAGGAGCTTGCGCGCCCATGGATGGTTTTGAGGCCGCCGCCCCGCAAAAACTCGTTTACCCGTTTGGCGATCCACCCGCTCCCGGCGCCATGAGCGAAGTCGCCGACGGCGTTTACTGGATCCGCATGCCGCTGCCCTTCATCTTGAAGGCGATCAATCTGTGGGCCCTGCGCGATGGCGATGGCTGGACGCTCATCGATTGCGGCTTGGCGCTGGAGGAATCCCGCAATTACTGGCGTGAGCTGTTCGCGGGCGCCTTGGAGGGACGCGCCATAAAGCGCGTCATCTGCACCCATATGCATCCCGACCATGTCGGCCTCGCCGGCTGGATCACCCGCAAATTCGCGGTGGATCTGTGGATGACGCGGCTGGAATATATCACCTGCCGCATGTTGGTCGCCGATACGGGCCGCGCCGCACCCGAGGCTGGCATTGCCTTTTACCGCGCCGCCGGCTGGGACGAGGAGGCGTTGGCGCATTATCGCGCCCGGTTTGGCGGGTTCGGCAAAGCGGTGTCGACCCTGCCCGATGCGTATCGCCGGATCTGCGACGGCGAGGAAATCGCCATCGATGGGCGCTCCTGGCGCGTGATTTGCGGCTCGGGCCATTCGCCGGAGCACGCCTGCCTTTACCAGCCCGACATGAATGTGCTGATTTCCGGCGACCAGGTGCTGCCACGCATATCTTCCAATGTCTCGGTCTTCCCGACCGAGCCCGAAGCCGACCCGCTCGGCGACTGGATCGCGTCGTGTCACAAGCTAAAAGCGGCTTTGCCGGCCGATTGCCTGGTGCTGCCCTCCCATAACGAGCCGTTTTACGGCCTGCACACCCGGCTGGAGGGGCTCTTAAGCGGGCATCAACGATCGCTCGAGCGGCTGGCGGTGCGGCTTGACGCCCCCAAAACAGCGGTTGAGACGTTTGGCGCATTATTTGCGCGACCGATCTCTGGCGACTTGCTCGGCATGGCGACAGGCGAGGCGATCGCCCATCTCAACCATTTACGCAACCGTGGCGAGATCGAGCGTTTCCCCGATGACGGCCTCTGGCGCTATCAGCGGCGCTAACGGCGCTGAGAGAGCGCCTATTCCGCGCTCGCCACCCGCAAACGCCGGTTGGCCGGCAACAAAGTCGTGACGACCCGCTTGATGCTGTCTTTGCACAGGAAACATTGCGATATCTGCGCCGCCGGCGTGTCGTGATCGATAAAGCGATCGGGCAGATGCAGCGTGCGCAATTTCGACAAATGCTCCGACAGCCCCTGCCGCAACAGGCTGTTGACGACTTGCGCCGAAAACCCGCCGATCGAGCCCTCTTCCAAGGTCAGCACGAAGGGATGTTCGCGGAACAGCTCGGCGACCAAGCGATCATCGATCGGCTTGGCAAAGCGCGCATCGGCGACGGTGACGTCAACGCCGATCGTGGAAAGGTCTTCCGCCGCCCCCAAAGCGTCATGCAACCGCGCCCCGAATGACAGAATGGCGAGTTCGGCGCCTTCGCGCAAAATCCGCCCGCGACCTATATCCAGCGGCTCGAGCTGCGCGGGGATCACAACGCCGACGCCCTCGCCGCGCGGATAACGGAATGCCGAGGGTCGGTCATCGATCGCCGCTGCGGTCGCGACCATGCGGGCGAGATCGCTCTCATCGCCCGCCGCCATCATGACAAGATTGGGGATGCAACCCAGATAAGCGATGTCGAACGCGCCTTGGTGCGTCACGCCATCGGCGCCGACCATGCCGGCGCGATCGATCGCAAAGCGAACCGGCAGATTCTGAATGGCGACGTCATGGATCAGCTGATCATAGCCGCGCTGCAAAAAGGTTGAATAAAGCGCTGCAAACGGGCGCATGCCGGCCGCCGCAAGGCCGGCTGCAAAGGTTACCGCATGTTGCTCGGCGATCGCGACGTCGAACATCCGATTGGGGAACAACTTCCAGAATTTGTTGAGGCCAGACCCCGACGCCATGGCCGGCGTGATGGCGACGATGGTTGGGTCGGTTTCGGCCAATTGGCAAAGAGCGTCGCCGAACACTTGGCTGTAGCTCGGCGCCCGCGCCGGCGCTTTCTTTTGAACGCCGGTGGCGACGTCGAATTTGGCCACGCCATGATAGCGATCGGCCGAGGCTTCGGCCGGCGCATAGCCTTTGCCTTTTTCGGTCAGGAAATGCAGGACGATCGGCCGGCGAGCGGCTTTCGCCGCCGCAAAAGCCAGCAGCATTTCCTCAATATCGTGACCATTGAACGGGCCGGCATAGGCAACGCCGAAATTGTCGAACATCGTGTCGCGGCCGGTGAAATTAGGCAATTCGCCGCGTTTTAGCCGCTCGATCCGCTCTTCGCGCGGGGGCTGCTTTTGCCGAAGCGACAGCAAATAATCATTGAAAGCGCCAATGGCTGGATCGATCGACATATTATTGTCGTTCAGCACAACGATCAGCGGCGATTGCTCCTGACCGGCATTGCTGAGGCCCTCAAAGCACATCCCGGCCGAAAAGGCGCCGTCGCCAACGATCGCCACCACGTCATAATCATCGCCGAGCAAATCCCGGCCCTTGGCGAAGCCAAGTCCGGCCGAAATCGCCGTCGAACTATGCGCCGCGCCGAACGGGTCGAAATCGCTCTCCGCCCGCGAGGTAAAGCCGGATAAGCCGCCGCCTTGGCGGATGCTGCGCATGCGCGCGCGCCGCCCCGTGATCAGTTTATGCGGATAGCATTGATGGCTGACATCCCAGATGATTTTGGCTTTCGGCGTCTCGAAGGCGTAATGCAGCGCAATCGTCAGCTCGACAACGCCAAGGCCGGCGCCCAGATGCCCGCCCGTTTCAGAGACGACGTCCAGCAATTCGGCGCGCAATTCGTCCGCCAATTGCGGCAAATCGCGCGCGGCAAGCCGGCGCAAAGCCTCAGGCGTATCGGCTTGGTCCAACAGCGCGCGGCCAGAATTGCTCGCCATTCAATCACACTCCATCTCGACGCGGTCTTTTTTGTCCGCACGCCGCTATTCAATCATCACGGCCATTGCAAGGCGACCGGTTGTCGTCAACTTGACCGGTTTACGGAAAACCTTGCAGCTTCGGCCAGCATCGCGCCCCGCGAACCGAACACATCCAAGTGAGCGCACGCGCTTTCCACCAATTCTTGCGCGAACGCCCGGGCCCGCTCAAGGCCCAGCATCCGCACAAAGGTTGCTTTGTCATTGTCCTCGTCCTGGGCGCTTGGCTTGCCCAAGGCTTCGGTCGAAGTGGTGACGTCCAAAATATCGTCCGCGACCTGGAACGCCAAGCCCATATCCAGCGCATATTTATCGAGCGCTGTCAGTGCGTCATAAGGCGCTTGCGCGAGGATCGCCCCGGCCCGACACCCGAATCGGATCAATGCGCCGGTCTTCAGCCGCTGCAATTCAGAGATCCCCGCCATGTCGAATTGCGCGCGATGATCCGAGATATCCAGCATCTGGCCGCCGACCATGCCGTCAACGCCCGCGCCGCGGGCCAATTCGCCGATCAACCGCAAGCGCACCTCGGCATTCGGATGGGTCGCCGGCGCCGCCAGCACCTCAAACGCATAGGTCAACAAGCCGTCACCCGCCAGGATCGCCACCGCTTCGCCAAAGGCTTTGTGGTTGGACGCTCGCCCACGCCGCAAATCGGCGTTATCCATCGCCGGCAGATCGTCATGGATCAGGCTATAGCAATGGATCATTTCCAGCGCCGCCGCCACGCGCAGCGACGAAGCCCGCGGCACGTCGAACAAATCCGACGAGGCGACCACCAAAAACGGGCGAAACCTCTTGCCGCCGTCGAGCGCTGAATAGCGCATCGCCTCCATGACCCGCCCGCGCGGGCCGGCGACCGGCGCCAGCAATTGGTCCAACGTCGCGCTTGCCGCTGCGGCGATGTCTTTCATCTCTGCGGACAATGCATCCGCCGCTGGCGGCGCAAGATGGGGCGCGAGGCTGGTTATATGCATGAAGAAGCGCACTCACAATAAAAAACAGCAATCAAAATGCCGGATTTCGCCCCTCCTTAGCGAGGCGGATCGCTTGGATCAAACCGGCCGGAGCAAACATGCAAAAAAAACAGCAGCCTGGGCTTGCGGCGCCACAATCCCCCGTTTATAGAACTGACTGGTCAGTCAGCTACGAGGTCGATGATGGGCGTTCCCTTCCAGCAGCAAGCCGATATCGCCGCTTATATCCTGAAACAAAAATTGGCGGGTCGGAAGCGTTATCCCTTGGTGCTGATGCTGGAGCCCTTGTTCCGCTGCAACCTTGCTTGCGCGGGCTGCGGCAAGATCGATTATCCCGATGTGATCCTCAATAAGCGCCTGTCGGTGCAAGAATGCTTGGACGCGGCCGATGAATGCGGCGCGCCGATGGTCGCCATTCCGGGCGGCGAACCGCTGATCCACAAAGAAATGGATCAGATCGTCAAAGGCCTCATCGCCCAAAAGCGCTATGTCTCGCTCTGCACCAACGCGCTGCTGCTGGAAAAGAAACTTCCCCTTTTCGAGCCCTCGCCTTACCTGTTCTTCTCGGTACACCTCGACGGCCTGCGCGAGCATCACGACAAATCGGTCTGCCAAGAGGGCGTGTTCGACCGCGCGATCTCCGCGATCCACGCCGCCAAGAAAGCCGGCCACCGCGTCAGCGCCAATTGCACAATTTTTGACGGCCATGCGCCGGAAGACATCGCCGCTTTCCTCGATTACACGACCGAGCTCGGCCTTGACGGCGTGACGATTTCACCGGGCTACGCCTATGAGCGCGCGCCGGACCAAGAGCACTTCCTCAACCGCCGCAAGACCAAAGAGACCTTCCGCAAAGTCTTCGAAATCGGCAAAAAGTCCGGCAAGAAGTGGAACCTCTCGCATTCCCCGCTTTATGTCGATTTCCTGACTGGCAACCAAGAATATCAATGCACGCCCTGGGGCATGCCGACTCGCAACATTTTTGGCTGGCAAAAACCCTGCTATTTGCTGGGCGAAGGCTATGCCAAGACCTTCAAGGAATTGATGGAAGAGACCGAGTGGGAGCAATACGGCACGGGCGCCTATGAAAAATGCGCCAATTGCATGGCCCATTGCGGTTACGAGCCAACCGCAGCCGAGGACGCTTTCTCCAACCCGTTCAAAATGGCCTGGGTCAATTTGCGCGGCGTCAAAACCTCGGGCCCGATGGCGCCGGAAGTCTCGCTCGCCAATCAGCGCAAAGCCAAAGACATTTATGAAAAGCTGGTGAAAGATCAGCTCGTGGCGATGCACTCGGCGCAACCCTTGCGCGCCCATGAGAGCGCTGACGCCTAATCGTTCAACCGTGCGGAAGCGGTCTGGCCCAGCGCCAGCGCTTCCGACATCGTGGCGATCCGCGCGCCGCCGTCTGTGGCCTGCGCAACCAGATCCGCCAGATCGCCCGGCTTCACCCCCCAGGGCGAGGCCTGTTCCCGCACGTCATGGGTAAAAAAGATCACCCAGGCGCGCCGCGCAATGGCCGATTGCAGGGCGCGTTTGGCCTTGGCCATGCAATCGGGCGCGCTGTTAACGAGCAGCGCCGGCATGTTCAACCGATCAAAGCCGCCGCGGATCAGATCGCGACGCACCCCGCGCGCAGTGACAAAGCGCGCGCTTAAGGCCCGCTTCAACGGCAGGCTGGCGCTGCCGAACGGATAGGCGAAGTGCTGCAATCGCGCCCCGCTGAGCAGCGGCCCCAACCGACGGCGGTTGTCATCCAGATCAGCCAAAGTCGGCTCCGGCCCAATCGCGGCGCAATCCCAATGCGCGGCGCTGTGACAGCCGATCTCATGGCCGGCGACGACCAGCCGCTCGACCGCCGCCCGCCCGGCCATTTCCCCGAAATGCGTCGTCTTGCCCCAAAACCCGGCGCAAAGATAAAACATGCCGCGCGCGCCGGCGCGCTCCAGGATGGCGGCGCCGGTCTCGACCGCCGACATCGGCGCATCGTCAAAGCCAAAGGTCACGCAGGGCCGATCGCCCATCCAAATCGCGCGCTCACCCCCAAAAAATTGCGCAGCCTTGCGCCTTATCCGCGCCTCGAGCCGCATCGAGACTTGATAGGGACGTTCGATCATCATGGCGGCGCCAACGCCAAGCAGGCGCTGCGATAAATCCGCGCGGCCAGTCCCCGCAGCCGCAAATCGACACGCTCGGCGCGGACCACCGCGCCCGCCCAGTCCTTGGCGAGCCGCGCCATGCCCAACGCCCGCAACAGCCCCGCCAGCCGCGCCAGCCGCATTCGCCCCGCCAGCTGCGGAAAGCGCCGCGCCATCGCCTGGAAATTCGCCGCCGAGCTCTCAAAGCGCCGCAATAGCGTCTCGGTCGGCTCCAACCCCAAATGCGTGGCGGGGATGTCGGCATGCTCGATCGGGGCGATTTGCGCGCAGCGGATGGCCCAGTCCGTGTCCTCCCAGCCCCATTGGCGAAATTCTTCCGAAAACGCGGCATGGATGGCGATATCGCGGCTGATCAGCACATTCGCCGTCGTCAGGCTCATCACCGGATTGCGGCGGCGCTCGGCCGCCGGTCGGCATTCACTGGCGCTTGTCAAATAATGGTGCAGCTGCAGTTCTGCCGGGGCCGGCTCCTCGGGCGCAACAAAACCGCCAAACAGCACCATCTTTTCGGGGCGCAGCAATTTTTCATAGGCCGCCAGCGCGCCCGGATCGTCAAAGCGCATATCGCTATCGACCAGCAAAAAATGGTCGGCGCGGGCGCCGAGGGCTTCCTGCAACAGCCGATTGCGCGCAAAAGATCGTCCGCGATTGCGCGGATTGACCATCAGCCGCGCCGGCCAATCCAGCCGCGCCAGAACGCCCGTCAGCTCGGCGACCAAATCCGCATCCGCCGATCCGTCGTCATAGACGACAAGGCCCCAGTCGAGCGCCGTCTTCTGGCGCCCCAGGCTCTCGATCAGCGGACGCGGCGAACGTCGAAACACCGGCGCAAGCAGCAATCGCTTGGGAACCGCCCCCCTGTTCCAGCCAAAATCGGTCAGCTGAATTTCGTCGAGCGCCTGTAAAGCGTCGTTGGCTAAAGCCGACATGGTCAAACCGCCTTGCCGGTCAGCGACAAGATCAGGCCAGCGCGATCGCGGCGACAGCCCATCACGTCCATTCCCCAGGCTGCGGCGACATATACGATAGCCCCCACCAGCACCTGCGCGCTCAAGCCAACCAAATCGTCCGAGACCGGGAGCCCCAACAGCGCCGCCGCCATCACGCCACTCGCCGCAACGGGGCGCGCCAACCGAGCGATCGGCAATGCCATGGGAATAAGGCGCCGCCCGAACCCCATCATCAGCCCGCAGGCCAGGACAAAACTCACGAGCGTCGCCCCCACAGCGCCGGCCAATCCCCAGATCGAGATCCACGCAAAATTCAGCCCCAGATTGACCAATAAGGGCGCGATCAGGATCAACGCCCGCCGCCAGGGCCGCTTGGCCAATTGAAACGCCTCGCTGAAATAATGCACGCTGCACCCCTGAAAGAAAGCTGCAAGAGCGATCAGCGGACCGATTTGCTGCGCGGCTGGCGCGATGTCGGGGCCCACCAGCACCCCGATCAGCGTCGGACTGACAATCGCCAGCCCCACCGCCGCCGGCAGCGCGATCGCGACCATCGCCTCGATCATCCAGCGCGATTGTGCGGCCACCCCAACCTTGCCGTCGCGATGAAAAGCGGCTTGCAAGCGCGGCGCAAAGGCCATCCCCAGCCAGATAAAGACGATGTCGATAATCCGATGGGCGATCCCATAACCGGCCGCATAAGCGGCGACCGCCTCTTTGCCGCGCAGGAAATCAATCACAAACCGATCGCCGATCGACAGCCCCAAATCCAACGCCAAAGCCGCCGCAAGGCCATAGCCATAATGGAGCATCGGATCGGCGAACGGATTGGCAAAACGCGGGCTTTGGCCAAAAATCTCAGCCCGCCCAAACAATAGCGCCGCCAGCGCGCCGGCGATCGCTAGCCCATGTAACGGCGCCGCCGCGCCGAGAGGCGTCGTCAGCGCTAAAGCCAGCCCAATGGCAAAGCCGCCCAGCGCCAAAAACGTGCTGATTTGCGCCGCCGCAAGGTTGCGCAATTGCGCGCGCCGCGTCTCGACCACCAGCCGCGCGAGCGACATGCCCGCCATCGCCGCCAACACAGCTGGCGCGATTTTCGCAAAATCGGGCGCGATCATCGCCCAGCCCAGGCAAATCGCCGCCGCCGCGCCAAACGCCAGAACCCAATAGCCCAGCACTCGCGCCATCAAGGGTGCGCCAGCCCCCGCCGCTTCCGCCTCGGGGCGAAACCGAAACGCCGCCGCCTCGAGCGCCGTCAAAAAGCAGGTGTGCAGCAGCGCAAAACTGGCGAGCCCGATCGCATAGGCGCCAAATTCCGCCGGGCTCAACACCCGCGAAAAAACGATGATCGCGCCAAACGAGGCCATCGCCTGCGCTAAATTTGGCAAGGCATAAACCAGCAAGTCGCCGCCGCGTCCGCCCGCCTTCCGTGCTTGCCCCTGCCCCGTCATGGTTCAGCTCGCTTACCGGATCCGTGCCTTGTCGCCCAGCAAGAGCGGCGCCGTCGCCAGCATGATCCAGACGTCGAACCAAAAGGACCGACGGTTGATATATTCCAGATCGAGCCGGATGCGCTCGCGCACCTGTTCTGGGGTGTCGATTGGACCGCGCGAACCATTGATTTGCGCCCAGCCGGTCAGCCCCGGTTTGACCCGATGGCGATGCGCATATTCCGCCACCAAATTATGGGTCAGTACATCGCCGCTCATCATGCCGACCGCGTGCGGGCGCGGCCCCACCAGCGACATTTCGCCGCGCAAGACATTGAACAATTGCGGCAGCTCATCGAGGCCCGTCGCGCGCAGAATACGGCCAACCCGCGTCACCCGCGCATCGCCCGCTTGCACTTGCTTCAACTTGCCGGCCTGCACCGGTTCGCCGCGCATGGTCCGGAACTTGAAGACACGGATGATATTATTGTTAAACCCGTGCCGTTCTTGCTGGAAGATCACCTTGCCTTTGCTGTCGAGTTTGATCAGCACGGCAATCACCGCCATCAGCGGCGCAAATCCAACCAATAATAACGACCCAAAAAGCAGATCGCTGAACCTTTTGATCAGGACTTGCCGCACATTGACCGGCGCGCCGGAAATATACGCAGCCGGCGCAGACGTAATTTGCCCAAAATTGATGTTTTCGGGGTCAAAGCCGCTCAAATCGAGCAGCAAAACCACTTTCTGCGGCAATACGCGCAAGGCGGCGATCAATTCCTTGACGCGCTGCTGCGCGGTCGAGGTCACAGTAATGATGATCGTATCGACCTGCGGCAAAAGCGGCCAGCGCAAGAGATCATCAACCCGGCCCAGAACCGGCACGCCGGCGATGGATTGCGGCGCGCGCGACAACCGATCATCAAAAACCCCAACAATTCGCAGATCCGGGTTCTCGCTCCCGCGTTCGATCAAGCGTTTGGCGTTGTCCGTTGCGCCGACGACGATCGCGGTCTCTGCGAAACGCCCCTGCCGAGCCATGGCGCGCAAGACCGCAAAGGCATTCAGCCGAAAGCCGAGCACCAATAAAACGCCGGTCGCAAAAGCCAGGCACAACCATTCATAAGCCGAACCTAAGCCGAAATAAATTCCGGCGACGGCAACGGCCGAAAGCGTCATAAACATGAGCTGCCGACCGAGTTCTGAGTAAACTTTTCCAGACACGGTCGCCCGCAGGTTACGCGTTACACGTAAAATTCCAACAAATAATATGAAACTCAGTACAGGATTGATAAAAAGATAAATTGGTAGATATAAAACACGGGTACGATATTCATTTAAAAAAAATAAAGTGAACGTAATGCTGATCAATACAAACTCAATTGTGCAAATACCATTAAATACAAATTCCAATCCAACCCTATCTTGATGTTTAGGGGCCGCACGTGGCGAAACAAACTTTCGCTTGCTTGAAATTTCTGCTTGGTCAACCAATGGTGATCCTGCCGCAATTTCAGACATTACATTCCACCACAGGTCGGGTCTTTACGATTTTCTGGCCGATTAGCCAATGAGACCGTTTTCATCCGACTTAAATGCCAAGAACGAAGATGAGTGATTAGCATGCATCAATTAAGGAGTGCTTGCTGCTTACTGACCTGATCCAAACCTCGGTAGAGGGATGTCCGAGAAGAGTGGAATCGATACAAGTTTTGGAGTCGCACCACGATTGGCATCCGTATTTTTGAGATGTCGCGTCCTTCGTGGAACATGATTGGAACGTCGAAGCAAGTTTCATCCGGACTCTCGAACCGACTCGCCCTACTTTCCCAGGCATGGTCTTTTCCGCACCCGAGCCGGCCCTTATCGGCGATAATCTGCGCGATGTGTCGGTGTCCGAACTCGCGGCGCGCGTCAAACGCACGCTGGAAGATGCGTTTGGCGCCGTGCGCGTGCGCGGCGAATTGGGGCGCGTCGTCATCGCCAAATCCGGTCATGTCTATTTTGACTTGAAGGACCAAGACGCCATCGTTTCCGCGATCATGTGGAAGGGCGTTGCGTCCACCCTTAAATTTCGCCCCGAAGAGGGCTTGGAGGTCGTTTGCGAGGGCCGCGTCTCGACCTATCCCGGCCGCAGCCAATATCAATTGATCGTCGAGCGGATGGAGCCGGCCGGGGCAGGCGCGCTGATGGCGCTGCTTGACCAGCGCAAAAAAATGCTCGCGGCCGAAGGCTTGTTCGATCCAGCGCGCAAGAAAAAGCCCCCGTTCATGCCGCAAGTGATCGGCGTCGTCACCTCGCCGACCGGCGCGGTGATCCGCGATATCCTGCATCGCTTGCGCGATCGCTTCCCAGCGCGGGTGGTCCTCTGGCCGGTCCTGGTGCAGGGCGAGCGCGCCGCCAGCCAGATCGCCGCAGCGATCGCCGGCTTTAACGCCTTGCCGGCCGGCGGCGCCGTCCCGCGCCCGGATGTGTTGATCGTCGCGCGAGGCGGCGGCTCGATCGAAGATCTTTGGGCGTTCAACGAAGAAAACGTGGTCCGCGCTGCGGCGGCGAGCCTCATTCCGCTGATCTCGGCGGTCGGGCATGAAACCGACACCACGTTGATCGATTTTGCCGCCGATTTGCGCGCGCCGACGCCGACGGCCGCGGCTGAGCTTGCCGTGCCGGTGCGCAGTGATTTGCTGGCCCAGACCCAATCCTTGGCGGCGCGGCTATTGCGGGCCGGCGGCCGGCGTCTGGATCTGGCGCGCCAGCGCCTCGCCGCCCAAAAATTACCCACACCGGAAGCCCTTTTGGGGCTGAAGACGCAGCGGCTCGACCGCGCCGGCGACCGCTTGCGCGCAGGATTGGCGGCCAATGCGGCGCGCTCCCAGACCCGGTTAGCGCGGATTGGCGCGGCGCTGCGCCCGCAAAGCATCGCAATCGCGATTGCCCGCCGCGGGGAGCGGCTCGACTTTTTGGCGCAGCGATTGGATGCAGGATTGGTTCGTCTGCTCGACAGCAAGGCGCGTTTTATGCGCGGACAGAGCCAAATGCTCGACAGCGTCAGCCCGATGCGGGTCTTGGCGCGAGGCTATTCCATGGTGTTCGACCAGGGCCAAAATTTGGTTCGCTCGGCGAGCGAAATCGGTCCCGGCCAAACGCTGACTTTGCGCTTTGTCGATGGAACCCGCCAAGTCGTGGAGGCTGGCGGCAAACCCGCGCCCGGCAAGCAAAAACCCCCGCCGCCCGCAGACCCGCAAGGCGGGTTGTTCGACCAAAATTGACGGCGAGAATCAGCGATCGCTTGCCTTTCGCGTCCTGATCGGCGAGCCGATGGGATCGTCTGTTTTCGAGCTCGCTTTGGACATCCGCTATTTTACGATTTGCGCGCCGAATTACCTCGCTTACGCGCTATTTCTGCGCGAGTCGCTGCGCGACTCCGACCCCGACGCGCAGCTGACGATCGTTTTATTGACGCGGGATATCGGACCTTGGGCGCAATTCGGCGATCTGATCGGATTGTTGGACCTCGATTTGCCCGATCTTGACGACATGGCCTATCGCTATGACGTGCTGGAATTCGCGACCGCGATCAAACCATTTTGCTTTCAGCATTTCTTGCGCGCAGCGCCGCAACGCCCCGTTATTTATCTGGACCCCGATATTTTTGTTTTGACCGCGTTCGCCGAACTGAAAGCATTCTTGGCGGCCGGCGCGCCGGTGGTGCTGACCCCGCATGTGCGGCGCCCGCCGCCGATCGATGGCAAGACCCCGACTATCACGGATTTGGCCGCCAGCGGCCGGTTCAATCTGGGTTTCGCCGCTTTTCAAACGGCGGTGTCGAGTACCGCCTTGCTCGATTGGTGGGCGATGCGCTGCGCGCGCGATTGTTTTGACGATCCGCTGCGTCAGTTGTTCGTCGACCAGAAATTCCTGGATGAGGCGCCAGCGCGCGCGCCCGATCTCGCGATCCTCGATCATCCGGGCTATAATGTCGCTTATTGGAATTTGCACGAGCGCCCACTCACCCGCGCCGCCGATGGCCAATGGTTTGCCGATGAGGCGCCGTTGCGGTTTTTTCATTTTTCCGGCGTTGATCCGTCACCAAACGGGGCGTTTTCAAAACATCAAACGAGGGTAAAAGCGACAGACCTCGGCGCCGCTGCCGCTTTGCTGGCTGACTATCGGCGCGGCCTCGCCCGGCTTGGCCAAGGCGAATTCGCCAAAATCCCTCACGAATTTGGCGCCTTTTCCGATGGAACGCCGATCCCGCGCGCCGCGCGCCGACTTTACGCAAAGGCCCAGTATGAGGGGCGCGCGCTCCGCCCCTTTGCGCTCGATTTGGCGGCGTTGAACGCCCCGGCGCCCCACTTGCCCAAAGCGCCGTTTCCGGTGACCGCGTTGATGGCGGAGCTCTGGCGCGGGCGGCCCGATCTGCGCGCCCGCTTTGATCTGGCGCGCGCCACTGGACGCGCGTTGTTTATAGGGTGGTTCGTCCTATACGGCATTGCCGAATACAAGTTGGCCTACATCTTCGCCGCACCGGCCGAAAACAGCTTCGTCGGAAAACTGGCGACCCTGGCGCGTCATCTTCGGCGCCGGAAGCGAAAGCCATAGCCATGCGCCTTTCCCTGCAAGACTGGGCGCTGTGGCGGCTGCGCGATCTCCTGTTTGCGCCGCCTTGCGTCAGCGCGCCGCCCGGCGCGCCG
>DHHV01000052.1:19875-20195 GCA_002403455.1 Hyphomonadaceae bacterium UBA4763 | reverse complement strand
AGCGCGCCGCCCGGCGCGCCGCTGGTCGTTGTGGGCCTGTTTCGCGCCGCCAGCGGGCTTGGCCAATCGGCGCGGGCGATCGCTGATGGCCTCGAGGCGCAAGGACGTCGCGTTAAGCGCGTTTGCCTTGCCGAAGCTTTCGGCCAAGCCGATTTGCCGCCCGATCCGCGCTGCGGTCCGTTTCCGCGCGACCAAACCGGAACAGCCATTTTCGCAATCAACCCCCCAGAGCTCGATCGCGCCTTGTTGCATGTGCGGCTTTTTCGCCCCCGGCGCTGGCGGCTGATTGGCTTGTTCGTCTGGGAGACGAGCCGGGCCCC
>DHHV01000052.1:13517-19567 GCA_002403455.1 Hyphomonadaceae bacterium UBA4763 | reverse complement strand
CGTCGGGGAGACGAGCCGGGCCCCGCCCGATTGGGCCGGCCCTGCCCGCCGTGCATGCGCCATCTGGGCCCCGAGCGCCTTCGCCGCCGCGGCGATTTCCGCCAGCCTCAACCGCCCGGTTGCGGTCGCGCCTTTACGCATCGTTGCGCCAACAGGGATCGCCCCCGACCGCGCTGCCTTTGACCTGCCCGAAGACGTCTTCGTGTTCTTGTGCCTCGCTGATGCGCGCTCCTCGCTGGCGCGCAAAAACCCGCTCGGCGCGATCGCGGCGTTTCGCGCGGCCTTCCCCGCTGGCGCGCCGGTCATTTTGCTGATCAAATTGCAGGAAAGCGGCGCCGACCGCGCCGCCGCCGCCAGCATTCGAGCCGAATGCGCCGCAGACACCCGCATTCGCCTGCTCGACCAGAAATTGCCGCCCGACGCGCACTGGCGGCTGTTGGCGTCGTGCGATGCGCTGGTGTCGCTGCATCGCGGCGAAGGCTTTGGCCTTGCGATCGCGGAGGCCATGGTGTTGGGCAAGCCGGTAATCGCCACCGCCTGGTCGGGCAATCTCGACTTCATGGCGCCGGATGCCGCGTTGCATGTCCCGGCCCGCCTTGCGCCCGTGCGCGATCCCTCGGCCCGTTACGCCCCGATCGAGGGCGCGTTCTGGGCCGAGCCCGACCTCATCGCCGCCGCCGCCGCGATGCGCCAGATCGTCGCCGATTCCGCCTTGCGGGCGCGTTTATCGGCGGCCGGCCCTCATGCGATCGCTGCGCACAATGCGCGGCCGCTGCCCTTGAATGACTGATCAGCGCTCAATCTTGCCTCGGCTCGACACCCGCCAGTTTCAAGATCGTCGCCAGATGCTCCCGCGCCCGCGCTGATGAATAATTCGCTTCGACAAAGGCGAGACTGCCGCGCGACAATCGCCGCCAGGTGGCGTCTTGCGTCAATAATTTGACAATCGCTTGCGCAAGACCACGCGGTTCCTCCGCGATCAGCACCTCTTGACCATGGCTCAGCCCCATGCCTTCCGCCGCGACCGGGGTACAAGCGACCGGCGTTCCGCGCGCCAGGCTTGAAATGATCTTGCCTTTGATTCCCGCCCCAAAGCGCAGGGGCGCTATCGAAAGTCGCGCCGCGTCCAAATGCGGCGCCAGATCTGGAACCCAGCCCAGCACCTCAACGCCCGGCTCCTGGCCTAAGACTTCGATTTCTTTGCCGGCCCGCGAGCCGATAATTTTCAGCCGCGCCTCTGGCGCTTTCTTCAACACCAAGGGCCAGATCTCGCGGGCCAGCCAGATCGCCGCATCGACATTCGGCGGATGGCCGAAACCGCCAACAAACATCGCGCCGGCGCGCGCCTCCGGCCCGGGCGGGTCAGCCAGCGGCTCGGCGATCCAGGGGAACACATAGACCTTGGCTTGCGGCGCGGCTTCCGCCAAAACGCGCGCTTCTTCGGTAGAATGCACGATCGTGAGACTGGCGGCGTTGATCGCGGCGAGCTCATGCCGCTCGGTCTCGTTGGATTTCGCCAACAGCGCCGCATCGCCCGCAAGCTCGGCCTGGCGGCGTTCACGCAAATAATGCAGATCGGCGACATGAAACAATAAGGGAAGATGCGGGGCGCGCTTTTGGATCGTCGCCAGATGTTTCTTCGACGAGGTCACCCGGAACATCAAAATCGCGTCGAATTCGGCGCCGCGCTTTTCTAGAACTTCATCCACCGATTGACAAAACGGCCAATACATCGCTTCGACGCCCATGCGCTGCAGCGCCAAGGTCTGCGGCGGCAGATAAGCGAAATTGTCTTCCGGGATGAAACTGACTTTCCAGCCTTGCGCCTGGAAGGCTTTCATTAGCTCAAACGTCACCAATGACCCGGCGTCCTGGTCCGGCGTCGGCGTTACCGCATCGATCATCAGCAGCCGTTTGCGAATACCCCGCTCGCGTTCGAGCTCGGGGCGCTCGGCATTCGGCCGATAGCCGGCCAGGGTTTCCTTCCAGCGGGTGAAAAAGCGCTCGCCATTGACGACCTGGAAGCGCTTGACGCCCTGGCTGGTGTCGGTGCCGCTGGAGACCCCTTCAAAATGCACCAACATCGACAAGGGCTGCAGAACAGTTCGCAGGCCCGCCGCGCGCACGCGGAAAGCCAAATCGGTGTCTTCATAATAGGCCGTGTCGTAATGGTCCGCGTCAAACCCGCCAAGTTTGCGCCAATCGCTGGCGCGCAGCGCGATCGAGGCGCCCGACACATAATCAACATCGCGCAAATAGCTGAACAACGGATCGCGCGGGTCTTGGCCTCGGCCATAATTCCACGCAGACCCATCGCGCCAGACAATGCCGCCGGCTTCCTGCAAGGCGCCCGTCGGGAAGATCAGCTTGGAGCCGGCGAGGCCAATATCCGGATTTTCATCCAAGGTGCGCGCCAATTCATCGAGCCATCCCGGCAAAACGATGGTGTCATTGTTCAAAAGGACGATGATCCGTCCGCGCGCCTGTTCGGCCGCATGATTGCAATTGCGCAGGAAACCAAGATTGGTCGGATTACGAACGACGCGGACATTCGGCAATGCGCCGTCTTCCAGCCAATGGGTCTGGTCGCTCGACCCATCATCGGCCAGCAAAATCTCAAACCGGAAACGCGACGGCCAGCGATAGGCCGAGGCGATCACCGACAAGGTGAAGGGCAATTGGTTATAGACCGGCAAAATAATTGAGATGTCGGGGGCTTCACCCGGCGCCGATAAATTTGCGCCTTTGGCGGCGCAGCGGGCGATCCAGTCTCTGGCAGCCTCATCGCTGAACAGCAACTTGTCCTGCCGCGCGGCGTCGGGCGCAAAGGGCAAGGGAAACTCGGCGCAATGGGTCCGCCATTGCAGAGGATAATCTGTCCCCGGGAAGGCTTCGGCCAACATCGCCGCAATCGGCTGCGGATCGAATGGCGGCCAATCGCTGTTTATTGCGACTTCCGCAGTGGGCGGTTGGCGCTTGGTGGCGGCCATGGTTGGAGCAACTTCCTCCGTCAGAATGGGAGGGGCTTGCGCACCCCGAAGTAGCTGCGCTGGCGCACGGATAATCCGACCGGCAAGCCCCGCCAGTCCCGGCGCACGCCGCGCCAACCCGCGAACGGGACCAAACGCCCGCCAAATCGTGCTGGCGCGGATCGCGTGCAAATCGGCCTCGACGCGGTCCAATTGCCGGCGTCGATCGAGCGACACCACCTGTTCGCGGCGCAGGTCTTGTTCCAGGCTGCCAATGACTTTCAAGGCATGGGCGCGCTCATCGGCGATTTCCGCCTCGCGGCGGGAGCGAGCGTCTTCATAACTGCGAATGGTCGAATCAAATCGCGCTTGAAGGTCATTCTTTTGCTCTTGCAGCGTCGACATCGCCCGTTGAAGGGCGCTTTTTTCGGTTGTTAGGCGGTCCGATTCGATCGAAAACCGCGTTCGGTCAGCTGCTTTTTCTGCTTCTAGCCCGCGGATGGTCTCCACGAGGGCGCTTCGTTCGCGATCGCGCTCGGCTTCTATCGTTGACAGAACGCGCGCAAGACGATGCTGTTCGTCGGCTTTTTGGGCAACTAATGTCTCTCGCGCGGCCTGCGCGCTCGCCCGTTCGGCGGCTTTCTCCGCCTCCAAGCCAGCAATCCGCGCCGCATGCGCCGCACGCTCGGACGCTTTCTCCGCTTCCAGCCCGTCAATGAGCGTCAGCGCCTTGGCGCGATCAGCCTCGATCTGGTCTAGCCGCGCTCGCGCTGCAGCGCGTTCGGCGCGCTTTTCTTCCTCCAGCCCCGCGATCACCGACAAGGCATGCGCGCGCTCCTTCTCGCGCTCGGCCTCTAGCGCCTTCAAATAAGCCGCATGCGCCGCACGCTCGGACGCCTTCTCCGCTTCCAGCCCAGCGATTACGGAGAGCGCGTGGGCGCGTTCCCGCTCTCGATCAATCTCCAGCTCTTTTAGAGACGCCGCGTGAACGGCGCGGTCAGACACTTTTTCCGCTTCAAGATCCGAAATAACCGACAAGGCGCGTGTGCGATCGACTTCGAGATCTCGAATTCGACTTGCCGCGTCTGTCTTTAATATTGTTTCAGTCTCACGCAATTGAGCGCTGATTAAATCCAAAGCGCGACCCGCGACATCGAGCGGCCCTAATAAAGACGAAGCACCAGCAACAATTTTGTCAATATTATCGAAATTGTCGCTATTATTCTGTAAATTAAAATACAATTCTCGCACAAATTCCGGCACACGTGGCGAACGCTTAAGCTCGGAATCGCTAGCGCGTTGACGACGCAAATTTTTGTCAATAAATTCCGTAACAAACGCCTGCGTCTCTAGGCTGTCTATTTTAGGTGGTTGAACGCCACAAAGTTTTGCCAAACGTTGTAGTCCCTCGGGCGGATTTGACAACATTCTTGTATATTGTAAAATCATGCGAGGTCGACCAACACTTCCGCGTAACGCCTCCAAGGTATAATGCGCCCATAGCAAAGCGCCTTTTTCGATGGGGAAGCCATTTCGTGTTTCCAGTGAAGCCGCGACTTCTAATGGATTGCGCAAGGCAATAACGTAACGATGATCAAGTTCGGCATCATCGAAAACGAGACGCCAAAATGGCAATAGCACCGATGTCCGAGGATCTTTGAAGGCAAACAGCGCGCTTTGCCCGATTTTGCCACCCAGTAGGGTGCTCGCCTCACGTCGTAGGTCAGAAAACTCTGGACTTGTTAGAACTGCGCTGCTGATCGGCGATAGATTGTCCCAACGGGAGCCCGCTTTGGTCAGAACGCGCTCGTTCAGCGCGACAATCTCCGCATCTTCCCAATAGCCTTTCGGATTATCAGCGCCAGGCGGAAACAAGCGGTCGCCCAGCTCAATGCCGAGGGCGCCTAATGCGCGCGCGGTCACGCTTGTTCCGGAGCGATGCATGCCAATAACGGTGATCAGTTTCTGCATGGAAAATCCGCTCAGTTTGCCTGGGGCCAGTTACATCGGATCAACGGGCCAAGTCGGTGCGGTAATCGCTTCACTGTCCGCTGCAAAGCCGGTTTGCGCTCGGCCCGCAAGGCGCTTGTGCGCCATCGGCGCCTTGGTTTTCTTGACGCAGCTGCGAAAGAACGGAATATGCGCAGAGTTTTACCGTTATCTCAATGAAACCGGTCCCGGCTGGCGTAAAAAATGCTAAAATTTACCTCGATCGAGCAAAATTTTCCCGGCAAGCGCGCAGCGGGCGCGCGCGTCGGCGATTTCTTTGAAATTTATGCCGATTTCATCGAGGCGAAGGCCAAAACTCAAGCCAGCCGCTGCTCGCAATGCGGGGTGCCGTTTTGCCAAACGGGCTGCCCGCTCGGCAATAACATTCCCGATTGGCTGATGGCGGCGGCGCAAGGCCGCCTCGAAGACGCCTATGAACTTTCGGCCGAAACGAGCGTGATGCCAGAGATTTGCGGGCGGATTTGCCCGCAGGACCGCCTCTGCGAAGCCGCCTGCGTGATCGAGCAATCGGGTCATGGCGCGGTGACGATCGGCGCGGTCGAACGGCATATCACTGATCGCGCCTGGGAATCGGGCTGGGTCGCGCCATTAAAAGCGGGACCGCCGCGCGCGCGGCGCATCGCCATTATCGGCGCGGGGCCGGCCGGGCTCGCCGCCGCTGAAAGGCTCCGCCGCGAGGGCTATGAGACAGACGTCTTTGACCGCCACGACCGGGCCGGTGGGCTCCTCACCTACGGCATTCCGAATTTCAAATTGGACAAACGCGTCGTCGCCCGGCGCATCGACCGGCTGATCGAAGGCGGGGTGCGGTTTATTCTGCAATGCGAGATCGGCCGCGATCGGTCGTTCGACAGCTTGCGCAGCGATTATGACGCCGTGCTGGCCGCGCCTGGCGTTTATCGGGCGCGCCGGCTCGAGCTTGCCGGCGAAACGCAAACCGGGGTTATCCCGGCGATGGATTATTTGATTGCGGCGACGCGGGCCGTCTTGGACGAAGCGCCGGCGCAAGCGCAAGCCAATTCGGCGCAGGGGCGCCGCGTCGTTGTCATTGGCGGGGGGGGGACCGCCCCG
>DHHV01000052.1:0-13212 GCA_002403455.1 Hyphomonadaceae bacterium UBA4763 | reverse complement strand
TGGCGGCGGCGACACCGCGATGGATTGCGTGCGCACCGCGGTTCGCCAAGGGGCAAGCTCTGTTACCTGCCTTTATCGCCGCAGCCGCGCCGACATGCCGGGCTCGCGCCGCGAAGTCGTCTGCGCCGAAGAAGAAGGCGTGCGTTTTGTGTTCGAAGCCGCGCCGACCGGCCTGATTTTTGGCAAAAGCGGCGTGGAGGGCGTCGCCGCGCAAACGATGTGTCCCGCTGCGGGCGCGAAGCAGCGCGGCGCGTTGGCCCCGGTTCCTGGCGCGGGCTTTGCGCTGGAAGCCGATCTCGTCATTCCGGCACTCGGCTATGACGCCGAAGACTTGGCGCAAAACTGGCGCGCGCCCGATCTTGCCTTGACGCACGGCGGCCTGATCCGCGCCGATGGCGAGACCATGGCGACCAGCGCGCCCGGGGTATACGCCGCCGGCGACATTGTGCGCGGCGCCTCCCTCGTGGTCTGGGCGATCCGCGATGGCCAAATCGCCGCCGCCGCCATGCATCAGGTTTTAAGCGAAAGCGGCCCTTCGCGCCGCGCCGGCAACGCCCGCGCGGCCGCCTGACGAGAGACGATCGATGACCGATTACGCGCAATTTCAAGCCAATCTGCGCCGCCTGGTCAACGCCGGCGCGTTGCATGACGATCGCTTGATCGACCCGATCGAGCGTGACGCCTGCGGCGTCGGCTTCGTCGCCGCGATCGATGGCGCCCCACGCCGCGATGTCGTCGAAGCGGCCTTGCACGCCTTGCGCGGCGTCAAACATCGCGGCGCGGTCGATGCGGATGGCAAGACCGGCGACGGCGCCGGCTTGCGGCTCGACGCCTGCCAAGGCTTTTTCCACGCCCAAGTCGTCAAGGGCGGCGATGAAGTGCGCGCCGCCAAAGTGTTCATCGGCCAAGTTTTTTTGCCGCGCACCGATCTTGCCGGCCAAGAGGCCGCCCGCGCCATCGTCGAAAGCGAGATCATCCGTTTTGGCTTTCGGATCTATTCCTGGCGCCAAGTGCCGGTCGACCCCAGCGTCATCGGCGCCAAGGCCAACGCCACCCGCCCCGAAATCGAGCAGGTCTTGTTCTATGACCCGCAAAACCGCGCCGGCGCCGAGATCGAGCGGGTTTTGTTCCTGGCCCGCCGACGCATCGAGAACCGCGCTTTGGCGCAAAATCTTACCGAGCTGTATATTTGTTCGCTATCAGCCGAAACCGTCGTTTATAAAGGGTTGTTCCTCGCCGATCAGATCGACGCCTTTTATCCCGATTTGCGCGATCCAAGCTTTGTGTCCAAAATCGCGCTGTTCCACCAGCGCTATTCGACCAACACTTTCCCTCAATGGCGTCTTGCCCAGCCCTTCCGCCTGCTCGCCCACAATGGCGAGATCAACACGCTGAAGGGCAATGTGAATTGGATGCGCAGCCACGAAATCAAGATGGCGAGCCAAGCCTTTGCGGCCCATCAGACCGACGTCAAACCGATCATCCAGCCCTTCGGCTCGGACAGCGCCGCGCTCGACAATGTCTATGAATTACTGGTCCGCGCCGGTCGCTCAGCGCCGATGGCCAAGGCGCTCCTGGTGCCGGAAAGCTGGCAAAAAGCGGTGGAGATGCCGCAGAACCAGCGCGACCTCTATCATTTCTGCGCTTCGGTGATGGAGCCGTGGGACGGCCCGGCGGCGCTGGTCATCCATGACGGCGATTGGGCGGTTGCCGGGCTCGACCGCAATGGCCTTCGGCCGCTGCGCTATGAGCTGACCGAAGATGGTCTGATCGGCGTCGGTTCGGAAGCGGGCCTCTACGGCTTTACGGATGAGCGCATCGCCAAGCGCGGCCAAATCGCCGCCGGCCGCATGATCGGGGTCAATTTCGCCGAGCAGCGCTTTTACGACGACCACGCCTTGATCGATCAATTGGCGCGCAAAGCGCCCTATGGCGCTTGGCTCGAGCGGGTGCGCAATCTCGAAGCCGAAATCGGCCCGGGGCCAGAGCCCGCTTTTCATGACGGCGAAGCGCTTGATCGGCGGCTGATCGCGGCTAGCGTCAGCCACGAGGACCTCGAAACCATCCTGCGCCCGCTCGCCGAAACCGGCAAGGAAGCGATCGGCTCGATGGGCGACGACGCCCCGCTGGCGGTATTATCGGAGGGCCACCGGCCGCTGTTCCATTTTTTCCGGCAAGGTTTTGCACAGGTCACCAATCCGCCGATCGATCCCTTGCGCGAAGATCGGGTGATGAGCCTGAAGACGCGCTTCAAAAACCTTGGCAATATTCTCGCCCAAGGCGAAATGTCGGACGAGGTCCTCGTGCTCGACAGCCCGGTGCTGACCAATGGCATGATGAGGCGGATCGAGCCGATCTTGGGCGATCGCCTCGTCCGGCTCACCGCTTGTTTTTCGGCCCCCGACGATCTCGACCAAGCCGGAGAAGCGTTGCGCGCCGCTTTAGAGCGCTTGCGGACCGAGGCCGAAGCCGCCGTGCGGGCCAAGGGCCATTGCGAATTGGCGATTTCCGATCGGTTGAGCGGGCCAGACCGCGTGGCGATCCCCTCGGCGCTCGCCATCGGCGCGGTGCATAGCCATTTGGTGCGGCGGGGCTTACGCTCGTCCTGCTCGCTGATCGTCGAGGCCGGCGATTGCCTGGACGCCCACGCTTTTGCCGTGCTGGTCGGCATCGGCGCCACTGCCGTCAACGCCTATCTCGCCCAAGACGCCTTCACGGCGGCGCAAGCGCGCGGCGCCTTCGCCGTCGCCAGCCCCGAACAGGCCGCCTTGAACTTCAAGCGCGGGATCGAAGCGGGCCTGCTCAAAATTCTATCCAAACTGGGGATATCGGTGATCGCCTCTTATCGCGGCGGCTGCAATTTCGAAGCTTTGGGCCTCTCGCGCGCGCTGGTTGATGATTATTTCCCCGGCATGAACGCCCGGATTTCCGGCATCGGCCTGCAGGGCCTCGCGCAAGCCGCCATCGCCCAGCACCGCGCCGCCTGGGAGAGCGATCGCCCGCGCCTTGCCATTGGCGGCTTTTACCGTCAGCGCCAGCGCGGCGCCCCCCATGCCTGGGAAGCCAAAGTCATCCATTTGCTGCAAAAAGCGGTCACCGAGGGCGATCGCGCCGCCTTTGACGCCTACACCAAAGCGCTTTCCGACCAAAAGCCAATCCAAATCCGCGATCTGCTTGATTTTGCGCCGCGCGCCGCGCCCATTCCGCTCAGCGAGGTGGAAAACGTCAACGCCTTGCGCCGTCGCTTCGTCACGCCCGGCATGTCGCTCGGCTCGCTCTCCCCCGAAGCGCATGGCGCGCTCAATGTCGCGATGAACCGGATCGGCGCCAAATCCATTTCCGGCGAAGGCGGCGAGGACCGCGCCCGCTATCGCCCGCTCGCCAATGGCGATGATATGAACTCGGCCGTCAAACAAGTCGCCTCCGGGCGATTTGGCGTTACCGCCGAATATCTCAACCAATGCCGCGAGATCGAGATCAAGATCGCGCAAGGCGCCAAGCCCGGCGAAGGCGGCCAATTGCCGGGCTTTAAGGTCACCGATTTGATCGCCTCGCTGCGTCACGCAACGCCCGGCGTCACGCTGATCTCGCCGCCGCCGCATCATGACATCTATTCGATCGAAGATCTGGCGCAGCTGATCCATGATCTGAAGCAGATCAGCCCGCGCGCCGAAATCGCCGTCAAATTGGTGGCGCAAGCCGGCGTCGGTGCCGTCGCGGCCGGCGTCGCCAAGGCCCAAGCCGATGTGATCGCCATTTCCGGCCATGTCGGCGGCACTGGCGCTTCGCCGCAAAGCTCGATCAAATTTGCCGGCTCGCCGTGGGAATTGGGCCTCTCCGAAGCCCACCAAGTCCTCACCCTCAACAATCTGCGCCATCGCGTCCGCTTGCGCACCGATGGGGGCTTGCGCACCGCCCGCGACATCGTCATCGCGGCGATCCTGGGGGCGGAGGAATTTGGCATCGGCACCGCCAGCCTGCTCGCGATGGGTTGTTTGATGGTGCGCCAATGCCATTCCAACACCTGCCCGGTCGGGGTTTGCACGCAGGACGAAAAATTGCGCGCCCGCTTTACCGGCTCGGCGGAAAAGGTCATCGCGCTGATGACATATCTGGCCGAAGACGTCCGCGCTTTGCTGGCCAAACTCGGCGCCCGCAGTCTCGAAGCGATCATCGGCCGCACCGATTTGCTACGCCAGGTGTCGCGCGGCGGCGCCCATCTCGATGATCTCGACCTCAATTCCGTGCTGGTGCGGGTGGAGAGCGATTTGCCGGCCTGCCGCGCCTCCCCCCAGCGCCTCGAGCCGCCGCCGGGCCTTGATGAGCGCATTCTCAGCGATTGCGAAGCGTTTTTGGCGCGCGGCGCCCGCACCGAATTGCATTACGCCGTGAGCAACCATCACCGCAGCATCGGCGCGCGGATTTCGGCCCATATTCTCAGCGCTTTTGGGCCCGAAGGCGCGCCGGCCGATCGCCTGACCGTGCATTTGGAGGGAACAGCCGGCCAAAGTCTCGGCGCCTTCGCCGTGCGCGGCTTGCGGCTCGATCTGGTTGGCGAGGCCAATGATTATGTCGGCAAGGGCTTGAGCGGCGCGCATGTCATCGTCCGGCCCCGCCCTGCGCGCCTTGCCGGCGCCGAGGACGATGCGATTTTGGGCAATACCTGCCTTTATGGCGCGACGTCTGGCGCCTTATACGCGGCGGGGCGGACCGGCGAGCGCTTCGCGGTGCGCAATTCCGGCGCCCGCGCCGTCGTGCATGGCTGCGGGGCGAATGGCTGCGAATATATGACCGGTGGCGCGGTCGCGATCTTGGGCGCGATTGGCGAGAATTTCGGGGCCGGCATGACCGGCGGCGAAGCCTTCTTGCTCGGCGAGATCGGCGATCTCGCGCGCCTGCTCAACCCGGAGACCGTGGAAATCCACCCTGTCGGCGAAACGGCCGCCGCGCGCCTGAAAGCGCTTCTGGACGGGCATGCAACCGCAACCGCCGCGCCGCGCGTCAAAGCCTTGCTGGCGGAGTGGCCCCAATCGATTGCGCGTTTTGCTCATGTCACCGCCAAAGAGGCGGCGGCGAAAGCCGCCCTTGCCGGCAAGGCGGCCTAAAAAGACGCGTCGATTAATCCAATGTTGGGAAGGGCTCAGCGCTCGCCAACACCGCCTGCGCCTCCAATTCGCGCTTTTCCGCCCGGTTCGGGAAGCGATAAAAAATATGCGCGCCGATCGCCGCCGTCTGCACGAGATTGGCGGACCAAACCGGGTTCACTTCCGTTGTGTGATAATGGGTCGCGCGACGGGTAACGCTCGCGCCCGTATTCATCACCACCAAATTCGCCACTTGCCGCGCCCGCCGCCAGGCCTCGCCGCGCGGCTCGCGCGCCAGCGATCCGTCACAGGTGAAGGTGAATTGGCAACCGGTCGAGCGCTCCGACCCCTGATAGACCACTTCACAAAAGGTCGAGGGGAAATTCGGGTTGTTTACTCGATTGCGCACCACATCGGCGACCGCCAATTGGCCAAGGCGACTCTCGCCGCGCGCTTCGTAATAAATGGCCTCGGCCAAGCAATCGCGTTCGTCGGCGCGCTTTTTGGCGGCCCGATAATGCACGGCGGTAAAAGATTGCACGTCGCGCAAAGCGGCGCGATCAAGGGCCGGGGCCGATTTTTCTGCATCAAGGTTCTGCGCCACGACCAATTCCGCCTGCCCGCGCCAGCCGGCCTCGATAGGGCCAAACCCAACATCCGGCTCGGCGGTTTGGAACGCAATCGCCCGCTCGCGCCAATCGGCCGTGTCGCGCTGGGTCTGCGCGCGCTTTTGAACGAACGGCATCGCCGCCGCGACCGTCGCCACGCATACCGTCACGCCGAGAATATGCCCGGCAAAACGTTCCGCTCCGGTATTCGGTTGAGTATAAAACACGCTCGCCACCGACGACTTAACGCTGCGCGCCGTGCGCTGCATGTGACGAAGAATATCTGAAATCATTAAGATTTCCCTATCGCGATTAGCCTGAAACGCCCCCAACGCGACTGCTTAACACATGACCCATGGCGGCTTGGACGCGCGACGCGATCCGCACCACCAATGATCAAGTCCGGAAACTTACCTCATTTTTCCGTTCATCAACAGTACTTTATCGCTGCGACTTTCCGTCCAATTGCCAAAACCAATTCTCGGATCCGCCAGCGTCGCGCCGCCATTTCCGCAGGGGCGCTGCGTTAACCATGAAAGCCGCTTTGTGCAAAATCACAATTGGGCAAGCATTGCCGAGCGGTCGGCAGGCTCGATCCAGCAATTGGCTTGCCCCGCCACGCCAACCATTGACAGCCCGCGCCGAGCCGGATTTCTGCGGCGAACAAAGGATTGGTCATGCCGTCGGCTCTTATTGAAATCGCCAGCGAAGAAATCCCCGCGCGCATGCAAGCGCGGGCCGAAGAAGACCTTCGCCGTCTGCTCGGCGGGTTTTTGACCGACGCAGGCTTTAGCGGCTTTGGCTTGCGCAGCTTTTCAACCCCGCGCCGGCTCGCGGTCGAGATTGACGATCTGCCCGCGCGTCAAGCCGATCGGATCGACGAACGCAAAGGCCCGCGCGTCGGCGCGCCGCAGGGCGCGATCGCCGGCTTTCTCCGCAGCGCCGGCCTCGATGACATTTCTGAGGCCGAGATCGTCCCCGACGACAAAGGCGGGTTTTATCTCGCCAAGACCCGCAAAGCCGGCCTTGCCACAACCGAGCTCCTGCCCAAAGCGATTGCGAGCCTTCTCGCTGCCTTTCCCTGGCCCAAATCCATGCGCAGCGGGGCTGAGTCGCGGCTTTGGGTGCGGCCGATCACCAATGTCTTGGCCTGGTTCGATGACGCCGCACTTGATTTGTCGGAATTGGGCCTTCCTTGCGCGCCGCACATTTTAGGGCACCGCTTTTTGGCGCCCGCGCCAGCCCTGATCGAACCCGGGTTTGATTATCGCGCCGCCTTGCGCGCGCGTTTTGTGCTGGCCGATCGCGCCGAACGCCGCGCCCGAATCCAGGAACAAGCCGAAGCGATCTGCGCGGGAAAAGGACTGGCTTTGCGCCCCGATGAGGCGCTGCTCGACGAAGTGACGGGCCTTGTCGAATGGCCGCACGCCTTGTTGGGCGACATCGCGCCGGAATTTTTGAGCCTGCCGGCGGAGGTGATCGCCACCTCGATGCGCACCCATCAGAAGTTCTTTAGCGTCAACGACCCCGCGACAGGGCGCCTCGCCCCGCATTTCGTCGCGATCGCAAATATCATCCCCAAGGATGGCGGCGCCAAAATCTTGGCCGGTAACCAAAAAGTCTTGACGGCGCGCCTCAAGGACGCCGCCTATTTCTGGGCGCTCGACAAAGCGAGCCCGCTCGATGCGCCGGACCGCCGCGAAAAATTACAAAAACTGGTGTTTCACGAAAAGCTCGGCACGATGAGCGACAAGGTCGCTCGCATCGCCGATCTGGCGCAGCGCTTGGCGCCCGCTTTTGCCGTCGACCCCGCGATGGCCGCGCGCGCCGCAACCTTGTGCAAGCTCGACCTCGTCACCGAAATGGTCGGCGAGTTCCCCGAATTGCAAGGCGTCATGGGCGGCTATTACGCGCAAGCGCACAGCGCGCCGGCCGCCATCGCCGCGGCGATCCGCGACCATTACCGCCCGCTCGGCCCCAAGGACCCGACGCCGGACACCCCGCTCGGCAAGCTGATCGCGCTCGCCGACAAGCTCGATACGTTGAACGGCTTTTGGTCGATCGGGGCGGCGCCGACCGGCTCCCCCCGTCCTTTTGCGCTGCGCCGCGCCGCGCTCGGGATCATGCGCATTTTGATCGACGGCCAAACCCGTTTGCCGCTCAGCGTCTGGACACAACCGCCCGTCAAAGCGTTCATCTTTGACCGATTGAAAGTTTGGCTGCGCGACAGCGGCCTGCGTCCCGACATTATTGAGGCGGCCTTTGCCGGGGCCCGCGATGATGTTTTTCAACTCTTTGTCGCGACCAACGCTTTGGCGGCGGCTTTGGACGCCGCCACTGGCGCCAATCTCGTGGCAGGCCTTAAACGCGCCGGTAATATATTACGCGCCGAAGAAAAGCGCGACGCCACGACCTTTGCGCCATCATCGGTCGACCCGACCCAATTTGCCCATCCGCTGGAACGCATCTTGGCCGCCGCGATCGCCGACGCCCAGCCGCGCCTCAAAGCGGCGCTCGACGCCGACCAGCCAGCCGATGCGCTCGCCGCGCTCGCCGCGCTTCGCCAGCCTATCGATGCGTTTTTCGCCGATCTAGTTGTCAATGCCGACGATCCTGATATCCGCTCAAAGAGGCTGGGTCTGCTGGCGAATATTCGGGCGTTGGCGTCCGAGATCGCCGATTTCTCCAAGATCGAAGGATAGGGTGGGTCTATGGCCGAAGGGCTTGGAATGATTGCGGATCGCTCAGTTTTTCGATTTGGTCCTGGCGGCGCCGACGGCGACGCCTCCATGCGCAACCTCTTGGGCGGCAAGGGCGCCAATCTCGCCGAAATGTGCAAGCTTGGTTTGCCGGTCCCGCCCGGTTTCACCATCACGACCGCTGTATGTAATCAATATTACGCCCAGAACCGCCGTTATCCGGAAGGTCTCGCCGACCGCGTTGACCTTGCCTTGAAAGACCTCGAAAGCGAAACCGGCAAAATTTTCGGCGACAAATCCAATCCGCTTTTGGTCTCGGTCCGCTCCGGCGCGCGCGCTTCCATGCCCGGCATGATGGATACCGTGCTGAATTTAGGTCTGAATGACGAGACCGCCGACGGCCTTGCCGCCTTGTCGGGCGATCGGCGCTTCGCGTTCGATTCCTATCGCCGCTTCATTCAAATGTATGGGCAAGTCGTCCTAGGGATCGCCCATGAAAAATTCGAGATGATCCTCGATGAATATAAAGAACGCCACGATCTGCGGCTTGATACCGCCTTAAGCGCCGAGGATTGGGGCCAGGTCATCTCCCGCTATAAAGCCATGGTCGCCAAAGCGACCGGCGAGCCCTTCCCGCAATCACCGCGCGCGCAATTATGGGGCGCGATCGGAGCAGTGTTCGCCTCCTGGATGAATGATCGCGCCAAGACCTATCGCCGCCTCAACGACATTCCCGAAAGCTGGGGCACGGCCGTCAACATCCAATCCATGGTGTTCGGTAATCTCGGCGAGACCTCGGCGACGGGCGTCGCCTTCACCCGCGATCCCAATACCGGCGCCAAATCCTTTTTCGGCGAGTTTTTGCCCAATGCGCAAGGCGAAGACGTCGTCGCCGGCATTCGCACGCCCATTCCGATCACCGCCGAAGCCCGCGCTTTGGTCGGGGCGCGCGAGCCCTCGATGGAAGAGGCGATGCCAGCGGTCTACCAGCAATTGCGCGCGGTCGCCGATCGGCTGGAAGCCCATTATCGCGACATGCAGGACATCGAGTTCACGGTCGAGCGCGGCGTGCTCTACATGCTGCAGACCCGCAATGGCAAACGCACAACGCCCGCCGCGCTGAAAATCGCCGTCGATATGGCCCGCGAGGGCTTGATTTCCGAGCGCGACGCGGTCCTGCGGATCGACCCGCAAAGCCTTGATCAATTGCTGCATCCGACCATTGCGCCGGACCAGAAACGCGATCTGCTGACCAAAGGCCTCCCCGCCAGCCCTGGCGCCGCCACTGGCCAGATCGTCTTCAGCGCCGAAGAAGCCGAAAAACGCGCCGCCGCCGGCATCGCCGTCATCCTGGTGCGCGACGAGACCGACCCCAAAGACATTCACGGCATGCACGCCGCCAAAGGCGTTCTGACCTCGCGCGGCGGCATGACCAGCCATGCGGCGGTTGTCGCGCGCGGCATGGGGCGCCCTTGCGTGGTCGGGGCCGGTGAAATGCGCGTCTATGACCATGCCAAAACGCTGACCGTGCGCGGTCGCGAGATCGGCGAAGGCGAGATCCTCACCATTGACGGCTCTTCGGGCGAGGTCATGCTGGGCGCGGTGCGGATGATCGAGCCGGAATTGACCGGCGATTTTGCCCATCTCATGGGCTGGGCCGACAAGGCGCGACGCATGGCGGTGCGCGCCAATGCCGAGACCCCGCGCGACGTGCAGGTCGCCCGCAGCTTCGGCGCCGAAGGCGTCGGCCTTTGTCGCACCGAGCACATGTTCTTCGACGATCAGCGCATCGCCATCGTCCGGCAAATGATCCTCGCCGACACTGTTGAGGGCCGCCGCGCCGCTCTTTCCAAATTGCTGCCGATCCAGCGCCAAGATTTCGAAGAAATCTTTGAGATCATGGAAGGTCTGCCCTGCACGATCCGTCTGCTCGACCCGCCTTTGCATGAATTCCTGCCGCATTCGGAGGAAGACGTCGCCGACATTGCGCGCAGCACCGGCGTTTCGGCTGCGGCCCTCATGACGCGCGCCAAGGAATTGCACGAAGTCAACCCGATGCTCGGCCATCGCGGCTGTCGCCTCGCGCTGACGTTTCCGGAAATCTACGAAATGCAGGCGCGGGCGATCTTCGAGGCGGCGGTCGGCGTTTTCCGCCGCACCGGCAAAATGCCGCGCCCGGAGATCATGGTGCCGCTGATCGCCACGCGCCGCGAATTGGAGATCCTGCGCAAATTGATCACCGAGGTCGGCCGATCCGTCGCCCAAGAAACCGGCGTCACCACGCCTTATCAAATCGGCACGATGATCGAATTGCCGCGCGCCGCGTTGCGCGCCGATGAGATCGCCCATGAGGCCGAGTTTTTCAGCTTCGGCACCAATGATTTGACGCAAACCGCGCTCGGCATCAGCCGCGACGACGCCGGCCGCTTCCTCAACGCCTATTTGCAGCAGGGCGTCTTTGAAAAAGACCCGTTTGCGAGCCTCGATCAAACCGGCGTCGGCGATCTCGTCCGCATCGCCTTCCAGCGCGGGCGCGCGACCAAAAGCACGCTGAAAATCGGCGTCTGCGGCGAACATGGCGGCGATCCCGCTTCGATCGCGTTTTTTGAGAGCGTCGGCCTCGATTACGTCTCGTGCTCGCCTTATCGAGTGCCGATCGCCCGGCTAAGCGCCGCCCAGGCCGCTTTGCGCGCCATGGGCTAACAGCTAACAGCCCGCTAATCCGCGCCAATCGCGGCGAGCAGCAAGCTTAGGGCCTCGTCAACGCTTCCCGCGCGCACCGCATCGCGCCCGATTGCGCCAAACTCCCGCCGCGCCGGAAACGCCCCGGCCGGCCCCAGCGCGCAAAAATACACAAGGCCGACCGGCTTCTCCACGCTGCCGCCGCCAGGCCCGGCAATGCCGGTGATCGACACCGCCGCGGCAATCCCCAGCCGCGCCAGCGCCCCTTGCGCCATCGCCAACGCCACCTCTGCGCTGACCGCGCCATGCGCGGCGATCAACGCCGGATCGACCCCAAGCAATTCTTCCTTCAGCCGATTGGAATAGCTGACGACGCCGCCTTCCATGACGCTGGATGAGCCGGCCACCGCCGTCAGCGCGCCGGCGACCAATCCGCCCGTGCAGCTTTCCGCCGTCCCGATCCGCAATTTCTTGCGGTCCGCCGCGGCGATCACCGCTTGCGCCAAGTCATGGCTGCTCATGGCGGCAGCAGGATCGTCGCATTGGCCTGCGCCGCCAGTCCCTCTTGGCGCCCGGTAAAGCCCATTTCCTCGGTCGTCGTCGCCTTGACGCTGATCGCATCGAGCGCCAGCCCGGTCACCTCGGCCGTGCGCTGGCGCATCGCCGCGCGATGAGCCTTGATGCGCGGGCGCTCGCAAATCAGGGTGATGTCGCAATGCACCAGCCGCCCGCCGCGCGCCGCGACCAAATCCACCGCGAATTTCAAGAACTTGTCCGAGCTCGCCCCTTTCCATTTCGGATCGGAGGGCGGAAAATGATCACCGATATCGCCCATGGCGAGGGCGCCCAAAATCGCATCGGTCAGCGCATGCCAGCCGGCGTCGGCGTCCGAATGACCAAGCAGCCCGGCATTATGGGGGATCTGCACCCCGCACAGCGTCACGAAACTCCCCGCGCAGAACCGATGCGCGTCAAAGCCGGAGCCGACGCGCGGGACCATGGCGACCGGCGCCAATAAACGCTCGGCGATCTCAAAATCGCGCGGATGGGTGATCTTCATCAATTCAGCCTCGCCAGGCACCAAATGCACGCGACCGCCTGCCCCACGCAAGACCGCAATGTCGTCCGCCAGCGCCGCATCAGGGGCCAATGCTGCATAAGCGCGCGCCAGCGGCTCAAAGCGAAAGGCTTGCGGGGTCTGCACCCGCATCAGGCCCGCCCGCTCGACATCGGCTTCGACGCATGACTCTGCGTCAGCGCGCTTCAGCGCGTCATCGACTGGCAAAAACGGCGCCGCTCCCTCATGGGTTTCCAACGCCGCCAGCAGCCGATCGATCATCCGCTCGCTCAAGCCCGGACGCGCCGCGTCATGGATCAGCACCCGCCGCACAGGCCCGAGCCGCGCCGCCTCTGCGAGTCCCGCCCGCACCGATTGCGTGCGCGTTGCTCCGCCGACGATCACCCGCGCCCGCTTGTCATAATCGGCTGTGATTTCCGGCAGTTTCTCGGCCGAGGTGACGATGATCACCGCCGACAGGCTCGGATGGGCAAGGGCCGCATCCACCGACCAATAGAGCACGCGCTTGCCGGCAATGCGTTGATATTGCTTGGGCTCTGACCCGCCGGCGCGCACGCCTTGGCCCGCCGCGACGATCACCATTACATCCATCTGTTCATCCATCACGGCAAAGCGCGTCAAAACAAGTGCGTCGCCTATCGCCATGATCGGCGCGCGCGTCGCGCCACAGAGTCGAAATCGGCCGGCAAATCAAGCGCTGTAGCAGGCTGTTGAAGATGGCTCGTTGGCCGCGACGGGCGGGATTTTGGGGTCGGGGCAGAAGCGTCGCGCCGCCCGTTTTGACATACCGGCCAGCGGCGCGACGAACCCCGGACCAAAAAGCACCCCGCCGCCATCAGGAGATTAACCATTGATATAATGAAATAATTGCTTCCCGCCCTGTGCGGCTCATTTCCGTGCGTCGCATTTTCAAAACGATCGTCCCGCGATCGTTTGGCCGAAAAATGCGACGATACAAGGAGTTAGACCGCGCTCCGGGCCGAAAACCGCCGACACTTTTCCTGAGCGCGGTCGGCGGCGTTGGCCCGGCTCGATGGGGTTCACCCCATCTTCGCCAACCC
>DHHV01000061.1:5450-5637 GCA_002403455.1 Hyphomonadaceae bacterium UBA4763 | reverse complement strand
GGCGCCGCCCAGCCCGCCGGCAAATGACCAGGGCGATCCTGCGCCAAGTCCAGGCGGAAGTGATCCTGCAGCGCCGGGCGAGGATGCGCCTGACAGCGGCGATCCGAATGGTGCGGGCGGTGAAACCGCGCCGGACGCGCCGCCACCGGGTGAGCCAAATATCGATCCTGAGCCCGCGCCGACGCCT
>DHHV01000061.1:0-5139 GCA_002403455.1 Hyphomonadaceae bacterium UBA4763 | reverse complement strand
CCTGAGCCCGCGCCGACGCCTGAGCCCGCGCCGACGCCTGAGCCCGCTCCCGAGCCGTCGACCGATGCAATTCCGACGCCTGCGCCCGAGCCTTCCCCCGAACCGGCGCCGGAGCCGGCGCCTCAGCCAGACCCGGCGCCGCAACCAGAACCTGCGCCCGCGCCGACGCCGGAACCAATTCCGGACCCGCTGGCGGTTCGGCTGGGGCCCAACGGCTTTGCCTATCATCCGCCGGGACAGCTTTTGCCCAATACTGGCCAAGGCGTTGCGGATGAGACCATTTACGCGCCGGACATCGTCTTTCCGGTGCGGCGCGCCCGCGCGATTCTGGGCTCGCAAGTGCATAATCCGGGCGGCGGCGCGGCGGGCGGCGACCAATGCGACGCGCGCAATTATGACTATCCGTGGCGGGACAATTTTTGCGAGACGCGCTCGCGCGAGCGGTCCTCGCTCAATTGCCCGTCAACCCGCATTCACCAAGGCGTCGATATCCGCGCCGGCGACGCCGCCGGCTGCCGACGGATGCGCGCGCTGCCGCAGGCCGAGCATAATCTCTATGAAGTCGTCGCGGTCGATGACGGGTTTATCTCGAATGTCGGTTCGTTCACCGTCGACCTGACGGCGAATGGCCGTATTTATCGGTATCTGCATCTCAATATGACGCGGCTGCAGGTCAAGACGGGTGACGCGGTCGCCAAAGGCCAGATGATCGGTTATTTGTCGAACTTCTTTGGAACCACGCCGACGACGTTCCATCTGCATTTCGAAATCAAGCAGAATATGGGCTCAAACCGCTGGGCCTGGGTGTCGCCTTACATGTCGTTGGCGCGCGCTTATGAGCGGCGCGAAGCGGCGGCGCTGGCGGAGCAGACGCCGGTGGATATTGCGGGGGTGCAGGGGCAGGCACCGTGATAAAACTCTTGAGGGGTGGTCATCCGCCTAAGCGCTAAGATGTTGTTGAAGAGGCCGGGCCATCGTTAACATACCATCGTAATTGCAAACTCTCGCCGATTAGATTTTTCTCATGAACAAAGTATTCAACGAAACCTGTTTGCTCTGAAAGCCGCCTATTAACATTGAAAATGGAAGCAGCGTTATTGCTAAATTTTATCACCTCGACTTTGGCAATTCGTGTAGACAATGTGTTGGGAACTAAAAGTTTCATTTTGACGTTCGTTCCATGAAATATTGTAGATTGAAGTGTTTGAAAATTTACGCTATTAAAATGTTCGTTATTGTAAAATATTGTGAAGTGCCGGCGGTAAAGGCGCACAAGCGGGACCGCATTGAATAAATGATTGAACAAAATAATTATATTTGTTGGGATAATGCGTGCGATTTGCGAGTGCTGAAATTCATTTTCAATTTTATCAATAAATTCAATATATTTTAATGGAGTATCTAAACGTGTCAAAAATATCCTCACTGACTTAAGGTCACCAAATGGACTTGGTTCCGCATTGAGTGAATCAAAGTCTATTGACCCTTGCGGCGCGTCGCATGCCATGTACGTGCGATAAGCGTTGACACCAGCCTTATCGACATAAAATATTTGCTCCCGTGTTACTTCAGAACGAATTTCGTTTACTATTTTTATTTGTAGCGCAAATTGGATATTTAAAATGCCGTTTCTATGTTCAAAATTTATTTTTTTGAATACCTGATTTATAATTAAAATAAATCCATAAAATAACGTCCCTAGTATTGTAGCTAGCCAAATTTCAAACTTGAACACATCAACACAACAAAGTGGTTTTAATAAATCATATTTACAAATTGGAGCACTATTTCCACATTTTATTCCGCTGGAAAAAAAGTAAATAAAAAAGGAAACTGAAATCATGACAAAGAAAATATGGAAGATAGTCCCCAATTTTTTGCCCACTCCCCACCTCCATTTGGCTAATTGAAGGTCCAGAACTACCCCCTTCCCCGATAAGACGCAACGCCCTGGTCGGGGAGCCACAACCCATGCGGCGGATCGCCCGTTTGCCAGAACACATCGATCGGGATGCCGCCGCGCGGGTACCAATAGCCGCCGATCCGCAGCCACACAGGCGCGATCGCCGCGACAATCCGCTTGGCCACCATCAGCGTGCAGTCTTCGTGAAAGGCGCCGTGATTGCGAAAGGCGCCCAGAAATAATTTCAGGCTTTTGCTTTCGACGATCCAGTCGGCCGGGACGTAATCGATCACCAAATGCGCAAAATCCGGCTGGCCCGTCACCGGGCAAAGCGAGGTAAATTCCGGCGCGGCAAAGCGCACGAGATAAAGCGCGCCGGGATGCGGGTTGGCGGCGCGTTCGAGCACGGCCGCCTCGGGCGAGGTCGGCGCCGTCACCTGCGCGCCCAATTGCGTGAGAGTGCGTCCATCCGACGACATCGGCAGTCCTTTTGGCTCAGCGGCGCCGGCGCGTGCCCATGACCCCGCGCACGACATAACGGGTCACTTCGCGCGTTGCGGTCTTTAAGAACGCATCAAAAACCCCGGCGGACGTCGCGCGTCGGGCGGGGCGCCTGGCGGGGGCGTCGCGCTCGCGCGCCTGTTTTTCGCGGGCCTCGTCGCGGGCGGCGGCTTCGGCCGCCTCGGCCGCTTTCGCGGCGCGCGCTTCGAGGATTTCATAGGCCGATTCCCGGTCTTTGACCCGATCATAGCGCGTCCCGATCGGGCTATCGGCGCGGATTTGCCGGCGCTCTTCCGCCGTCAACGGCCCGAGCCGCGATTGCGGCGGCCGGATCAGCGCGCGCTCGACAATCGTCGGCACGCCTTTTCCATCCAGAAACGAGACCAGGGCCTCGCCGACGCCCAATTGCTGCAAGACCTCCACTTCATCAAAGGCCGGATTGTTGCGAAAGCTTTGGGCGGCGATCTTCACCGCTTTCATTTCCGTGGGGGTATAAGCGCGCAAAGCATGCTGCACGCGATTGCCCAATTGCGCCAGGATCGTCTCGGGCACATCTTGCGGCTGCTGCGTCACAAAATAAATGCCGACGCCCTTGGAGCGGATCAGCCGCGCGACCTGTTCGACTTTCTCCAGCAAGGGCTTGGGCGCGTCATTGAACAATAAATGCGCTTCATCGAAGAAAAACACCAATACCGGTTTATCGGGATCGCCGACTTCCGGCAGCATTTCGAATAATTCCGACATCATCCACAGCAAGAACGTCGCATATAATCGCGGCTTGCCGATCAGTTTTTCCGCCGCCAAAATATTGACCAGACCGCGGCCATCGCGCGTCGTGCGCAAAAAGTCTTCGAGGTCGAGCGCCGGCTCGCCGAAAAACGCGTCCGCCCCCTCCATTTCCAATTGCAACACCGCGCGCTGAATGGCGGCGAGGCTTTGCGGGCTGACCAGGCCATATTTGGCGCTGATTTCCTCGCGCGCATTGGCGCAATGGGTGAGCAGCGCTTTGAGATCTTTGAGATCGAGCAGCAAAAGTCCTTCTTCATCGGCGTAATGAAAAGCGACCGTCAGCGCGCCCTCTTGGGCGTCCGATAAATCGAGAATCCGCGCCAGCAGAACCGGGCCCATATCGGCGATCGTCACCCGGATCGGATGGCCGTTTTCACCAAACACGTCCCAGAACACGACTGGCGCCGGTTTGTAAGGATAATCGGCTAGACCCATGCCCGCCGCGCGTTCTTGCAATTTGGGATGGGCTTTATGGGCGCTCGATCCCGGCGCGGCGAGACCGGAAAGGTCGCCTTTCACATCGGCGGCGAAGACCGGCACGCCGGCTTCGGACAAGTGCTCGGCAAGGACTTGCAAGGTGACGGTCTTGCCCGTCCCGGTCGCGCCGGCGATCAGGCCGTGCCGATTGGCGCGTTTCAGCACCAAAACCTGTTCGGATTCGCCCTTGCCGACGAAAATGGTTTCGACCATCCGCCCCTCCATCTCGATCACACGCGGCGCGCCGAAGCGCTTTGTCGTCTCCATGGACGGCCCTCGGGTTGGCGTCAAATGCCTCGTTTGGCGGCTTGTCTTCGCGCCTCGCCGGAAGGTGACTGGACGTGAGGGCGAGCTTGACGGCACAGCGAAGCGATCGCGGCGAGCGGCGCGTCGCTTGTCGCCGCATGCGTCAAATGAAAGGTTTTTCAATGTCCTTCATCGGCTCAAAATTCGCCGCCGCCATGAGCGTTGCGCTGGTTGGCGCAATCGCCGCCTGCGCTTCGATCGGCGCGCCCGCTCAAGCTCCCGTCATTGCCCAGGAGGTCAAGGTGATCGTCAATTCCGATCCTGTCGTCATCGTCAGCAAAAACAGCTTTGCCGACACTGTCGCCAAACTGAAAGCCGCGATCGAGGCGAGCCCCGCCAAGCTGGTTGCTCTGGTCGATCATGCGGCGGGCGCGGCGAGCGTCAATTTACCGCTCGAGCCATCGACTTTGTTCATTTTCGGCAATCCGGCCATCGGAACGCCGGTCATGCAGGCCAATCCGTTGGCGGGGCTTGATCTACCTTTGAAGATGCTTGTCTATGTTGATGGCGGTCAAGTGAAGGTTGCTTATGTTTCGGGCGAGCAATTGGCCGCGCGCTATAAGCTAGAGAAATTATCTATTGAAAGAATAGATGCCGCCTTGGGCCGCTTCTCTGCTGCAGCGACGCAATAAGCCGGGCGGCGGATTCATACGAGCCGGTCAACAATTCTCAACGGGGTGTGACGTTTTGCACCGATTTCCGTCCAAAATTTCACTTGGCAAATCGGAAAACCCGCCATAGAATTGTCATATTAGAGATCGATTGGTTCCCGTCCGCGGCGAGCTGAAGTGGTCCGAAAAGTTAAGTTAGGCCCCTCCGCGTGCGTCCCCCCACCCAGCCTGCGGGATTGGCCTATCCGGCGCCGCTGAGCATGTCCCCGCTCGGCGGCGCCACCTTGTTTCGATCTTGCAGTGTTTGCGCGTTAATTGTCGCGTCGACCTCGGGAACTCCTCTACACGCTGCCGTTTGATGAGCCGACATAGGCCCGGTGGTTGCCAGCGGCTATACCGGCTCTACGCGATACATTTTTTGCGTGACGTTATGAGGCGAAGTGGCGCGGCGCTTTCCGCTATATGTCGCCCGCAACGAGTGGTTCGTTCCTGACATTCGCTTCGCGTTCCGGCTTCGCCATTGTGCAAATTTCAGGAACAGGAGAACCACTA
>DHHV01000007.1:10295-11072 GCA_002403455.1 Hyphomonadaceae bacterium UBA4763 | reverse complement strand
CTTTTTCGCCCGGCGCTCCAGCGCAAGCTTGCGGCAATCGGCCACGCTGCGGAAAGCCGGCGTGATCCAAATCTGCGGGAGCGGGAGGATTTCCTGCGCCATGACCACGATCGCCTTGCTTGACGCCCACCCCGATCCCGATCGGCAACATTATATCAACGCCCTCTGCGACGCCTATGCGCGCGGGGCGATGCGCGGCGGCCATGACCTCGCGCGGATCAATCTGTCGGACATGCACTTTCCAATCCTGCGCCGGCCGGGCGACTGGAAAAATGGACCGCCGCCGGGCTTTGAGGCGGCGCGAGCGGCGTTCGACGCGGCCGAGCATGTGGTGATCGCGTTTCCGTTGTGGCTCGGCGGCATGCCGGCGCTGCTGCGCGGGTTTTTCGAGCAATTGACGGCCGGCGGGTTCGGCATCGCGCCAGCGGCGGACGGCAAAGGCTGGACGCAGAAATTCAAGGGCAAGTCAGCGCGGCTGATCGTGACCATGGGCATGCCGGCGCTGATCTATCAGACGATTTTCAGCAGCCATGGCGTCAAAGTGCTGGAGCGCAATATACTCGGCTTTGCCGGGATGGGGCCCATCCGGGAAACCTTGATCGGGATGGTCGAAGCAAAATCGCCGCTGCAGCGCCAACGCTGCTTGCAACGCGTCGAAAAATTGGGAGAAGCAGCGCGGTGAAGCCCCAGCGGGCGTCGCGAAACCGGTTGGGGGGCATTGATGAACAAAGTTTTCGGGTGGATGGCGGCGATTGCGCTGCTGGCGGGGGGGTGTTC
>DHHV01000007.1:714-9977 GCA_002403455.1 Hyphomonadaceae bacterium UBA4763 | reverse complement strand
TGGCGGGCGGCTGTTCGGGCGCGCGCGACTGGGCGACAACGCGTGAAGGCGCGCTGCCGGCCCCGGCTCTGCCTTTGGCGATCGCGCCGGGCGGACTGCCAGCGTTTTTCCAATGCGCGCTGCGCGAAAAAGCCACCCTGGTCAGCGCGCATCGCGGCGGGCCCGAGGACGGCTTTCCGGAGAACGCCATCGAGACGATCGCCGATAGTTTGGCGGACGCGCCCTTGCTGGTCGAGATCGACATCGCCACCACGGCGGACGGGCAATTGGCGCTGATGCATGACGACACGCTCGATCGGACAACGACCGGGACGGGGCCGATCGCGGCGCAGACGCTGCAAAGCGTGCAAAGCTACGCGCTGGAAGACGCCGACGGCGATGACACCGCCTTTCGGGCGCCGAGCTTGGCCGAGGCGCTCGCCTTCATCAAAGGCCGCTCGATCGCCCAGCTCGACATCAAACGGCCGACCACAATCGCCGACATCTTGCGTGTGGTCGAAGAGGTCGGGGCGGAGGACCATGTCGTGCTGCTCGCCAACACAGCCGAGAACGCGATCCTGGCGCATCGGATCAATCCGCGGCTGATGGTGTCGGTCGGCGTGCGGTCGGCGGACGAGCTCGACGCGATGGCGGCGCAAGGCGTCGACCTGACGCGGGTGATCGTTTGGACCGGCACGCGCGCGCCCAATCCGGCGCTGAACGCGGCGCTGGCGGCGCGCAACATCCCCGTGAGCTTTGGCACGCTGGGGCGCAATGGCGTCGACATCGAGATCGAGCGCAGCGGCGATGTGGCGCGCTATCAGGCGATCGCCGATCAGGGGGTGGCGATTATCGCTTCGGACCGGCCAGAGATTGCGGCGCGGGCGTTGAACGATCAAGCGCGGATCGGGGCCTGCGTCGCGGCGCAGGCGCGCTGAGCTGATCGCGCGATCGGGGCTTGCAAGCCGGCGCGATCATGGTCACTTCTGTGGCGAAACGGGCGCGCGCCGATCCCTTGTCCCGGCGCCGGAGGGAGCCATGAGCGAGACCAAGACCAAAACCGATTTCCAATTGCCGGCGATCATCGCCGATCAATCCAAAATCGCCGAGATCAAAAGCACGATCCAGATCAAGGATCGCGCCGAAATCACCCGGTTCGGCGATCGCGCCCAATCCTCGGTGACGTCCTACGCCGACAAGATCCTTGCCCAAACCAAGAACAAGGACATGGGCGAGACGGGCAAATTGCTGAGCGAGATCTTGATGAAGGCCAAGGGGCTCGACCCCGCCTCGCTGAAGAACGAAGGGCTGTTCGGCAAAATGTTCGGCGGCATGCGCGCCAAATTGCAAAAGTTCAAAATGGAGTTCGAAGACGTCGCCAGCCAGATCGACTCGATCGCCATCGAATTGATGAAGCGCAAAGACGGCCTGCGCCGCGATATCGCCATGCTGGACGGGCTGCACGAGCAGACCAAAACCTCGATCATCGATCTCGACGCCCATATCGAAGCGGGCAAGCAATATGTCGAGGAATTCAAAACCACCCAATTGCCGGCGATGAAGCAAGCCGCCGACCAGGCCGCCGCGGAAGGCAATGAGGGCGTCGCGCTGATGGCGGCGCAAGCCTATCAGGATGCGGTGCAAGCGCTCGATCGGCTGGAAAAGCGGGGGTTCTACCTGCAGCAAGCCCGCCAGATCGGCATTCAGCAATTGCCGCAAATCCGCATCGTGCAATCGGGCGATGAGACGCTGATCGAAAATCTGCAAGCCTCGACCACGCTGACCATCCCGGTCTGGAAACAGAAAATGGTGCTGCTCTTGGGGCTCGCCAACCAGAAAGGCGCGCTGGAGCTGCAGCAGGCGGTGACCGACGCGACGAACGAGATGATGCGCCAAGCCTCCGGCATGATGCGCGAACAGGCGATCGAGATCGAGAAACAATCTCAGCGCGGCATTGTCGATATGGAAACGCTGGAACAGACCAATCGCGATCTGATCGAGACGATCCAAGGCGTGGTCGCTGCGCAAGAAGAGGGTCGCCAAAAACGCGCCGAGGCGGAAAAGCGCATGGAGCAATTGACCGAGGAATTGCGCACGACGCTGATCGAGGCGCAAAGGTAGGGGGCGTCGAAAAAGGGCCTATTGTCTGGTGCGCGCTGCGTTAGAAGCGCGTGATCGTTTTACTCGTTTTTTCTGCGTGGCAAGGTTGTGACCGATTTATTGACGCCTGAGGCGCTGCAAGCCTTTTTATCCGTCATCGCGATTGATCTGGTCTTGGCCGGGGACAATGCCGTTGTCATCGGCCTGGCGGCGGCGGGT
Organism: Hyphomonadaceae bacterium UBA4763; assembly: GCA_002403455.1. Classification (GTDB taxonomy): domain Bacteria; phylum Pseudomonadota; class Alphaproteobacteria; order Caulobacterales; family Aquidulcibacteraceae; genus UBA4763. The sequence continues at coordinate 7,679 of DHHV01000007.1, read as the reverse complement.
CTGCCCGCGCAGCAACGACGCCAGGCGATCCTGATCGGGATCTTGGCGGCGACCGTGATGCGGATCGGCTTTGCGCTGGTGACGGCGCAATTGCTGCAGATCATCGGCTTATTGCTGGCGGGCGGCTTGCTGCTGCTGTGGGTCGGCTGGAAAATGTGGCGCGAGCTCGCGCATGACACCCAAGCGGTCGAAGCTGAAGCGCTGGCGGGCGCCGATCTCAACGCCGATGGGACGATCGCGGGAACCAAAACCGGGTCGAAGACTCTGCGCCAATCGGTGATCCAAATCATCGTCGCCGATGTGTCGATGTCGCTTGACAATGTGCTGGCGGTGGCGGGGGCGGCGCGCGAGCACCCGATCATCCTGATGTTTGGCCTCGCCTTGTCGATCGCGCTGATGGGGCTGGCGGCGAGCATGATCGCCAGTCTGCTGCAGCGTTACCGCTGGATCGCTTATATTGGCCTTGTGCTGATTTTATATGTCGCCGGCAAAATGATCTTTGAGGGCGGGATCGAGGTCTGCGCCGAGGGCTTGCCCTTGCTGGGAATGGACGCGCCGGCGAGCTGCGCGCTCGCCCATCCGCCCGACGCGGTCGGGCATTGATCATCGGCAAAGGGCCTATTTCAAATTGGCGCCGGCTTTGCGGCCCGCATTGGAATTGAGCATGAACGCGGCGGTCGCCGTGGCGATCGGGTCGTCAATGACGCGGTCATAAGCGACGGCGCGGACGAACGCGACCGAGCGGGTCTGCTTGAAGCAATGGGCTTCGGCCCAGATGGTCTGACCGGGTTCGGCGGCGCGCATATAATCGATCCGCAGATCGAGGGTCGCGGTCGAGCTGAACGTCTCCATCGCGGCGGCGACGGCGACGCCGCAGAGATTGTCCAGCAAAGCGGTGATGACCCCGCCGGCGATGACGCCGGTGTCGGGATCGCCGACCAGATCCTCGCGCCAGGCGACCTTGGCGATCGCTTTGGCGTATTCGATGGCGACGAGCTCAAAGCCGAGTGCGCGCGCATGCGGCACGCCGTCGAAAATCTGTTGGCCATGGGCCCGCATGGTCTCGAACAGCGCCGTCATCGCCGCGCGCTCTATTTCTGGCCGACCGAGATCATTTCGACCTTGAACACCAAGGCTTCATTCGGGCCGATCGCGCCGCCGGCGCCACGCTCGCCATAGCCAAGCGCCGGCGGGATATAGAGCATCCACACATCGCCGGGCTTCATTAATTGCAGCGCTTCGACCCAACCAGGGATCAAGCGATCCGAGGGAAAGGTCGCGGGCTGGCCGCGCAAATAGGAGCTGTCAAAGATTTTGCCGTCGGCGAGCTTGCCCTCATAATGCACGGTGACGAGTTCGCCGGCTTTGGGGCTCTTGCCCTCGGCGGGACCGGAGCTGACGATTTCGTAAAGCAGGCCCGAACCGGTGGCGATAACGCCAGGCTTTTGAGCGATCTCGGCGATAAAATCGGTCGAGCGGGCGAGGCGTTGGGCAGGGGTGGGGGGCAAGGGCAGGATCTCCAGCAATTCCATTTCAAAGATCAGGGCTTCGTTCGGGCCGATATCAGGGCCGGCGCCGCTTTCGCCATAGGCAAGATCGGGCGGGGAGGTCAGGCGCCATTTGTCGCCCGGCTTCATCAATTGCAGCGCTTCGACCCAGGCCGGGATCAGGGCGCCGACCGGGAAGACGGCCGGTTCGCCGCGCGCCAGCGAGCTGTCGAACACAAAGCCATCGGCAAGGCACCCCGTATAATGCACGCGCACTTCCCGATCGGCGGTGGGCGGGGCGCCATCGGCAGGGCCGGCGGTCAGCACTTCATAAACGAGCCCAGAGGTGGTTTTGACCGCGCCCTTGCGGGCGGCGGCGTTGGCGAGCGTTGTTTGGCTGCGCGTCAAGGCGGCGTCGGGCGTCAAGGGCGTAAATCCTTCGGGGCGGGTGAGGGCCGAATCGCAAACGACCGCCGGCGGGCCTTTGTCGCCAATTCCGGCGCAAGAGATAAGCAAGGCCGGCGCGGCCAAGGCCGCCATGGCGCGAAGGGCGATGCTGGACATGCTGAACGGCTCCCGGTCCGGCGACGCGCGCGCCGCTTGCGGCTGGGGCTTAGCCGATGACTTGCCGGAAAAGCAATGCGTTTGCGGGGGCAGTTCAGCGAGCGGGGTTGGGGGGCGTCGGACGCATTGTGGTGGCGGAGTGCGGCAGGGCGGTTCCGTTCGGTCCGCTATTGCTATATAATTTGACGATGGACCGCGCTGAAGTGCTTCGCCGATTACGCCAAAACCATGCGCCGCTTGCGGCGTTGGGCGTCAAGCGCGCTTATCTGTTTGGGTCCTACGCCCGCGATTCCGGCACTGCCGGGACGAGCGACGTCGACATCATGGTCGATTTGGATGAGGGGCCGAATGGGCGCAAAATGCTGTTCAGCGCCTTTGATGTCGGGGCCATCCAGTTTGCGCTGACGCAAATTCTGGACTGCTCGGTCGATTTGGTCATCCGCAGCGACGCGCTCAAGCCTGGTCGACGGCTGCGGATGGTTGCGGAAACCGGCTTGGTCGATGTCTTCTAAGGACAGGCGCGCTGGTCAATCCTTCAGCCCCAGCGCCCGGCGGACGGGCTTGAACGACACCCGATGCAGCGCGCAGGGGCCGAGCCGCGTCAGCGCTTCGGCATGGGCGGCGACGCCATAGCCTTTATGGCGGGCAAAGCCATAGCCCGGAAATTCTTGGTCGGCAGCGATCATCAGCGCGTCGCGGGCGGTTTTGGCGAGGATCGAGGCGGCGGCGATCGCCGGCTCGGTTGCATCGCCGCCGATCATGGTGCGGACCGCACAGGGCAAAGCAGGCGCGCGATTGCCGTCGACCAAGGCTAAATCGACCGGATAGGCAAGGGCTTGCAGCGCGCGGGCCATGGCGAGGAAAGTGGCCTGCAAAATGTTGAGCTGGTCGATTTCGGCCGGGCTGGCGCCGCCCAGCCCCCAATCGGTATGCGCGCGGATAACTTGCGCCAATTCGGCCCGGCGAGCCGGCGACAAGGTCTTGGAATCAGCAAGGCCGATGATCGGGCGAAGCGGGTCGAGCACGACCGCGGCGGCAATGACCGGCCCGGCCCATGGCCCGCGCCCGGCCTCATCCATGCCGCACACGCGCATGTCGGTTAGGGCGCCAAAGCTGCGACCGCCTGACGGCGGCGGATCGCCGCGCCTTCGACCAGCGCAACGCCAAGCGCGGTCAGCAAAACACCGGCCGCGGTGAAAAAGGCAAGGCCCGGCAAACCGGGGCCGTCGGGCGCGGCGCCATAGGCAAAAATCTGCGTGAAAAGGATCGGACCAATCATGCCGGCAAGGCCCATCAGGCTGGAAAGCCCGCCTTGCAGGCGCCCCTGTTCGGTCGGCTGCACGCGCTGGGTGGCAAGGCTCTGCGTGGCCGGGCCGGCAATCCCCCACAGCGCCAGCAGGGGGATCGAGGCGAAAAACCAGACGCCCGACGGCGCCGCGCCATAGCCGATAAAGCCCATCGCTCCGAACGCCAAGCCCATTGCCCAGGCGCGCGTCTCGCCAATCTTTCGAACGATGCGGCCGACCAGAAAGCCCGACACAATCATTGAGCACAGCCCAATGACGGCCAACACGGCGCCGGCTTCGCCCGCCCCCCAGCCAAAGCGCGCTTCGCCAAACAGCACCATGGTCGATGGCTGCACTTGCAGGGCGAGCGAAGACAAAAACACCGCCAAAGCGATGAACCCAAGATTGGGCGTGCGCACAAACAGATCGAACGAGCCCAAGGGATTGGCCTTGCGCCAATTAAACGGCGCGCGGCGTTCTTTCGGCAGGCTTTCGGGTAAAACGAACAGGCCGTAGAGACCATTGGCGAGGCACAGCGCGCCGGCCGCGTAAAACGGCGCGCGCAGATCCAACTCGCCCAACAGCCCGCCGATCGCCGGCCCCAGCACGAAGCCAACGCCGAAGGCGGCGCCGATCACGCCAAAACGCTGCGCGCGCTTTTCCGGCGGGGTGATGTCCGCAATATAAGCCTGCGCGGTCGACATCGAGGCGGCGCTGACCCCCGACACGACCCGCGCCAGAATCAGCATGGGCAGGCTCGTCGCCAGCGAGGCGATGAAATAGGACATCGCCAGTCCAAAATTCGACCATAAAATAATGGGCCGTCGCCCCAGCATGTCCGACGCCGCGCCAAGAATGGGCGAGGCGATGAATTGCATGCTCGCCCACAGAAAAATCAGGCCGCCCAGGGTCTTGGCCGCTTCGGCGGCGCCGACCTCCATGATCTGCATCAGCAATTGCGGCAGCACCGGGATGACAATCCCTAAGGCCGCGAGATCAAGAACCACCGTGACGAACACAAAGCCGAAGGCGGCGCGAAAGCCCTTGGGCGATTCGGCCTCGGTCTTGGCGGCGCGCTCGGCGGGCGTAATCGTGGTCATGAAGCGTCCTGCGCGGCCGGTTTGGCCAGATTTACGATCGGTTAGCGTCATTTCCCGCCCCTGACCAGGGGCTGCGGGACGCCTCGGCGCCGCAGGCTGTCGCTTCGGCGCAGCGAATAACCAATTTCCATGCCGTCGCGCGCGCCGGCTTTGGCCCTTTATTACGGGTCATAGGGGCCATTATTGCGGTTTTACTTAAGTCGTGAAAAGTGGAATGGGCAAAAACGACTATGCCTCGCCCTTCGCAAGACTGTGAGGAAATTTATGCCCTTTCTTTGAAAACCCGAGACAATCTTTCCCGCCGCCCCGGGGGTTTTTGACCCCGCTCCGCCCTAAATTTTTCGCGGTTTTGGGGGTTTTGGGGCGAATTCTCCCCTTTACAAATCGCTCGAACGCGCTTAGGTGAATGCTCCCGGCGGACATCGGTCCAACGCACTAACGCCGGTCTGGGTCAATTATCTTTTGGGGGCTACGTGAATTGGACACGTACAAATCGCCCCTGGACCTGGTCCGAGCGGCTCCGCCCGAAAACCCTGTCGCGTGCGTGCGACCGGGTCGGGTGGCGTTAGCGGTCGGCTGGTTCCAGGACAAGTTTCCGGGTGAAGTTCTTTACGCGGTAAAGGCCAATCCGAGCCCGTGGGTGCTTGACGCGCTCTATGGGGCCGGGCTGCGCACGTTTGACGTCGCGTCGGAGGCCGAGATCGACCTGATCTGCGGGCGTTTCGCCGATGCGCGGCTGGCGTTCATGCATCCGGTCAAGTCGCGCCGCGCGATCCGCCGCGCCTATCACGACTTTGGCGTGCGCACCTTTGTGCTCGACTCGGCCGATGAGCTCGACAAGATCCTTGCCGAGACCGGCAATGCGCGCGATCTGACCTTGGTCGTGCGGCTGACCGTGTCGAATGATGGCGCGAGCCTGCCCTTGTCGGGCAAGTTCGGCATTGGCGGGCAAGAAGCGCAAGATCTGTTGTTCCGCACGCGGCGCGTGGCGGCCGAATTGGGCGTCTCGTTCCATGTCGGCTCGCAATGCATGCGCCCGGTCGCCTATCGCGCCGCGATGATGGAGGCCTCGCGCCTGATCAAGCGCGCTGGCGTCACCGTGGACATCGTCGATGTCGGCGGCGGCTTTCCGTCGATCTATCCGGGCATGAACCCGCCGCCCATGCAGGCTTATGTCGATGAGATCCTGGCGTCGTTCGACGCCATGGGCGTCATCAACAATGCCGATTTGTGGTGCGAGCCGGGTCGGGCGCTGGTCGCCGAGAGCTGCTCGATCGTCGTGCGCGTCGATGCGCGCAAGGGCGATGCGCTCTATCTGAACGATGGGTCTTACGGCAATTTGTTCGACGCTACGCATGCGAAATGGCCGTTCCCGGTCAAGTTGCTGCGCGAGCCGCGCAAAATGGCGCGCCGGCAGGCGGCGTTCAAATTCTACGGCCCGACCTGCGATTCGATCGACGCCGCGCAAGGCCCGTTCGAGCTGCCCGAGGACGTGCGCGAAGGCGACTACCTCGAAATCGGCATGCTCGGCGCCTATGGCGTCGCGATGCAGACCCGGTTCAACGGCTTTGGCGCAACCGACGAAGCGATCGTCACCGATGCGCCTTGGGCTTCCATGTATGCAGCGACCCCGCTAAGCCAGCCGCAAGAGACTGGCGCGGTGGTGAGCTTCCCTGCGCGCAAGCGTAAGCGGAGGAGATAATGGCGAAAGACAAGAAACTCGACAAAGCGGCGGTCGTTGAGACCGCCGCCGTCACCGCTATGGCGCCGGCCCCAAAGGCCGAGGCCAAAGAGCCAAAGCCGGCGAAAAAAGCCGACAAGCGCGCCAATCGCAAAGCCGAATTGCTGGCCGCGCCGGTCGAACATGTCGACATCACGACCTATGACGCCCGTCCAATCATCGATGCGATGAAGAAAATGTCGTTCACCTCGCGCGACGCGGGGCGGGCGGCCGAAATCTTCAACACGATGTTGTCGAACAAGAAATGCTCGGTGATCCTGACGCTGGCCGGCTCGACCAGCGCCGGCGGCTGCATGCATGTCTATCGCGACATGATCAAATACGGCATGGTCGATGCGATCGTGGCGACCGGCGCCTCGATCATCGACATGGATTTCTTTGAGGCGTTGGGCTTCAAGCATTATCAGGCGCTGGAAATTCCCGACGATAAAACCCTGCGCGGGCTTTATATCGATCGGATCTACGACACCTATATTGATGAAGAAGAGCTGCAGCACACCGATCACACGATCGGGGCGATCGCCGATGCGCTGGAGCCGCGGGCTTATTCCTCGCGCGCCTTCATCCATGAAATCGGCAAATGGCTGGCGGCCGGCAACGCCAAAAAGCAAGGCTCGCTGATCCAAACGGCCTATGATTATGGCGTGCCGATCTTTTGCCCGGCCTTCACCGACAGCTCGGCCGGTTTTGGCCTGGTCAAGCACCAGGTCGAGCGGATGAAGGCGAAAAAGCCCTATCTGACGATCGATTCGATCGCCGATTTCCGCGAGCTGACCGACATCAAGAT
>DHHV01000007.1:0-397 GCA_002403455.1 Hyphomonadaceae bacterium UBA4763 | reverse complement strand
CGAGCTGACCGACATCAAGATCAAAGCCGGCACGACCGGTCTGTTCATGGTCGGCGGCGGCGTGCCGAAGAACTTTGCGCAAGACACGGTGGTCTGCGCCGAGATCCTCGGCCATGAGGATGTCGAGATGCATGCTTATGCGATCCAGATCACGGTCGCCGATGTCCGCGACGGGGCGTGCTCGTCCTCGACGCTGAAAGAGGCGTGCTCGTGGGGCAAGGTCGATGTCGCGCTCGAGCAAATGGTGTTCGCGGAAGCGACCACCATCGTGCCGCTGATCGTGTCGGACGCGTATCATCGCGGCGCTGCCAAGGGGCGGAAATTCCGCCGCTATGCGGATTTGTTTGCGTAAAGTGACGTGCGGCGGGAGGCCCCTGTCGGGGCCTCCTGTGGGCGC
>DHHV01000044.1 GCA_002403455.1 Hyphomonadaceae bacterium UBA4763 | reverse complement strand
ATCTGGTCGGATTGTGCTCTAAAGCGCGGCTCCGTCTCCGGCGCGGGCTCTTGCGCGGTCTGCGCCCAAGCTGGCGATGCAATAACAGCGAAAACAAGGCTCGATAAAACAAGCGACTGGCGGCAGTTACGGTCCATTCGGATCCCCATCTCGAAAATCCCCAATGCCTATAAGGACAAATAATGAAGCCATGATCTGCGGGGCGGCGCGATTTTTGGGCGTTAACGTAAATGATTGTTAGTTTTTTGAGCGCTTGCCGGTTAATTTTGCCGCATCGCAGCGCAGAGATTGCCGGTTTTACGCGAAGCGATAGCGTCGAGCGCCGTCACGCAATCATGGGAGGCGGGCCATGCGTCCGGGAATTTGGGCAGGGATGTTGCTGATCTTGGCGCTGGCGATCGGGCCGGCCTGGGCGCAAGAGCCGACGCCGCCGCAAGCCGACGACGCCAGCGCGTATATTTTCAATACCTTGTTGTTTTTGATCATGGGCATGACCGTCATGTTCATGGCGGCGGGCTTTTGCATGCTGGAGGCGGGTCTCGTCCGCGCCAAAAACGCCGCGACGATCTGCTTGAAGAATATCGCGCTTTACGCCGTCGCCGCAATCATGACCTGGGCGATCGGCTACCATCTGATCTATGGGGTCGCCCCGGGCGGGTTTATCGCGCCGCTGAAAGGTGTTTGGAGCGCCGAGATCGCGGCCGCGCCGGACGGCAAATATGCCGCGCATTCGGACTGGTTTTTTCAAATGGTGTTCGTGGCGACAGCCGGCTCGATCGTGTCGGGCGCTCTGGCCGAGCGCGTCAAATTATGGGCGTTCCTCGCCTTCACCGTCGTGCTGACGGGCGTGATTTATCCGATCCAAGCCTCGTGGGAATGGGGCCAAGGCATGTTAAACGCCGAGTGGTTCACGGGCGCCTTCGGCGCGCCATTTTCAGATTTCGCCGGTTCGACGCTGGTGCACGCCACCGGCGGCTGGGCGGCGCTGGCCGGCATGATGTTTTTAGGCCCTCGGCGCGGGCGGTATGCCGGCGGGCGCGTGCATCCCATGCCAGGCTCGGCCTTGCCCTTGGCGACGCTTGGCACGTTCATTTTGTGGTTTGGCTGGTTCGGGTTCAATTCGGGCTCGCTGCTCAGCCTTGGCAATCCGGAAGACGCCCAGAAAATCTCGAAGATCATCGTCAACACCAATATGGCGGCGTGCGGCGGGTTGCTGACGGCGCTGGTGGCGACGCAATTTGCGTTTGGCAAGGTCGATCTCACATTGACACTGAATGGGGCTATCGGCGGCCTCGTCTCCATTACGGCGGAGCCGCTGACGCCGGAGCTCTGGCAAGCCATCGCGATTGGCGCAGGTGGCGGTTTGATCGTGACGTTTGCTGTGCGCTTGTTGGATCGCTTGCGTCTCGACGATGTCGTCGGCGCGGTGCCGGCGCATTTGCTCTGCGGCCTCTGGGGCACGCTGATTGTCGCCTGGACCAATCCGGATGCGACATTTTTGGCGCAAGCTGCCGGCATGGCGATGTCCGGCGCCTTTGTGTTCGCGGCAAGTGCGTTGGTCTGGGCGGGCCTAAAGGTGACCATGGGCATTCGAGTGAGCCCCGAAGACGAGGTCAATGGCGTTGACGCCGCCGAACTCGGCATGGAAGCTTGGCCAGAATTCGCCAATGTCGGGCGCGGCGGACCGCGTTAATGGCGCGTAGATGATCGCTATAATTGGCCAAGGCTGGCGTCGAAGTCGCGGGCCTGCGCGCTCGCCCAGTCGATAAAGCGCAGCACGCGCGGATCGGACTCCGCCCCGACCGGCGCCAGCAGCCAATAGCCATAGCCGACATCGCGCGCGCCTTGCGCAAAGGGCGCCACCAGCCGCCCGCTGATCAGATCGGCTTGAGCAAGCGCCCGCTTGGCCAGCACCAGCCCGCGCCCGGCAATGGCGGCTTCGAGCGCGAGATAGCCGGCGGAAAAGCGCGGGCCGCGCGCGCTTTCTGCGCCGTCGATTTGATGGGCCGCGAGCCACGCCGTCCAATCTGGGCAATCTGGATCGTCATCGGCCGCATCATGCAGCAAGGTGGCGCGGCGCAGATCGGCAGGCGTTTCGATGGCCTCCGGCCCCTCGAACCAGCGCGGCGCGCCCATCGGGGTGACGCTCTCGCCCAGCAGACGACGCGCGGCAAAGCCGGGCTCGGCGGGCTCAGGGCCATAGCGCCAGATAAGATCGGCGCCGCGCTCCTCCGTCGTCAGCCACAGATCTATATCGGGCGCGACGGCGTCAAACCGATCAACCCGCGGGGCGAGCCATTTGGCGGCAAAACCAGCCGGCGCGGCGACGAGGAGGCGCCGCCGTGGCGAGGCCGCTCGCATGGTCTGCGCCGCGCGCGCCATCAGGTCAAAGCCCTGGCGCAATTCGGCCAAAGCCGCGCGCGCCGGCTCGGTGGCGATCATGTCGCGGCCGCGCCGCTCAAATAATTCAACGCCCAAATGCTTTTCGAGCAGCCGCATTTGTTGAGACACCGCGCCCGGCGTAACGCCCAATTCGGCGGCGGCGCGCGAAAAATTGCCAAGCCGCGCGGCGGCTTCAAACGCCTTCAACGCGGTGAGCGGCGGCAAACGGCGCGAACGCGGCGCTTCGGTCATCTCTGCGACTTGTTAGATATGCGCGTCTCGCATCGGTTGGGAGCGAAAGGGGTTCGAAAAATGCCGGTTACGACGCCAAGGCGTGGTATGTTTTCACGCGCCGCATGGATTTAGCGCCGCCGTCGAAAATCAGGCTTTCGGTTGTCGTCTGATGACGCTGGCGGCGGACGCCTTCGACGAGGCCGCCATCGGTGACGCCGCAGGCCACGAAAACCGCCGGCTTCGACGCCAAATCCGCCGCTGTGTAGACCCGGTTCCGGTCGATGATGCCGACGCGGTCGGCGCGCGCGCGCTCTTCGTCATTGCGGAACACGAGGCGGCCAAGAAATTGACCGCCGACGCATTGCAGCGCGGCGGCCGCCAGCACGCCCTCTGGCGCGCCGCCTTGACCGACATAAAGGTCAACGCCGCTCTCGGCCTCGGCCGTGTTGATGACCCCGGCAACGTCGCCATCGGTGATCAATTTGACTTTAGCGCCGGCGGCGCGGGCTTCGCCGATCAAATGCTGATGGCGCGGGCGCTCCAAAATGCAAACGCCCAACCGATCCACAGAAGTCGCCTTGGCCGCCGCCAACCGACGCAAGATTTCCGTCAATGGGGAGTCGAAATCGAGCAGATCGCGCGGCAATCCCGGCCCGATCGCGAGCTTGTCCATATAGGTGTCCGGGGCGTGCAAGAGCCCGCCGCGCTCGGTCGCGGCGATCACGGTGAGGGCGTTGCCCATGGCTTTGGCGGTCAGCGTCGTGCCTTCGAGCGGGTCGAGCGCGATGTCGATCTGCGGCCCCTCGCCCGTTCCAACCTCTTCGCCGATGAACAACATCGGGGCTTCGTCGCGTTCGCCCTCGCCGATGACGATGCGCCCGCTGATGGCCATCCGGTTCAAGGCGGCGCGCATGGCCGCAACGGCGGCGCCGTCGGCGGCGCGCTCATCGCCTTTGCCGACCCAATCGGCGCTCGCTAAGGCGGCGTCCTCGCAAGCGCGCAGCAAACCAAGCGCCAAGGCGTCATTTTGAGAGGGGCTCAAGGTCATCAATATCGTCCTTTGGGTAGATCAATTCTCAATCGGCAGCAAAGACGGCGCGCCGATCGCAAAAGCGCTGGATTGGATGGCGGCGAGGGCAGCTTGCGCGGCGGCGTTGGAGGCGGGGCGCGTTGTTGCCGCGATCGAGGCGATGCCGTTTGGTTCCGGCGGGCGTTGCAGCACGCTTTCAAAGGAGAGCCCTGCTTGCGCGGCGGCGGTCGAAATCGCGGCAAGCGCGCCCGGCCGATCGGCAACGGTGACGCGAATGAACCAGCCTTGCGGACCGGCATCGCCCGCCGGCGCGATCTGCAACGGCGTATCGCTCGGAAACGCTTGCAGGCGCGCGCCACTGGCGATCCGTTTGATGTCGGACAAAACCGCCGCCGCCGTCGCCGCCCCGCCGGCGCCTGGCCCAGACATGAACACCACACCGACATGGCGGCTTTCGATCATCACCGCGTTCAACACGTCATTGACGGCGAATAGGGGATGAAGCGGCCCGACCAGCGCCGGCCCAACCCGCATTCGGATCCCGGCCTCGCTGCGGCTCGCTTTGGCGATCAATTTGATCCGATAATCGAGTGCGCGGGCCAAAGCGACGTCGTCCGCCGTGATCGCCTCCACCCCTTGCACCGCAAAGCCGACCGGCTGCGGCGCGCCGCCAAAGGCGATGGCGGCGAGGATCGCCAGTTTTTGCGCAGCGTCCATGCCGCTGACGTCGAGCGTCGGGTCGGCTTCGGCATAGCCCAACGCTTGCGCCTGGGCGAGCGCTGCGGCGAAATCGAGCCGGCGCGCCTCCATGGCGGACAAAATGAAATTGCTGGTGCCGTTGAGGATGCCCGAAAGACTTTGGACATCAGCGGCGGTCAGGCCATCGCGCAGCGCGCCAATAATTGGCAACCCGCCGGCAACCGCGCCTTCAAACGCCAGTGCGACGCCCGAGCGGCGCGCCACATCGGCCAGCTCCGCGCCATGCGCGGCGATCATCGCTTTGTTGGCGGTGACGACCGGCTTGCCGGCCGCCAAAGCGGCGCGCGTCGCCTCAAAGGCCGGACCGTCGGCGCCGCCGATCAATTCCACAAACAGATCGATATCGGGGGCCGTCGCCAACGCCAAGGCGCTGTCATAGCGGCGCACGCCATCGGCGCTGACCGCACGCGGTTTGCTCGCATCGCGAAAAGCAAGGCCGGCCAATTGCAATCCTTGCGGGGATTTTGGCTCATCGAGCACGAAGCGCGCTAAAGCCGCGCCCACAACGCCAAATCCAGCCAGCCCGATCCGCATCGATTATCTGCACCTTTTCATATGTCGCCCAATGCGCACCGCCCCAAATGCGTTGGCGGCTATAGCATGTTGATTGGGCTTGGCGAGAGCAAAGACCACTGCGTCAGCGCCCGCTTTCGCCGCTTGTTGTTTCGCAAATAACGGGTCGAGAGCGGTAAACAAAAAGCCGGTCGGCGGGGCCGACCGGCTTTGATTTGCGCGATTAATGCACGATCTTATGCGGCGGCTTGAGCGGCCGTGCGCTTGATCAGGGAATCGGTGAGGCGGGCAACGGCCGAATCGCGGTCGATGCTTTCCAGCGCCGCGAGCTCGCGCGCCATGCGATCAAGCGCCGATTCAAACAATTGCCGCTCGGAATAGGATTGTTCCGGCTGGTCAGCGGCGCGATAGAGATCGCGCACGACTTCGGCGATCGAGACGAGATCGCCCGAATTGATCTTGGCCTCATATTCCTGGGCGCGGCGGCTCCACATCACGCGCTTGATGCGCGCGCGTCCGCCGAGCGTGCGGATCGCGTCTTCCATCAATTTGTTGGTCGCCAATTGGCGCATGCCGCCGGAGCGGGCTTTTGCGGTCGGCACCCGCAAGGTCAATTTGTCTTGTTCAAAGGAAATAACGAAGAGCTCGACAGTCATGCCGGCAATCGTTTGCGTTTCAATCCCCGTAATTCGCCCGACGCCATGAGCGGGATAGACAACAAAATCGCCAACTTTGAAATCAATTTTGGTTTTTGTGGTCTCGATCGCCATTCTGATCTCCAGATTATAAGAATTGAGTACGACGCCAGTGGCGTCGCGATGACACACGCAAAATGTGGGTAGGGGCGCAGAACAGGCTCGACGGGAAGACCCCGTGACGACTGCCGTTTTAGCTGGTGTTTGCTCGCCTTTCGCTGCTCGACGGGATGGGAAGACGCCCTCACGGGTCAAACTGGATTACGCGCCCAAGTGTAGCCCTCGTTTGTAGCCCTTGTTTCCTTCACCATCCCGCTGACAATTTGTCGGCGCGATGTGTTGCGCTCCAGCATGGAAACGCAAAACCTTGATACAGCGGTCCCGCTGCTCTCAGCCCCGTCCTTATAGCGCATTTTCCCACGAAAGAAAAGTGTCGCAATTGACAGGCGAAAACCGGTGCGAGCCAGCGGCTTGTCGCCAGGCTGAAGGGTAGCGCGCGCGCTGCAGCGATCGATCAATCGCCCTGACCGGGCTCTGTGCTGAAATATTTCTCAAACTTGCCGGTTTCCTTGGCGAAGGCGTCCGCGTCGGGCAGCGGATCGCGCTTGCTGGTGATGTTTGGCCACACCCGCGAAAATTCGTCGTTGATTTTCAACCACTTGCCGTCAGGCGTGTCTTCGGTGTCCGGCTTGATCGCATCGACCGGGCATTCCGGTTCGCAGACGCCGCAATCGATGCATTCTTCGGGGTGGATCGCCAGGAAATTTTCGCCTTCATAAAAGCAATCGACGGGGCAGACCTCGACGCAATCCATATATTTGCATTTCACGCAGGCGTCGGTGACGATATAGGTCATGGCGCGAAGAATTCCTTGCGAACAAACGATGCGCCCAATTGGGATTTGCCTGGGCGTCTGTCAATGCGGCCAAACGGTCGGCCACACGCAAAGGTGATATCGGCGGAACGGTTGCTCAAGGTTCGTTCGCGGGGGCGAGCAAATCGCGGTAACAGCCGCGCGCTTCTTCCGGCGGGCCGCGCCGGACCGGCAACGCCAGAACTTCAAACGCCATGGCGCCGCGCGGGGTGTGCAGGCTCAAGCGATCGCCGATCCCGATCAATTGGCTGGTTTTGTGGACTTTGCGCAGCGCGCCCGCGCTTTCCAGGCGAACGCCGCGCGTTTCAATCGCCGCAGCGGCGCCCTCGCGCGTTTTGAAAAAACGCGCTCGGTGCAAGAAAACATCAAGACGGAGTTTCTCGTTGTCGGTCATTCGGCTTTCTTGGCAGGATGCGAGCGCGTTGCGGCGGATTTGCGGCGCCTTGGCCGGCGCGGCGCTGTGGTCTGAAACGTCAGGCTGGCGAGCGCGGCAAAGGGCGAGTTTGTCGGTGCAGGCGCACGGCTGGCTTGGGTCGGACGGGATGGCGTTGACGCGGGACGCTGCGGCGCACGCCAGGCCCCCGACAAACCGCCAGGGTCGAGTTTCCAGCGCCAACCGATCGCTTTGATGATCTCGACGGCCTCGTTGGGCCGAACGCGCCAAAGGCGGGCGGCGTCTGCGACCGCTAGGGCCGCAAGATCGGGCGACGCGGGCGTTTCGCTCATCTGCCCGCCTGACGCGGCCGCAGGCGCAGCGGCGACCGGGCGCGCGAGGGCCTTCAGCCCCCGCTCGATCATGTCGACCCGCAAGGCGATCGCGCCAACCGGCCAAAATCCCCACGCCGCATAATCGCGCGCGCTCCATTCGGCAACCAAGGGCATAGCAATCGCGGCGGGGGCCCGCGCGTTGAGCGCTTCTTCCATCGCTTTGCCGCTCGCCGCGCGCCGCAGCAGCGCCAAGAACGCCGCTGATCGCGGTTTCAGATGGCGCGGCGCAAAGGCAAAGGCCGCGCCAATGCTGACGCCGGCTTGGCCGAGACGCGCGCGATCGGCGCGCGTTAAATGCGCAAAATCGGGAAATTCGGCGCGCGGCAACAGCCCGGTCGCCTCCCGCCAGGCATAGGCAAAAGCGCGCAGCGCCGCCGATGCGTCCGCTTGCTGGGCCAGCGCCTCGACCGCCGCAAAAGCCGGCAGCATTTTGGCCATCTCACGCGCCAGAAACGCCCGCAACCGATCGCCGATCCGCTGGCTTTGCGCGTCACTGATGGCGTCATTGGCGAGCGCCCGGCAATCCGGCGCCAACACATGGGTCTGGCGCAAGGCGCCGACCGCGCAGCCCTCCCATAACAGCCGCCCCTGATCATCCAGCGCAAAGGCTGAATCCGGGGCTTGCAACAACAAACCAACCCGACGGGCGATCTCGGGCTTCAGGGCGCGCTGGGCGGCGTTGCGTAGAGCCCGCTCCTCGAGCCCAAACGCCAAGGGGTCGGCGTCAAAATGCAGGCCCTGCAAGCGACCGACCGAATGGCCCTCGACAATCACCTCGCCCGCCGCTGTGACCCCAGCGAGCAGCGCGTCCTCCCGCCGCAAGCCCGCCAACAAAGCCGTCGTCCGGCGGTTGACGAAGCGTTCGGACAGCAAAGCGTGCAGCGCATCAGAGAGCTTGTCTTCGACCGCGCGGGCGCGCTCGCGCCAATGCGCGGGATCGGCCACCCAATCAGGGCGGTTGGCGGCATAGGTCCAGGTGCGAATCTGCGCCAATCGGGCCGAAATCTGCTCGATCGAGCCTTCGAGGCGGTCGCAATGGCTGATCTCACGCGCCAAAAGATCGGGATCGAGCACGCCGCGTTGGCGCAAGAGCGGGCCTGCGAATTGCCGAACCAGCCGCACATGCTCATCGATCGTACCGTTACGGAAATCGGGCAATTGGCACAATTCCCACAGCCGCCGCACGCCGGCTTTGCCCTTGGCCGCCGCGCGTAAATGGGGATCGGCCACCAAGCGGCGCAAGGTTTCTTCGTCCGTCGCCGGTCGCGCCCGCCGCAAGATCGGATCCGGCGCTTGGGCCTCGAGCGAGGCCAGCAAATCCTCCACCCGGTCGAAGGCCAGCGCGCTATTGCGCCATTCGGCGCTGGTCAGCGCGTCGAAATGGTGGTTTTCGACCCGCTCGATCATCTCAGAGTCAAAGGGCGGGCAGTCGACCGTTTCGCCAAACGCCCCGTCGGTGACATAGCGTCCGGCCCGGCCAGCGATCTGGGCGATCTCATCGGCGCGCAGCGCGCGGGTCGTGTCGCCGTCAAACTTGCTGGCTTGCGCAAAAGCGACATGCTCGACATCCATGTTGAGGCCCATGCCGATCGCATCGGTCGCCACCAGGAAATCGACTTCGCCGGATTGATAAAGCGCGACTTGCGCGTTGCGCGTGCGCGGCGACAACGCGCCCATGACCACGGCTGCGCCGCCGCGATGGCGCCGGATCAGCTCGGCGATCGCATAGACGTTCTCGGCCGAGAAGGCGACGATCGCGCTGCGGCGCGGCAATTTGGTGACCTTGCGCACGCCGGCGTAGGTTAATTTCGACATCCGCTCGCGGCGGAGGATCTCGATATCGGGGATCAGCTTGCGCAGAATTGGGCGGGCGGTGTCCGAGCCTAGAAACAACGTTTCGGCCTGGCCGCGGGCGCGCAACAGCCGGTCGGTGAAGATATGGCCGCGATCGCGATCGGCGCATAATTGCACCTCGTCGACGCCAAGAAAATCGACGGCGAGATCGAGCGGCATGGCCTCGACCGTTGCGACGTGAAACCGCGCCGTTTCGGGCGCGATCCGCTCTTCGCCGGTGATCAGCGCAACTGCCGCCGGGCCGCGCACTTTGACGATGCGGTCATAGACCTCGCGCGCCAAGAGCCGCAATGGCAGGCCGAGCATGCCGCTACGAAACGACAACATCCGCTCGATCGCATAATGGGTCTTGCCGGTATTGGTCGGGCCGAGCACGGCGGCAATGCGCGCATCCTCCGGCGCCGGCCCGCGCGCGCGCTCGAGCGGCGCTGTGCTGGGAACCTCGAGTTTTTGGCGCAGCGGGACCTCCCGGCCGATATGGATGCAGCGCGTGATGATGGCGTTGCTTGAG
The DNA here is from genome assembly GCA_002403455.1 of Hyphomonadaceae bacterium UBA4763. Classification (GTDB taxonomy): domain Bacteria; phylum Pseudomonadota; class Alphaproteobacteria; order Caulobacterales; family Aquidulcibacteraceae; genus UBA4763. The sequence continues at coordinate 10,049 of DHHV01000044.1, read as the reverse complement.
CGAAAAGCGAGGGGGCGTGGTGCTTGGCTTTAGTCTTGGCGGGCAAGCAAGCGCGTCAGTTGACGCTTAGCGCAAAAAATTTCTTCTACATCCGACGTCATGATCAAAGCGCCCGCATTGGCTTTATCGACCCCAATGTGTACTTGACGGCGGAACAACAACTCTAGGTCCGCTACTTGTCTTTGCTGGTCAACTAAGGCGCGCATGACATCGCTCAACAGCTGCGCGACGCGACGGTCGGACGTCTTGGCAGCCCTGGCAAACGCGGTTTTTGAGGTCCCATCGACGCAAGAGGAAAAGGTGGTTACCGTCATATTCAAAGTCAAATAGCATTACGTCTCTCATGGATTTTAACACGTGCAGCGGCAGGGCGATACAGAAACTTGGCGGCCCCGCGCGCCGATCAATGAGCGATGCGACCGACTTTCGGATCGACTTTTCGTTTTTTTCGTTTTGTGCTAGCCTCCGCCAATGAGTAAGGTCGCCAGCATTATCCCGCCAGGTTCTGAGCTGGATATCTCCCAAGCGCGCCGCGCATTGAACGCAATGCGCGATGGCAGGCCAATGACCGGTAATGACGTCCTGCCATCCGTCGCCATCGCCGCTCTTGACCACCTTTTGTCCGCGTTGGCGACGGGTGATGGGGCGGCAATCCTGCCGCTTGATGCAGAGCTTACGACCCAAGAGGCCGCCGATTTATTGGGGGTTTCGCGCCCCACATTGGTGAAATTGCTTGAGACCGGAGCGCTCGCTTTCCGCACGATCGGCGTTCATCGTCGAATCAGAACGGCGGACCTCGTCGCTTATCGAGACCAAGAGCGCGGCCGCCAGGACGCCGCGCTGGATGAACTGGTCGCTCTCAATCAAGCGGCTGGCCTCTACGATTAGAGCATGTCAAATCGATTGGTTTTGGACGCCAATGTGCTGTATTCCGCGCGGCTCCGCGACCTCTTCCTGCAACTTCGTCAAGACAATTTGGCGCAAGTTTTTTGGACCAACCGCATTGAGGCGGAATGGACCGCCGCTTTGGTTGCCAATCGACCGACCTTGCAAGCCGTCACCGGTCGGACCGCTCACATTATCCGCGCCGCATTTCCGTCTGCCTACGTGGATGACGACTTGATCGACACCGTCGCCTTCGGATTACCGGACCCAAATGACGAACATGTTGCGCAAGCCGCACTGACCATGCGCGCCACGATCGTGACATGGAACCTCAAGGACTTTCCGCGAAAAGCGCTGTCGCCACATGGTTTAATCGCCGCCACGCCCGATGAGATATTGCTCGACTTGGCGAAAAAAGAGCCCGATCGAATGCTGCGGTCGATTACATCGATACGCGACAGACTGCGCCATCCTCCAATATCGGCGGAAGCCTATGCTGCGGGGATCTTGAAGTCGAAATGCCGTAAATTTGGCGGTTGGCTGCAAGCTTTGGCGGCAGACGTTTGATTGTGCGTCCCAAATAGGCGTTGGCGTTGAGCGTCTTTGCGGCCAGAAAACGGCGACATCGCTCGAAGTCCTTCAACGCGCTGGCGCGCCGGCGGCCGCATCCGGGCCGGTCTTAGCAGGCGTCACGCCCAAAGCCCTGGTCAGGAAGGCGTCGAACCGCGCATAAATCCGCGCTGTCGCGTCTGGGTTATACGCATCGCTTGCCGGTTCGTCGAAAGCGTGACTGAGGCCGCCCTCCCAGACATCCATGTCGATGGCGATGCCAGCGTCGCGTTGATGGGCGATCACCCGTTCGCATTCGGCGGTGGAGACGACGGCGTCCCCCAACACGGAAATCATCTCGACCGCCGCCGGCCGCGTCACCCATTCGCCTTGGGCGGACAGAGCCAAAAACCCGCAATAGGGATAGACCAAAAACGCCCCATCAACCTTTTCGAGCGGCGCGCGCATCGCGTCGCGCAGGCCCGACGGCCGGCGGCGGTCAAAATCCATCGCCAGCGCGTCCATCACCGTCCAGCCGCCATGGCTCCAACCCGCCAACACCACGCGCTCTGTGTCGAAGCGCGGATCGCTCCCCACCCAATCGAGCATCGCCATCAAATCGCCGACGCGCTCGCGGCCCCAGAGCTCTCTTCCGGCGCAGACCTTGTCGACCGCTTGCGCCACATCCCAGCCGCGCGCGGCGTTGGAATCAGGCGCGAGCGCCGCAACGCCCAGGGCCGCCGCCCGCTCAGCGTAAGGCGCGACGCCGCCGCGCGGACCGGCGCAGCCATGCATCAAAATGACGACGGGAAACGGCCCCTCACCTGCGGGGAGGGTCACGCTTGTATAAGGGGCAAGCTGAGCGCGGGCCGATTGCAAGCTGCGCTGCGCCGTCGTGAAGGGGAAAAACGCATCCAGCCAGGGCCAAATCATGGCGCCGATCCCGACCAATCCCAACAGCGCAACGCCGAGGGCGGTTCGACCCCAGGGAAATCGGCGGGGCTTCGCAGGAGCGCGGGCGTCTTGTTTCATGACGCCTTTTAATTGATGCTGAAGGCTTTCTGCAACAGGCCGAGCGCGCCGGTGAATTCCAGCGGCGCGTCTTTAACCGCCATGCACAAACAGGCTTGATCGCCGATCGCGCGCGGGCGGTGCATAACATTGGGATCGGCGACAGCGATTTGGCCGGGATAATAAGCGCCGCGTTCGTCCGCAAAAGCGCCTGAAAGCACCAGGGTGCATTCTTGACCGCGATGGGTGTGGGTCGGCGCGCCAAAGCCGGGCTCGATCCGGATCAATTCAGCGTCGTCATCGCCGGGGATCAACAGCGGCATGATGCGCAAACCGGGCCCGGCGAAACGCCAGCCGCGCTTCGAGGCGCTCAGCAAGGCATATTCGCGCAAAGGCTCGGGCAGGCCCAGCAATTCGGCGACGGCTTTGCCGGCAGCCTTGGCGGCGCTGACATGATGGCGAGGCGTTGAGGGACCGCCATCAATACGTTTCATAATCTCGTCAAAGGCGTCCGGTTTCAGATCGCTTGGCGTCTCGGCGCTCAAGCATGCGCCGCCGACCGCATCGCTGATGGCGAAGGGCGAGGCCACATCCCGCAACAACGTCATGCGCGTTTCAACAAGCACACGCAAAGCCGGCCGCATGGATCCCGACGCATAGGCCGAAAGCATGTCGCCATCGATCGATTCAAACGCCATGCGCTACCTCAGCCCGCCGACGCTTTTCCGATGGTTCCACGGCGCCGGTCACATTTGTTGACGTCACACAATATTGTCGCCGTCACATGATCGTCAAGGGCGGCGGCGGTCGATTAAATTGCGTGGTCGAAAAAATCGACTCCCTTGTGGAAAAGCCCACTAATGATCTGAATTTACATAGATAATTTCGCTGGCCGGTTGTGTGCACTTCGCGCCGGCGCGCCTTACGCCTGTCGGCCAAGCCCGGTTGCGACTTTGCCGTTGCGCGGTTAAGCCGTCGCCTCAATCGTCCACCAAATGACCATATCGAGGATTTTATGGCCCGGAAAACCATCGCGCTGATCGGCGCCGGCATGATCGGCGGCACCTTGGCTCACATTTGCGCGCGCGAAGCGCTGGGCGACGTCGTCGTCTTCGATATTGCGGAAGGCGTGCCGCAGGGCAAGGCGCTCGACCTTGCGCAATCGGCGACGATTTATGGGGCCGATGTGAAGCTGAAAGGCGCCAATGATTATGCCGATATTGCGGGCGCCGATGTCTGCATCGTAACAGCCGGGGTGCCGCGCAAGCCTGGCATGAGCCGCGATGACCTGCTCGGCATCAATTTGAAAGTCATGAAAGCCGTCGGTGAAGGCATCAAAACCCATGCGCCGAACGCCTTCGTCATCTGCATCACCAATCCGCTCGACGCGATGGTGTGGGCCTTGCGCGAATTCTCCGGTCTGCCGGCCCATCGCGTGGTCGGCATGGCGGGTGTGCTGGACAGCGCGCGCTTTGCGCATTTCCTGGCCGAGCGGTTCGGCGTTTCGGTCGAGGATGTGCATGCTTGGACCTTGGGCGGCCATGGCGATGACATGGTGCCGATGGTGCGTTATTCGACGGTCGGCGGCCTGCCGCTGCCGCTTTGGGTCGAAAGCGGGGCGATTTCGCAAGCCGAGCTCGACGCCATTGTCGAGCGCACCCGTAAAGGCGGCGGCGAGATCGTCGCTCTCTTGAAAACCGGCTCGGCTTATTACGCCCCAGCCGAAAGCGCGATTGCGATGGCGAAGTCGTTCATGTTCGACAAAAAGCGCGTACTTCCTTGCGCCGCGCAATTGACCGGCCATTATGGCCAAAACGGCCTTTATGTCGGCGTGCCGGTAGTGATCGGCGCAGGCGGGGTCGAGAAAATCCTCGAATTCCCGATGGACGCTGCCGAACAAGCCATGTTCGCAAAATCGGTCGATAGCGTCACCGGCTTGATCGCTGCCTGCAAGCAAATCGAGCCGGCTCTCGCCGGCTGAATCCAAAGCGAAACGCCGATGATCGACCTTTACACCTGGTCAACGCCAAACGGACGTAAAGTCTCCATTTTCCTGGAGGAAGCGGGGCTTGATTATCGTGTCCATCCGGTCGACATCGGCGCCGGCGCGCAATTTGCGCCTGACTTTCTGAGGATTTCGCCGAACAACAAGATCCCCGCGATCTTTGATCCCGACGGGCCGCTGACGATCTTCGAATCGGGCGCGATTTTAACCTATCTCGGCGACAAAAGCGGTCAGTTCCTGCCCAACACGGGAGAGGCGCGCGCCAAAACGCTGGAATGGTTGTTTTGGCAGGTCGGTGGTCTGGGACCGATGCTCGGCCAGCTTTACCATTTCCGTGCGCCCGCCCAGGCGAAGGAGGCCTATGCCCGCAACCGTTTTCAGACCGAAGTCTTGCGGCTGTTAACGGTCATGAACGGGCGGTTGGCGCAGGCGCCGTTTCTCGCCGGCCCATATTCCATCGCCGACATGGCCTGTTATCCGTGGATGATCGCCGCAGCGCCGCATATCGAGGCGATCGCGCCCGAAGACGGTTTCCCCGCCATCCGGGATTGGTTGGCGCGGCTGGGTGAACGCCCGGCTTTGCAGCGCGGTATGAAAGTGCCCGCGTAAAGCCAATCGGATTTAGCGGAATCCGCTCATCGACAATTCGATCCGCGAGATCGCCGCAGCAATGTCGGCCGGCAATGACGGGGTTTCCGGCGCATCGATCTGCGGCCAAAGGGCGAGGAACGCCGCAAAGTCGTTGTCGAGGCGCGCCGCCCGCGCCGGGTCTTGCGCATTAAAGCCTGCCCGCAAGGCGTCATAGGCGTCTTTGGCGGCCAACGCCGCGCCGAGCGAATGTTGATATTCAATCGGATCGACGCCATCTGGCGTCACCGCCAATTTGTAGAGCGCATTGGCGATCCCCAACATGCCGCGCAAAATTTCGGGGCGGGCGCCGCCAGCATTGCCTCTAATCTGATCGATGGCCGCGATGGCGGCCGCAAGCTCCAGGCCAAGCGCGCCGTTCTGGTTCAACGCCATTTCGAGCAGCGTCAGATCGACATCGCCCGCGGCGGCGGTTAGCGCCGCCCGCCCGGGCCGGTAGACTTCCAACAGGCCTTGTTCGACCAAGATCACCGCTTCGTCGATCCGCTCGGCCCGCGCATATTCGCGCCCGATCAGATAAAAGCCTTTCAGATGTTGCGCGATCATTGCGGTCTGCGCTTCGTCGGGGACCAGGGCGTAGGCCGGCCCAATGCCGGCTTCGCCGCCTTCGCCGAGAGGATCGCCCTCGCCGCCTTCGCCAACGGGGGCGTTTGCTGGCGCGTTCACGCCCGCTTCGCTAGCCTCGCCGCCTTCGCCGATCGGCGCCGCTGCGTCTGGATCAGGCCGCGCGCTTTCGCCTGCTTCGCCGGCCGGCCCACAAGACGATAAAGCCGCGCCCGCCGCAATCGCCGCGAGCCCGCGCCAAATTTTGCCCTGAAACTCGATCATTGCGACGCCCTTTTTCTGGTATGATCGATAATGTCCGTCGGATGAATTTGCAATCGGTTCTTAACAGTTTCCCCCCCGGACGGCCGGAACAGGCCAATCGCGCATTGGAATCAAAGGTCAATATCGAGCAAGGTTCCTCATTCCCAGTTGCGCGCCATGACCAATCATCACCGGGCGAAAAGCAACATCGGTGTTCCGTTGAATTCTTGATTAAAGTGCGCAAATGGATTAGGGATAACGATGTCAGACGAATTTTCTGATTTTATTCAAAGAATTATTGCCGTTTTGATTTGTTGAAATACGTCAGCGGCTCCACTAAAAAACGCAGATGGTTGGGGTCCATAAGATGGTTTCGTCGCATTCGCTAATTCTGCATCATTACTTGACGTCGCCTTGCGCCAGAATTGCGTCAACGGCGTTGCGGTTATCACGGCTTGATTGGTTGAGCGTTGAAACCCAAATTGTTTTGCCCAAGCGGGCCTTGACGGCGCTTACCGGAGGTTATCGCGCAGTGCCCGTGCTGCAAGTCGGCGCGGATATTTTCTGCAATTCCGAATTGGTCTTGCGGCGTATCGCGGTTGAGCCTGCGTCGTCATTCACGGTGCAACCGGAAGAGGATGGCCTCTGCTGGGCGTTTCACCATTGGGTAATGACGCATTGGTTCCCGCTCACCCTGAAAATGGTCGTCGGCGCCAATGCAGAGCGCGTGCCCGAGTCCTATCGGCTTGATCGCGAGGCTTTTTTTGGCTTTGCCTTTGATGTGCAATCTTGGCGCGCCAATTTCGACCAACTGGCCTTTCAATGGCGCGTCGGCGCGCAGTGGATCGAAGATCGACTGCAGCAGGCGGGAGCTTGGCTTTCGGGGTCCCGTCCCGGCGTAATGGACGCCAGCGCCTTCGGCATGCCGTGGTGGATTTTGGATGCGACGCCGACCTTGTACGGTCCACTGACCGCTGATTTTCCCAAATTGCGCGCTTGGCTTTCCGCGATGGGCGCGCTTGACGGTAAAGCGCCAATTTCGCTTTCTGCGGCAGATGCGGTGGCGATCGCGCAAGAAGCAAGCCTCAACGCCACGCCGCCCGAAACCGGCGCCGAAATGGCCGGCATTGTCGCCGGCGACGAAATCATCGCTTATCGCGCCGAAACCTCGTCCGACGCGCCCGACCGCGTGTTAGGACGTTTTGGCGGCGCGAGTCCCAATTGTTTTTGGCTCGAACGCCGCGATCCCAAAGCAGGACGCGTCCGCGTCTATTTTCCGCGCTCCGCCCACCTCGTCAAACGGCTCTGATGGCGCCAAAAGCGCGAGATTGCGCGCAACAAGGGCCAGATTATGCAACTCGACGTGTTTAAGATGGAGCCGAACCCGCCGCCGCTGGTGCCGGGGCGAGGCGATCGGCTTTGGATGGACCAGACCACCAACCGGTTTGCTTATCGATGTTTGCCGCTCACCATCGCCAATCAATCGGGCTGGGAGATCCTTTGTCCGTTCAGCTTCACCGTGAAATGGAATGGCGAACAATTGGCCGGCGATTTGCGCATCAAAGCGCATTCCTTTGACGATCCTATCGAGCGCTTTGTTACCTCGCATTTCGCTCATGGCGTGTTGACTTTTCACACCGGCTATATGTTTCGCACCTCGCCGGGTTGGGCCCTATGGGCGATGGGGCCGCCCAATAGCCCAAAGGACGGCATCGCCGCGCTGGCGGGCGTCATCGAGACCGATTGGCTGCCCTTTCCTTTCACGATGAACTGGAAAATGACGCGGCCCGGCAGCGTCACCTTCGAGAAGGGTGAGCCGTTTTGCTTTATCACCCCGTGCCCACATCAAATGATCGATGAAATCCAGCCACATTTGCGGATGATGGGCGATGATCCAGTTCTGCAGCAGCAATATGATGCCTATAATCAGAGCCGGTCCGGCTTTAACAACAGCCTGAAAGACCCAACCGCGTTGACTGAAGAAAACCCCTGGCAGCGCTTTTATGTCCGCGGCGAAAGCCCCGGCGGCGCCAAAGCCGGCCCGACCCACGTCACCAAACGCAAGTTGAAAGCCCCCAAGCCGGCGGAATAGGAGCGCCTCATGTCCGATTTCAATGAAGCGCCGGTCCGGTTGGAGACCAGCCGCGCCGGCATTGCCTATGTCCTGCTCAATCGGCCCGAAAAGCACAACGCCTTCAACGCGGACATTATCGCGCAATTGGCGGACGTCTTTGAGACCTTGCGCGGCGCCGATGGCGTGCGGGCGATGTTCTTGGCGGCCAAGGGCGGCTCGTTCTCTGCCGGCGGCGATATCGACTGGATGCGCGCGGCGGGCCGCTATACGGAAGCCGAAAACGAGGAAGACGCGCTAGCGCTCGCCGAAATGCTGCGCAAGCTCTATACCTTGCCGATGCTGACGGTGGCGCTGGTCAATGGCGCGGCCATGGGCGGGGCGCTCGGGTTGATCGCGGCCTGCGATGTCGCGGTCGCCGTAAAGAGCGCTAAAATGCGCTTTTCCGAGGTCCGTCTTGGCCTGACGCCGGCAACCATTTCGCCTTATGTGATCGAAGCGATCGGTCCGCGCCAGGCGCGCGCCTTGTTCGCCACGGGCGAGCTGTTCGACGCTGCTCATGCCGAGAAAATCGGCTTGGTGCATTATGCGGTCGAAGACGCAGCCGAACTCGCCGCGATGGCGGAAAAGCTCGCCGACCTTGCCATGCACGCCGCCCCCGGCGCGGTCGAAGACGCCAAGCGCCTCGTGCGCGATGTCGCCGGTCGTCCCATCGATCACAGCCTCAGCGCGCTGACCGCCAAAAGGATCGCGGCGCGCCGCGCGTCCGACGAGGGCCGCGAGGGGTTAACGGCCTTTCTCGAAAAGCGCCGACCGTCCTGGCTCAGCGATTAAACCATCTCAGACAGTGCGCAAATTTTCGCGCGGCTCGAACGGGATGGGGGCTGGCGCACGCGGCGCGTTCTGCGCGCGCCACCAGAACACAAGAGCCGCGAGGCCGATAATCGCGGCCCAGATCATCGCATAACGCAGCGTTGCGGCGGCGCCTTCGCTATTGCTGCGGCGCAGCACATTTGCCGCAAGCGCCAATCCGAGCCCGCCCATCGCGCTGATCGCCGCTACCCGAAAAGGATCAATGGGGGCATTGGTCATTGACAGGCCGATGGCCAGCAGCAGCCCGCCGCCGGCCAAGACAAAACCAATGAAGCGAAGCGTTTCGCGCATTTCCGCGCCCTTGCTCTAACCGGCGTTTCCTGCCGCCGCCGGCAGGTTCCCCAAGCGCGCCGCCGCCTGATCCATCACTTGGCGACGCTGCTCGGGGCTAAAGCGCGTCCAGCCGCCGATCTCGGCCAATGTACGTCCACAGCCAATGCACATCCCGCGCGCGCCATCGACGGCGCAAACCTTGATACAGGGGCTTTCAATGATTTCTGCCGGCAATGGGGGCTCCTCGCGATCAATCGTCTAAGCCAAAATCCAATAGGCCCATCGCGTCTTGACTGACTTTTTTTGACAATGCCAGCGTGAATCAGGCGCGTCAGGCGGCCTGTAAGCCGGGTTCTGTGTCCCTCGCGGATGCGAAGGCGACGATCATTCCTCTGGACCGACGATTGCTCGTCGGTTCGCGCGACCCACCCGAACGGCTGACGCAGATGACGCGCCTGAGGCTTGACGCCTCGCGCCGCTCCTATTCGGTCTTGCTCCAAGCGGGGCTTGCCATGCCGACGCCATTGCTAGCGGCGCGGTGCGCTCTTACCGCACCCTTTCACCCTGACCGGCCTTTTCGAGAAAAGGCTTAGGCGGTTTGCTTTCTGTGGCGCTTTCCCTAGGGTTGCCCCTGGCGGGCGTTACCCGCCGCTTTGTCATCTGTGGAGCCCGGACTTTCCTCCCCTGCGCCCTTTCGAGCCTTGCAGGAGCGACCGTCCAGCCGCCTGACGCACACCTTTCATCTAGAGTCGCCATCGCCCTTTCACAAGAGTGCTGGGCGCCTTCGTGTTCTGAACCACAAGATCGTGGGATAACCGAGTCAAGCGTTTAACGAACTTCTGGGATCTGGGCTAGTGGAGCGGCCCAATCATTCGCATCCCAGCCTGGGCCAAGCGTCGAAGCGAATGATTGGGCCAAAAGCTCCAC
>DHHV01000130.1:49372-49587 GCA_002403455.1 Hyphomonadaceae bacterium UBA4763 | reverse complement strand
GCCCCCGCCGCCGACCTTTGGTTGCCCGGTTGGCACGACCCCGACCACCGTCGCCGGCAACACCCAATGCATTTTGCCGGCGACGATTACGTCAAACCTGACGTTGGTCGCGGGCTTTATTTATCAATTAGCGGGTCCGACTTTCGTCGGAACTGACCTTGGCGGCGCTTCGACCGGGACCGGCGTTACGCTGACGATCCAGCCGGGCGTTACCG
>DHHV01000130.1:48825-49045 GCA_002403455.1 Hyphomonadaceae bacterium UBA4763 | reverse complement strand
CGCTGGCGTTGGCCTGAACAGCGTTCTCGTCGTTCCGCGCGGCAACCGGTTGGTCGCGGACGGCACCCAAGCGCAGCCGATTATCTTTACGTCGGGTCAAGACGTTGGCAACCCGGCGGCGACGCCGACCCGCGCGCCGTTTGCGGGCGAGGCTGACGCTGATCCGTTCACCGCTGAATGGGGTGGAATTGTTATCAACGGCCGCGCGCCGATCAACACC
>DHHV01000130.1:48103-48510 GCA_002403455.1 Hyphomonadaceae bacterium UBA4763 | reverse complement strand
CGCCGATCAACACCTGCAATGTGGCGGCGCAAACCGCGACGAACTTCTGCCAGACGGAAGGCGAAGGCGGATCGGGCCTCTATGGTGGTCCGCTGGCGGCCGATGACAGCGGCACGCTGCGGTTTGTGCAAGTTCGTTACGCCGGCCAAATCTTTAGCGCGACCAACGAACTGAACGGGATTGCGTTCCAAGGCGTCGGCACCGGCACGGATATCGAATTCTTGCAGGTTCACAACGGCGCCGATGATGGCATCGAGTTCTTCGGCGGTACCGTGAATTCGCGGTTCTTGGTGCTGACGGGCGCCGACGACGACGCATTCGACTTCACGTTTGGGTTCAACGGCGCGTCGCAATTTGTGCTGATCCAGCACAACCAAAACCTTGCGAACACCAACACCGGGATCGAG
>DHHV01000130.1:46911-47797 GCA_002403455.1 Hyphomonadaceae bacterium UBA4763 | reverse complement strand
CAACACCGGGATCGAGGCGGACAGCCAAGGGTCGGCGCCGTTTACGAACAATGACGCGCTGCCGCGGGCGTTACCGCGTTTGTCGAACTTCACCATTCTCGGCGCGGATGTGCCGGTCGGGACGGTGTCGGTGTCGGATATCGGTGCGTTGATCCGCGCTGGTTCTGGCGGTCGTTATGCGAATATGGTGATCGCCCGCTTCCCGGGCGGCGCCATCGATATCGACGGCTCATCGAGCTTTGGTCAAGCCACGTCGGGCGCGTTGCGCTTTGACTCGATGTTCCTTGCCAATACGCCGGCCTTCACCAGCGACACCGACAACACCTCCAACAACATTGCGCAGTTCTTCTCCAATACCGGCGCGAACAATGGGGTTGGGAACGTCGTTGGCGGCACGCCGTCGATCGCTACGTTTATCAATGGCCCGACGGAGCAAGCGATCGCGCCGTTCACGCAAGGGTCGATCGACCAGTTCTTCATCAACGCGCCGTTCATCGGTGCGGTGAACAGTGCGCTGCCGTTCAACGCCAGCGCGCCGGCGACGTCGAACTGGACGTCAGGCTGGACCTTCCTGCTGAACCCGGCGCCATCTTGCCCAGCCAACCTCACCTTTGAAGGGTCGGACCCAGCCCGCGCGAACGGCACCTGCGTGCTTTCGGGCGAGATCACGCAGAACACGACTCTGCTGGCGTCGCCGAACCTGCGCTATGAATTGCGTGGCGCCACCTTCGTCGGCCAAGACCAGGGCGGCGCTCCGGCTGCGCCGATCGTTGGCGCCGTCCCGGCCATCCTGACGGTTGGGCCTGGCGTTCGCATCGAGGCCGAGCAAGTGACCAACAGCGCCAATACCGCGGTGCTGGTCGTTCGCCGCGGCTCGCAATTGGTC
>DHHV01000130.1:46443-46574 GCA_002403455.1 Hyphomonadaceae bacterium UBA4763 | reverse complement strand
CCCTCGGCACGCAAGCCGCGCCGGTGGTGTTCACGGCAGAGGCGACTCCGGGCTTCCCAGCGATCAACATCAATTCCTCGGTCAACCTGTGGGGCGGGTTGGTGCTGAATGGCCGCGCGCCGATCAACACC
>DHHV01000130.1:45719-46132 GCA_002403455.1 Hyphomonadaceae bacterium UBA4763 | reverse complement strand
CGCCGATCAACACCTGCAATGGCGTGTTCGGCGGCACCAACGGCGCTGACTTCTGCCAAACGGAAGGCGAGGGCGGTTCGGGTCTCTATGGCGGCAACACCGTGACCGACTCGAGCGGCGCGTTGAATTTCACCCGCGTCGAATTCGCGGGCCAGATTTTCAGCGCCACCAACGAGCTGAACGGCATTGCCTTCCAAGGGACGGGCTCGGGCACGCAAGTCAACTTTGTCCAAGTGCACAATAACGGCGATGACGGCATCGAGTTTTTCGGTGGCACGACCAACGCGCGCTTCTTGGTCGTCACTGGCGCGGACGATGACTCGCTCGACTGGACCTTCGGCTATAATGGCGCGATCCAGCATGCCGTGACGGTGCATAACCCGCTGCAGTCCAACACCAACACCGGGATCGAG
>DHHV01000130.1:42057-45405 GCA_002403455.1 Hyphomonadaceae bacterium UBA4763 | reverse complement strand
CAACACCGGGATCGAGGCGGATAGCCAAGGCTCAACCCCCTTCTTGAACGCCGACGCATTGCCGCGGGCTTTGCCACGTTTGTCGAACATCACGCTGGTCGGCGCCCCGGCGCCATCGACGGTGTCCGACATCGGCGCGTTGATCCGCGCCGGCTCGGGTGGCCAGTACGCCAATATCACGATCGCGCGGTTCCCCGGCGGCGGGATCGACATCGATGGTTCGTCGAGCTTCGCGCAAGCGGTTGCCGGCGCGCTGCAGTTCAACTCGGTGTTCAACACGGCGACGCCACAGTTCACGTCGGACTCGGACAATACGTCGAACAATATCGGCCAGTTCTTCTCGAACACGGGTGCGACGAACGGCACGAACAACTCGACCGGGACGTCAACGCTGACCGGTGTTGGGCCGAACGCGGCTGATCGTCCGTATATTAACGGCGCCAACGAAACTGCCGTGCCGGTGACCAACCCGGTTCCGCTCGACCCGACTTTCACGCCCGCCGCGAATATCGGCGGTGTGTTGAATGGCAGCGCCTTCAATCCGACCAACCCGGCGGCGTCGAACTGGACGCTCGGCTGGACGGTCTGGTTGAACCAGTAACGCAAGACCTTGAGTTGCGAGGGCGGCGTTCGCGCCGCCCTCGTCGTCATTGCGGGATGCGGGAGGGATTCACAGGGGGTCCGTACGCGTCTCACAGGCCTTTTTTTCAAAGGATTGGACCATGCGGTTCTCTCGAAAATTGCTGATGACCGGCCTGTTGGCCTCAACCGTGTTCAGCGCGCCTGTCGTGACGCTCGCGCAGGCGCAAGAAAATTCGCCGGTCGACACCGCTCCGCGGGGGCTGGCGCCTCAACAAGAACAGCAGCCGACGGGCGGCCCGCAAAACGAGGAGGCCGAGCTGCGGCAATCTGAAGTTGCGGTTCGCGGGCGGTTTATTCCAGACGTCAAACGGACGACGTCCGAGATCGTCAGCATTGTCACCACAGAAGATTTCGACCTCGCCGGTGATTCCGACATCTCCGAAGCGCTGCGCCGCTTGCCTGGTTTGAGCGTCGTCGGCGACGGCTTTGTGTTCGTTCGGGGCCTTGGCGATCGGTATTCGGCGGCAACGCTCGACGGCGCGATCCTGCCGAGCCCGGAAGTTCTCCGGCGCGTTGTGCCGTTGTCGCTGATTCCGACCGCTTTGCTGGAATCATCGACAGTTCAAAAGACCTATTCGGCCGATCTCCCGGGGCAATTCGCCGGCGGCTTGGTGCAATTGACGACGCGTGCGGTGCCGGATGAAGCCTATTTCACGGCAAGCGCCTCAACCGCGTTTAACACCTTCAGCACCTTTACCAATGGGTTGGGGTTTGACGCCGGTCGGAACGAATTTTTGGGCATCCATAGCGGCCGGTTGGACCTGCCGACATTGATCGCCAACGATCCTGACCTTAATTTCATCGGCCAGGTGCCGACGGAGATCGAGTTGGCCGGCGAAGCCCTGGTCGCCAATGGCGCGTCGCTGGAGTTTGAAGAGAACGCTCCAGACGTTGATTTAACCCTGTCCGGCGGCATACCGTTCAAATTGTTTGGGTTTAAAGCAGGCGTTTTGGCGGCGATCGATTACGATGCGGATTTCCGCAACGAATTTGGCGTTGACAACCGGTTCGCGGTCGCGGGCGGGGTGCCGACGTTCCAGGAGATCGCCGATCCGGATGTCTGCGCCGGCTTGATCCAGTTCGACAATGTCGCCGGGTTCGACCCTGAGGATTGCGGTCTGTTCCGGACCGATTTTACGGTATCGCTCAACTCGATCGGCTCGTTCGGGATTGAATTCAGCGACGACCACGAAGTAAAATACGTAACCACGGTGTTGCGCCGCACCACGCGTCAGGCGCAATTGCGGGTTGGGACGCGCGACGGCGCTGACGACATTTTGCAGTCGGAAAGCCTGCGTAACTTCGTCGAGCAACAATTATGGACCAATTTGATCGCCGGTTCGCATAAGTTTGGCGGCGAAAATAATACGGGGTTGAACGCCAAATGGCGCTTGGCCTATGCCCGGGCCGAGCGCGAAACGCCGCAGGTTGTTGAATCGGTCTTCCAAGCGACGGCGGCGACCAATGTGTTCCAGCTGACCGATTTCTCGAACGATTTCAATATTACGTTCACCGGTCTTGCCGATGATAACTTCGAGGCCGGCTTCGACCTCGATTATTACACGCAAATCTTCGGTCGTGAGATTTCGTTCAAAACCGGCTTCCAATACGTCAACCGTGATCGGGAATTCGCGACTCGGATCTTTAATTTTTCGGCGGTCGATCCGTCACGGATCAGCCCGACCCTGAACCAATTCGTTCCGGAAATTATCTTTAGCCCAGACAATATTGGCCCGGGCGGATTCGTGCTGGGCGAGATTGCGCCGCCGTCGCAGAATTTTGACGCCGGCCTCGAGGTTTTCGCGGCCTATTTGTCGATCGAGGCGCAAGTGTTCCGCGACCTGCGGATTACGGCGGGCGTTCGGTATGAAGACTCGGCGCAGACATCGAACACGTCTGACTTCTTCGGCAATCCCGTCGATGTGCTGCAGCAAGAAACCTTCTTGTTGCCAGCCGTGACGGCGACTTGGGAATTCGCCGACAACCAGCAATTGCGCTTTGCGTTCAGCGAAACGATCTCGCGCCCTGATTTGCGGGAATTGGCGAGCGCCGTGTTCCTGGACGAAACCACTGGCTTCTTCCAGCAGGGCAATCCCGATCTGGAGATAACCCAGATCCGCAATTTCGACGCGCGCTATGAGTGGTATTTCTTGCCGCGCCAGATCTTTTCGGCGGCGTTCTTCTACAAGACCTTTGACCAACCGATCGAATTTGCGGTCGGCGGCATCGGGGAAGGCTTGTTGCAATTGTTCACCAACGCCGAAGAAGCGGACCTGATCGGCGCCGAGGTGGAACTTGAGTTCAATGTTCCGGTTGAAAAATTGTTCAACACGGGTTTCACCAATGCGCGGCGCTTCTTTGTCGTCGCCAACGCCACTTTTGTGGACACCAGCGTCAATATTCTTGACGGTGGCGCGATCACCAACGCCAACCGCCCGTTGTTCGGTCAGTCGCGCTGGTTGGGCAATTTCCAGATCGGCTGGCAGAAAACCGACAAGACGGAACGCGTCAATTTTGCCTTTAACTATACGGGCGACCGGATTTTCGCAGCCGGGACGGCGACCCTACCGGACGTCATTGAAAATCCGCCGTTGATCCTCGACTTCGTCGCGGCGAAGACCTTCAACATTTTGAACCGGGCGATCGAGTTCGAGTTCAAAGCTGAAAACTTGCTCGGCGAGGGTTTCCGGATCAGCCAAGCGGGCC
>DHHV01000130.1:39516-41755 GCA_002403455.1 Hyphomonadaceae bacterium UBA4763 | reverse complement strand
TCCGGATCAGCCAAGCGGGCCAGGTGTCTCAGGATTTCCGCAACGGGACCTTGTTCACGCTCGGTGCGACGGTGAAGTTCTAAAAACACCAATTTCTTTAAATGAGAGAACGGCTCCAGTTCGCTGGAGCCGTTTTTGTTTTGTCGGGCATGACGGTTCTGCTACGCCTGTCGTTACGCCGAGTGGAAGTCCACCGCAAAGCCGCCGTCGAATAACCGCGCAACGACGCCCCGCTGCAATCCGACACGGATCGACGCGCGCAAAGGCGGGCGGGGGCCCATCGCCGCAAGGCGCAGGCCGACGAGCGAGGCCTCAATGACAACGCATGGATAGACGCGCCCGTCATAAGTTTGGGCGTTGACCGTCCGCGCGCGGGCGCTCGGCGGTGAAAAGATTTGAGGGGCCGCGTCATGATCATTGGCGGCGGGCGCTTCGTCGTCTTGCGCTGCATTGGCCAACCAATGGCGATTGGTCAGTGCCGTCAGACGATCCGCCAAGCGCTCGCGCCGGCTGGGCGAACGGTCCAACTCGACCGCAAAGCCATCATCCATGAACCGCATGACCTTGCCGGCCAGACGGCCCAGACTGGGCGTGTATAAGACGACGGGATTGCCAAGATCGGGCCAATGCGTTGCACGGACTCGGATGCCGCCAGCGCTGGCGTCGACCATTTGTCCGTCGAGTTCGATTCCGGAGGGATCCAAATAGCGAAGGGACTCAACCCAAGCGACGCGCCGCCAGCGCCGCAGATCGCGGCGGCGCAAGGCGGGACGGATTTGTGTGCGACGTTCGGGGGGGAGGGCGGTAATAGCGGACATGCGAGGGATCTCCGCGAAGGACGCTACGCCAAGATGGTTGACAGGATATTAGCCATAATTTGAAACATGCGATGTGGTTCGGTGCGGCTGTGCGCCCGTGAATTTCGAGACCGAAAAAATGAACGCCAGGGTGGAAGAAGCCGATTACGTGATCGTCGGCGTCGGCAGCGCCGGCGCCGTGCTCGCCAATCGCTTGAGCGAAGACCCGGACATTAAGGTGCTGGCGATCGAAGCGGGCGGCGCGAATGCGTCGATGCTGGTCAACATGCCGGCCGGCGTTGGCAATTTGATCCGCACGCCGAATGTCAGCAATTGGGGCTTTGAGACCGTTCCGCAACGCGCGCTGAACCAGCGCCGGCTTTGGCAACCGCGTGGGCGAGGCCTCGGCGGCTCCTCGGCGATCAATGGGATGATCTATATCCGCGGCCATGCGCGCGATTATGATCAATGGCGGCAATTGGGGCTTACGGGCTGGTCATATCGCGATGTGCTGCCTTACTTCCGCAAATCGGAGCGGTTGGATGGCGGTGATGCGCGCTATCACGGCGATAACGGACCCTTGCGCGTGAGCTGGGGCAGCGCCGATCATCCGATCTTTCAAGCGTTTCTGGCAGCTGGGGCCGCCGCCGGTCATGGACGGACCGAGGATTTCAACGGCGCGCAATTGGAAGGTTTCGGCCGCTATCAATTGACCATTCATGGCGGCATCCGGATGAGCCTTGCGCGCACTTATCTGCAACCGATTTTGGGCTTGCGGCCGAATTTGAACGTGCGCACCGAAGGCCGCGTCACCAAGATTTTGATCGAAAACGGCCGCGCGATCGGCGTTGAAGCGGCCGAACGCGGCCAGGCCCCCAAGCGGGTGATGGCGAGGCGCGAGGTCTTATTGTGCGCCGGCGCATTTCAATCGCCGCAAATCTTGATGCTGTCGGGCGTCGGCGATCCGGACGCCTTAGCTCGTTTGGGCTTGCCGGTTGTCTGCGCCAGTCCGGATGTCGGCGCCAATTTGCAAGACCATTTGGACGCGGTGGTTGTGCATGAGGCGACCCAGAAGATCACCGGCTATTCAACGCAAGCAGGCCTCAAGAAATTGACGGTCGCGCTTGAATGGTTGTGGCGCAAGACAGGACCTGGCGCCCAGCAATTCTTGGAAGCGGGCGCGTTTTTGCGTTCTCGTGATGGGCTCGACCGACCCGATCTGCAATATCATCTCGTCAATGCGATCATGATCGACCATGGTCGCCAAGAGATTGAGCGGGATGGATTCACCGCGCATGTCTGCCAATTACGGCCGGAAAGCCGCGGAACGGTAACGCTTGACTCAAGCGATGCTTTCGCGGCGCCATTGATCGACCCGAATTATCTTGCGACCGAAGAAGATCGGCGTGCGCTGCGCCAGGGCGTAAAAATGGCCCGCGAGG
>DHHV01000130.1:38987-39183 GCA_002403455.1 Hyphomonadaceae bacterium UBA4763 | reverse complement strand
GTTTGCGCAAAGACCGTTCGACCCCTTTCGCGGCAAGGAATTGGCGCCTGGCGCGAGCGCGCAAAGCGACGCTGATATTGATCGCTATATTCGTGAAACGGCCGAGACGATTTACCATCCGGTCGGGACTTGCCGCATGGGCGTCGATCCGCGCGCCGTTCTGGATGAGCATTGCCGCGTGCGCGGGGTCGAGGGG
>DHHV01000130.1:38202-38678 GCA_002403455.1 Hyphomonadaceae bacterium UBA4763 | reverse complement strand
CGTGCGCGGGGTCGAGGGGCTTCGGGTCGTCGATGCGTCTGTGATGCCGTTATTGGTGTCGGGCAATACCAATGCGCCGACGGTGATGATTGCCGAGAAAATCGCCGATCACATCCGCAACCGGCCGTTTTTGCCGCCAGAGGACGCGCCGGTGGCGGACGCCGCTTGAGCGTCGGGCAAGCGGCGTTGATCAATTTTTGTGCAATTGCGGCGAGCGTACGATCGGTCGCAGGCCCGTGCGCTTGACATGAAATTGTCATAACGTACCCTCACGATTAAGTGACGGATTGTGAGCCGGCCTCAGAGCCGGAGATCCATTGCCCATCGGCCGGAGGGGAGTTTTCAGCTCATGTCTAAATCAACTTTACTCGCGGCGACCGCTTTGGTCGCCTGCGCGCAAGCCATTGCGTTGCCGGCTTTTGCCCAGGAAGCTGCTGCAAGCGATGAGCAAGAACGCCGCGAGGAAACCGTGGTCG
>DHHV01000130.1:37537-37897 GCA_002403455.1 Hyphomonadaceae bacterium UBA4763 | reverse complement strand
GCCGCGAGGAAACCGTGGTCGTAACGGGCTCGCGGATCGCGCGCGATCCGAATTTGATTTCGGCGGTGCCAGTCGAAACTGTCGATGTCGATGACCTACGGCTGTCGGGCTCGTCTGATCCGGTCGAATTGATCAACGAGCTGCCGTCTCTGTTGAATTCGGTCGCTGCGTCTGAATCGATAGACAGCGGATTTTCGACCGGGCAAGCGACGCTTAACTTGCGCGGCTTGGGTGCCGTTCGGACCTTGGTGCTTGTCGATGGCCGGCGTCATATTGGCGGGGTCGGCGGATCGTCGATTGTTGATGTCAGCTCCATTCCATCGGCCTTGATCGAGCGGGTCGATGTGCTGACCGGCGGGG
>DHHV01000130.1:4143-37229 GCA_002403455.1 Hyphomonadaceae bacterium UBA4763 | reverse complement strand
TCGATGTGCTGACCGGCGGGGCGGGCGCTGTGTATGGCTCTGACGCCGTTACGGGGGTCGTCAACTTTATCCTGAAAGACAGTTTCGAGGGATTTCAAGCCGATGCGCGTGGAAACATCTCTGACGCGGCTGATGGAGGCCAATGGGATATAGCGCTGACCTATGGCAAAAACTTCGCCGGTGGCCGTGGCAATTTTACGGTCTCTGGTCAGGTCAATCGGCAGAACGAAATTACTTTTGGCGATCGGTCGTTTTCGCGCAATAACGGCATTGCGGATGACCTGCCCAACCCGGCTTTGCGCTTTCAAGCCGGAGACATCAGCGGCTCGACTCCAAACTTCCAACAATTTTTCAACCTAGACAATGGGTTGTTTCCAACTGGGTTCTCTATTCCCGACGCCGATAGCTTCTTGGCGGATTTTGCCGACACGTTTGGCTTTACGCCAACTTTAACAGCGGCGGAGCTCGCGCTGTTTGAGCGGGCCGCCAACGCGCCGTCTCGCGCGATTATGGCGCAGCCGACCTTTTCAATTAGCTCCAATCGGGGCGTCATCGCGCCCGGCGACTTCTCCGATCCCGGGCTCGATCTCGACAACAATGGCGTCAGCGATTGCTTGCAGTCTTCGGTGGGTTTCAACAGCCTGTTTGACTTCTCGGGCTCGTTCGGCGCGGCGGGCGGTTGCTTTGTCGTCAATGACGATGGGTCCGTCCGCGCTTTCGAAGATGGGCTGATTGCCGGTCTGTTCAACCAATTTGGCGGCGATGGGATCGCCAATAACTTTGATCCGAATTTCTTGACGCCAGATATTGTCCGCTTTGCAGGCAATGTTTCGGGCCGTTATGATGTGACGGACAATATTCGGGCCTTTGTCGAAGCCAAGTTTGTCCATCAGAATACCGACAGCGGCGGACCGCTCAATACTTTCTATGACTTGCTGACAGTCGCGCCGGACAATCCGTTTATCCCGGCGCAATTGCAAGGAGTTGCTGACGCGGCGGGCGGGCTGTTCATCACGCGCGATCCGACCGATCTGGGACCCAATATCAACACCAATGTCGCCAATACATTTCGCGTGGTCGGCGGCTTGAAAGGCGCGTTTCTGGACGACTTTCAGTGGGAGTTAAGCGGGAATTTTGGCCGCTACGATCTGCGGTTGATCAATCGCAATGCGGTGATCGTCGACCGATTCTTCGCGGCGATCGACGCAACGACGGATGCGGCGGGAAATCCGATTTGCCGCTCGGATATCGATGGAAATGCGCCGCCGACGACGCCGTTTGATATTCCGTTGTTCGATCCGGCGTTTTTGACGTTCAATCCGGGCGATGGGCAATGCCGCCCGGCGAATATCCTCGGTGGTCCACAATCGATCAGCCAAGAAGCGGTGGACTTCATCACGACGACAGACATCACGACCGTCGATCTACGCCAATTGGTGTTCAATGGCTTTATCAGCGGAACAACGGACAAATGGTTCAAGCTGCCGGGCGGGGCGATTGGGTTCGCTACCGGGTTTGAATATCGCAGCGAAGATAGCTCGACGACATTCAGCGGTCTCAACCAGGGTATTTTGCCGGTGGCGATTGCCGACGTGACCGGCGACGGCTCGCTGGCGAATGTGCCGGCGGGCACCTTCTTGACCGACCCCGTCTTTCAAGGCGATCCGGATGTCGAAGGGGACGAGTTACTCCGCCAGAACTCGCTCTTGTTTGATCCGGCGTCGTTGATCCGTAATTCTGAAGGCAATTTCAATGTCTGGGAATTGTTTGGCGAAGTTCAATTGCCCTTGGTGCGGGATTTACCGCTGATCAAATCTTTCCAAGTCAATGGCGCGGCGCGCTACGCCAATTATTCGATCGCGCAAGTGGGCGGCGTGTTTACTTGGAACGTCAGCGCGGAATGGACCGTCGTCGACGATCTGCGGTTCCGCGCTGGTTTTGCGCGACCGATCCGCGCGCCGAATATCAGCGAATTGTTCGATCCGGAGCAAGGCGCGTTCTTCCGCCCGATCGACCCATGCGCACAAGCCGAGATTGACGCCCTGATCTCGGCCGGCGATCCGCGCGGTCCGGTGCGCGCCGCCAATTGCCTCGCCGACGGCATTCCCACCGGCTTCGTGGACCCGCTTTCGGCACGGTTTTCTGGGATAACGTCTGGCAACCCGGATTTGGAAGAAGAACGGGCCCGCACATTCACGGCGGGCGGGATTTTCCAGCCCCGGTTCTTGAAAGGCTTTACGCTCACCGCCGATTATTGGAATATCGAGATCGAAGACGCCATTGCAGCGGTCAGCGCGCAAGATATCGTCGATAATTGCTATGACTCGGCGAACTTTCCGAACCAGTTCTGCGATTTGTTTTCACGCAATCGCGACCCGGCCAGCCCGCAATTCCTAGGGTTCGACTTTCTGCAGCAGGTGTCGATCAATTTTGCGCGGTTGGAAGCGTCGGGTGTTGATTTTACCGCGGCCTATTCGTTTGGCTTGTTTGGATATGATTTCAACTTGAACCTGTCGGCGTCGCGCGCATTAAAGCTCGACAATTTCTTCGACCCCGGCGACCCAACGGCGGTTGATACGGAATTGGGCGAATTACGCCGGCCGCGCTGGTCAGGCAATTTGAATGCGAGCGTCGCGCGCGGACCGCTGACGGTGAATTGGAATACGCAATATCTGGGTCCACAAGCGCTGCGCGGCGTGGAGATCGAAACAGCCGACTTGATCTTTGGTCCAGCAGGGATTGCCGGCGACACGTTCATCCACGATCTGTCGGTCGATTACCAAGTCAGCGAACGGCTGCGCGTGTTCGGCGGCGTCAACAATGTGTCGGAGGTTCGCCCATTCATTACCGAGCAAGCCTTTCCGGCCAGCCCCTTGGGCCGCGTGTTCTTCTTGGGCGTGTCGTTTCGGCAATAAGGCGCGCGCCTAAGGTTACATGGGCTGCGGCCCTGCTGCTCGCTGCTTGCGGGTCGGCGGAGCCGCCGCCGGCGCTCATTCAGGGTGAGGCCCCGTCGCCGCTGGTGGCGGAGGCGCTGGCGGCCGGGGCGCATCCGGAAGCCTTGCGCTTTGATTTTCGGTTGGAGGCCGAGGTGCGCGGCGAGCGGGGCGAAGCGGCGTATGCGACCAACGCCGAGCCTGCGTTTCGCATCGACGAAAATGCTGGAGCAAAAGCGCGGCGGCGACTTGAAAGCACGTTCGCGGCGCTGAGCGCGAGCGCTGACGCGCCGCAGCTGGGCTATGCCGATTTGCCGGCGGCCATGGCGGGCGGCATCGTTCCAGGCTCTGAGCCAAATGCGTTTCGGTTTACGCCGCAACGCGTGGCGAGCGCCGACGCCGAGGCGGCGCCGCTGGCCTATCTTGTTGCGGAAATCGACATCGATCCAGCCGGCCCGTTTATCCGTGAATACCGGATTGTCTCGCAGGCGCCGTTTCAAGCCGGCGCGGTGCGAATTGACTCGTTTCGGCAGGTGTTCCGTTACGCTTATGTGCCGGAGCTGTGCGTGGCGGTCGTGACCGAGTCGATGACCGAGGTCGTCGGCGCCGCGTTTTTGCAAAAATTTCAAGATCGCGACATTTTGCGTTTCAGCGACGTCCGGCAGGCAAGCGGGGAGGGGCGGTGCCCGCTTGGCGAGGCAAAGACAGCGCCTTAAGTCTGAGGCATGACGATTCATCTCGTGAAATTATGCGTCGGCGCCGACAACATCGATGATCTCCGGCTGTGGCAAAATGATGAGGCAAGGCATCGCGGACGGCCGGTTTGCGACACGCGACATGCGCCGAAACGCGTTGAAGAGGTTCTGGCGGGCGGCTCGCTTTACTGGGTCATTCGCGGCGTGATTGTGGTGCGTCAGCGGGTTACCGCGATTGATGTCGTCGCTGATCCAGTTACGCGGACGCGTTGTGAAATCTCTCTTGACCCGGCGCTTGTGTTGACCTCGCCGCAACCGCGTCGCGCGTTTCAAGGCTGGCGCTATTTGACCCCAGAAGATGCGCCGGCGGATTTAACGGAAGCGGGGGAGATGGCGGACGTTTTGCCTGAGACCATTCGGAAAGAATTGATTACATTGGGAATTTGGTAGTGGCTCCGGCGCTCTGCTTATCCAGCGCGCCTTTTTCCGTCTTACGGCGTCGAAATCGCCGAGGAGGCGGTATTGTAATGGACGCCGAGTGCGGACCCAATTGCGCCCAGACCAACGACGACAGCCGCAGCGATCAGCCCAACGATGACGGCATATTCTATCGCGGTCGCGCCGGCGTTGTTCCGGCCCAAAAGCGCCAACAGCTGAGAGAAATTTTTGATCACACGTCGCATGGCGGTCGTCCGTCGCGTTCGATTACAGCAGGGCGGCAAACGCATGGCTCGCCGGCGTTAATGGAACGGATTTCAGGTCGTTGACTGGTAACCAGTCGATCTCTTGATGCTCGATAGCGACAGGCGTCCCAACCCAATCCGTTATTCGGAACAATAAGACCGTAATGATAAAGCGCTCATAAACATAAGTGGTGAAATTTACAGGAAATGCGGCATTAAGCTGGATTTCAACGCCGATTTCTTCGGAAAGTTCGCGGCGCAAGGCTTGCAAAGGCGTCTCGCCGGCCTCGATTTTTCCTCCCGGAAATTCCCATAGGCCCGCCAAAGCTTTCATGGCTGGGCGTTTCGCGATCAAAACTTCGCCGGTATTTTTTTCGATCAAGGCGCCCGCGACGACCCAGATTGCGCTCAACGGCGCGGCCGCGTCAGCTGCGATAGGATCCGTTGATATCGATATATCCATGGGTAAGGTCACAGGTCCAAACCTCGTCTTGCGCCGCGCCAAGCCCGAGATCGATGCTGATGGTGATGTTTTCGCCTCGCAAATACGCGCTCAACGCTGCTTCATCGTAGCTTGCGGCCACAAGGCCGCCGCGAACGACCGCATGCGTTCCAAAATCGATCGATAGTTTATCCAAATTGACCGCCACGCCAGCGCGGCCGATGGCGGCGACGACTCGCCCCCAATTGGCGTCCGAGGCGGCCAAAGCGGTTTTCACCAACGGGCTTTCGGCGATCGTCTTGGCGATTTTGCGGGCGGATTGCGCGTTTGCGGCCCCGGCGACGTGGATGCGAACAAATTTGGTGGCGCCTTCGCCGTCGCGGGCGATTTTCTGTGCAAGATGGATCGCGATGGCTTCGATGGCGGCTTCGAGCGACGCAAGGCGTGGGTCAGTTTCAGCGTCGATAGGGGCGATCGGCGCTTCGCCCGTTGCGATCAACCAAAAGGCGTCATTGGTCGAGCAATCCCCATCGACTGTCACGCGATTAAAGCTCGCTTGGGTGACGCGCTGGCAAAGCGACGACAATATCGACCCCGCCACCGGCGCATCGCTGGCGATCGCGGCCAGCATGGTCGCCATATTCGGGGCGATCATGCCAGAACCTTTGGCAATTCCGGTAATTGTGATGTCGTGACCATCGATGTTGACGCGCGCCGACACGGCTTTTGGAATCGTATCGGTGGTCATGATGGCGGCGGCGGCGGCGCTCCAGGCCTTGGCGTCATCCGTGAGCGCCTCGGCTAATGCCGGCAATGCGCTGGCGATTTTTGCGACATCCAGCGGCACGCCGATCACGCCGGTCGAGCCAATCTGGACGTGATGTGATGGGACGTCGAGCAATGCGCCAACTTGCGCGGCGCAGGTTTGCGCAGCGGCGAGGCCCGGCGCGCCGGTCGCTGCATTGGCGCAGCCGGCATTGATCAACAGCGCCCGGGCATGACTGGTGTTGGCAAGCTGGTCGCGCGACCAAAGCACCGGCGCCGCCGCCGTTGCTGACAAGGTAAAGGTTGCAGCGACGTGTGATTTTTCGCCAAAGGCCAATAAAACCAGATCAGGGCGAGGCTTTTTATAGAGACCGGCGCGACCGCTAGACAGACGGACGCCTTGAACGGGAAGGGGCTCACGCACCAAAACACAGGATGCATTTGTTGTGTCGACCATAATATTTATCATCCAACATGAATCTGGAACGAAGCGCTTACGGCGCGGGACTTTGAGCCAAAACTTCGATCGTTGCAGACTGGCGGATGCGTTCAGTCAACCGGCTAATCTCATCCAACGTCATGTGTCGCACAATTTGCGGGCGCATTTCATCGAGGGTCGGCGGGGCTTCGGCGCGACGATCTTCAACCTTCAAAATATGCCAGCCAAGCTGAGACTGAAATGGCGCGGAGATTTGACCAATTTCCGTTGCTTGGGCGGTGCGCGACATCGCAGGCATCAAGGCGTCAAGGCTGACATAGCCAAGATCGCCGCCTTCGGCGCGAGTCGCCTCATCCAATGACCGTTCGAAGGCGAGTTGCGCAAAGTCCGCCCCGCCATCCAATTGCGCTTTGATTTGATTGGCCTGTTGTTCAGTCTCGACCAGAATATGACGCAGGCGGGCTTCGCTGCCGAGCTGCAAGAGCGACATTTGTTCATCGAACATCCGCCGGATCGCGGTCTCGGTGACTTGGTCGGCAACGACGTCTTCGATCAACAAATTGCTGAGAATTTTGTCGCGGGCTGATTGCAGGCGAAAACGGGCCCCTTCCGATTGATCCAGCTGACGGGTCAACGCTTCGCCGGCCAAGACTTTGTAGTCGATCAGGTCCTGAAGGACGCTTTGAAACACCTCATCATTTGGCTGCAACCTTGCGCCGCGTTCGATGCGCTCTTGCGATTCGGCTTCGAAAATGACGTCGGAAACAAAGATCGGTTCGCCGTTGACATAGGCCGCTATCGCGCCAGCCACGCGCAAGTCGGCGCTTGCGACGTCGCCGGATGGTTGGCAGGCGCTGGCGGCGGTGGCCGCCAAAAACATCATCAATAATTTGCGAAAGAAGTGCCCGCGCAAGAATTTGGGCCTGAGGACGCAACGCATGGGGATTGGTCTCGCAGTGAGGCGCGCGGGCGGTTCATTGACACACGCGCGGGCGATCCTTAAGTCGCAGCGCAATAGAAGTCGAGCGCGACGCATCGCGCGGAACGGCGCGATGTATCGATAACAAGAATGGCGGGCGCCGGCTCGCAATTGCACGCTTCTCCTCCGCAAAAGAGGGCCCGGTGTGTCGATCGGCGTCAACAGCGCCCCCATTTTGCAAAACAGCGATGGGACAATCTCCTTGCGGACCTCGCCAGTCGCGGTTGTTGACGGCCTTCCCCACATGATGGGAAAGGCGTTGAACAAAAATAAATCGTTCTGAGGATTGGTTGGCCGCAACTTCGCCGCTATTCTTTGGAACGCCCCGATAGGACAACGTCATTTCGGTCGAACCAAGCGCTTTTGGTTTGGCGAGTAGAAAGTCAAAGTGCCAGCAATGCTTCAGATCCTGCGTAAAGTTTTCGGGTCCGTTAATGAGCGCAAATTGCGTCCTTTCCGCCCTAAAGTGGCGCGGATAAATGCGCTGGAGCCGATGTATGAGGCTTTGTCGGATGAGGCGCTGAAAGCCAAAACGCTGGAGTTTCGTCAAAAACTCGACAATGGCGCGAGCGTGGACGATCTGCTTCCCGACGCTTTTGCAACGGTGCGCGAAGCGGCCAAACGCAGCTTGGGCCAGCGCCATTACGACGTGCAGTTGCTGGGCGGCATGGTGCTGCATTCGGGGGCGATCGCCGAAATGCGCACGGGCGAGGGCAAAACCCTCGTTGCGACGTTGCCTGTGTACTTGAATGCGCTGACCCGGCGCGGCGTGCATGTCGTGACAGTCAATGATTATCTGGCCAAACGCGACGCCGAGTGGATGGGCCAGATCTATCGGTTTTTAGGATTGTCGGTTGGCTGCATCGTGCATGGCCTCGATGACCGCCAACGCCGCGAGCAATATCGCGCAGACGTGACCTATGGCACCAATAACGAATTCGGCTTCGATTATCTCCGCGACAATATGAAATACCAGCTGACCGACATGGTGCAGCGCGGCCATCATTTCGTGATTGTCGACGAGGTGGATTCTATTCTGGTGGATGAGGCGCGCACGCCCCTGATCATATCGGGACCCACCGAGGACCGGACCGAGTTCTATAAATCGATCAACGCGCTCATTCCGGAATTAAGTCCGTCGCATTACGAGATCGACGAAAAACATCGTTCTTGCACGTTTACTGAAGCCGGCAGTGAGCATATCGAAGAAGTGTTGCAACAGCGGGGGCTGCTGGAAGGCAATCTTTACGAGTCAACTAATATTTCAATCGTGCATCACTGCAATCAGGCGCTGCGCGCCCACAAATTATTTCAACGGGATAAAGACTACATCGTCAAAGATCACGAAGTCATTTTGATTGACGAATTCACCGGTCGCATGATGCCAGGACGGCGCCTGTCGGAGGGCTTGCACCAGGCGATTGAGGCCAAGGAAGACGTTTACATCCAACCGGAAAACCAAACGCTCGCCTCGATTACCTTCCAAAATTATTTCCGGCTATATTCGAAACTCGCCGGGATGACCGGAACCGCGTCGACCGAAGCCGCTGAATTTCAAGACATCTACAAATTGGACGTGGTGGAAATCCCCACCAACAAAGACGTGCGCCGCCGCGACGACGATGACGAAGTCTACCGCACCGCGCGCGAGAAAAATCTCGCCATCATCGAGGACATCGCCGACACCCATCGCCGCGGCCAGCCCTTGCTGGTCGGCACCGTGTCGATCGAGAAGTCCGAGCAATTGGCGCGGATGCTGTCGGACAAGGACATTTATCGCGACGTCGCGGCGATGGTGCGCGAGCGATTGAAACAAACGCCGGATAAAGAAACCGAGTTGCGCGCCGATCTGCAGGCGCGCGCCGAGCATCTCGATAAATTGGCGACCCGCAAGGCGCCGATCCCGCACCAGGTGCTGAACGCCCGCTATCACGAGCAAGAAGCGCGAATTATCGCGCAAGCCGGCACACCCGGCGCCGTAACAATCGCCACCAATATGGCTGGTCGCGGCACGGACATTCAATTGGGCGGCAATGTCGATTTTCGCCTGAACGATTGGCTCGCTGAATGTGAAGCGCGCGGCGAAGAGCCAAGCCCCGAAGAGATCAAAGCGCAACGCTGGCTGATCGAACAAGACATCGCCGACCTGAAGGCCAAGGCGTTGGCGGCGGGCGGCCTCTATGTTCTCGGAACCGAGCGGCATGAAAGCCGCCGGATCGATAACCAATTGCGCGGCCGCACCGGTCGGCAAGGCGATCCTGGCCGCTCAAAATTCTACATCTGCCTGGAAGATGATCTGTTGCGAATCTTTGCTGCGGATCGGCTCGATTCGATCATGCGCACGCTCGGCATTAAGGATGGCGAGGCGATCGTGCATCCATGGATGAGCAAAGCGCTGGAAACCTCGCAAAAGCGGGTCGAACAGCGCAATTTTGAAATCCGCAAGAACCTGCTCAAATATGACAACGTCATGAATGACCAGCGCAAGGCGGTGTTTGAGCAACGTATCGAGTTCATGCGGGCCGACGAAGTCGATGAAATCGTCGCCGATATGCGCCGCCAATGCGTCAGCGATGCGGTCGTTCGGCGCCTGCCGCCGAAAGCGTTTGCCGAGCAATGGGACATTGCGGGCCTTTCCGACGAAATCGCCGCATTAACGGGGCAAACCCCGCCGTTCGCCGATTGGGCCAAGGAAGAGGGCATTGGCGCAGAGGAATTCATCACGCGTCTGAATGGTCTTCTGGATGACACGGCGAAAGGGCGGGCAGACCAGCTCGGCCTTGACCGCATGCGCTATCTGGAAAAGCAGATATTGCTGCAGGCGATCGATACACGCTGGCGCGAGCATCTCTCCCAGCTCGACCATCTGCGCTCGGTGATCCATTTGCGCGGCTATGCGCAGCGCGAACCGTTAAACGAGTTTAAGTCCGAAGCCTTTTCGATGTTTGAAGCGATGCTGCGGGATTTGCGCGAGGACGTGACGCGGCAATTGATGACCATCAATCTGCCCGCTCTGCATATTCCGTCGATGACCCCGCCGCCAGCTTTAGACCTGGGAACGGACTTGAACTTGCTGAGCGACAATGCGTTACTCGCGCTGGCGGAAGCCGAGATTGACGCCGACGCCTTGCGCGCCAAGTCCTTGTCGGTGGCGACGCCCGTTGTGACGGGGCATACCGATCCGGAATGGGCGCGCACGCCGCGCAACGCCGCGTGCCCTTGCGGGTCGGGCCGCAAATACAAACATTGCCACGGCGAGTTCGTCGCGTCAGAGAGCAATGAACGGCCGGCCTAAACGCTGCATTCGGCGATGATCGGCCCGTTGACTTTAGCAAATTGGAGCGCCGCGCGTGGCGAATTGGGACCCTTACGCAACGCTGGGCGTTGGGCGTTCGGCTAGTGAGGCTGATATCCGGCAAGCCTATCGAAAGCTCGCCAAAGAGCTACATCCCGATGTGCGCCCGAATGATCGCCAGGCAGAGGAACGCTTCAAACGCGCAACGGCAGCGTTTAATCTATTGAGCGAACCGGCCAAACGCGCGCGCTTTGATCGCGGTGAAATCGACGCCGATGGCAATGAATTGGCTCCAAACTATGGATCCGGCTTTGGCGGCGGCAGCGCGCGTATTGACGATTTGGACGATCTATTGGCTGGCGTGTTCGGCGGCCGCGGTAATCGCGGCGGCGCCCGAAGCAGCCCCGATCTAAAGCTGGATTTGCAGGTCTCGGTGTTGGAGGCCGCCGCTGGCGCCAAGCGCCGGGTGGTGCTTGCCGATGGGCGCGGCTTGGACGTTGCGGTGCCGGCTGGGGTTGAAACCGGCCAAGTCCTGCGCCTGAAAGCGCAAGGCCCATCAGGGCCGTTTGGTCCGAGCGATGTTTTGATCAAGATCATCATTGCCGAAGACGCCAATTGGCGCCGCCAAGGCGATGACCTTTACACCGATATTTTTGTACCGCTGCGCGATGCGGTCTTAGGCGGCAAGGTCGAGGTCAGCGCGCCAGGCGGGCCGGTGTCCGTCAACGTCCCGGCAGGGTCGAGTTCGGGCGCTGTGTTGCGCTTGCGCGGCAAGGGCGTGGCGCGGGCGGGGCGCCCGGGCGATCTTTACGCGCGAATCTTGATCGCCTTACCGGACCCGATCGATGAGGATTTGCGCAAAATCTTGGCGCGCCAAACCAAGCCGCAAAAATAACTTCTGGTTGCATAGCTTCGCTTTGGAATTGGCGAATTTACGCCACAAATGCAGCCGCTAGCTGCGCACTTCATTCATCCAATGGGAGGATGGTAGTGCAATCCGTGACCCAACCACTTGTCCGCGCCGAAGCGGGCCGATCTTATGGGCTGAAAGCCCTGCTTGTTTGTTTGTTGTCTTTGGCAATGGCGATCCCCGCGCTGTTTGTGTTTTTGATCCTGTTGGATCGGCAAAACAGCAAAGACAGAGCCACCGTCGAACTTGCGCAAATGGTGGGCGCGAATCAGCAGGTCACGGGGCCGGTGCTGCTGGCGCCGTTTACCCGCACCGAATTGCGCACCATTACGGAGAGTGGGACGACCCGGCAGGTCGCGCAGTCCATTCCAGGAATAGCGGTCATCTTCGCCGATCAGGGCGAGGCGGATGTGGATCTGAAAACCGAGATCCGGAAAAGATCCTTGTTCGAAGTGCCCATTTATGAGGCGACCGCCACGTTCACCGCCAGCTTTGCGTTGGATCGAGCGCCTGATGTGCCCCGCGGCAGCGTGATCGATTGGAGCCAAGCGCGGATTTACGTGTCCGTTTCCGGTCAACAAGGCGTATTGACGTCGCCGCAAGTCCGCGTGAACGGGGTAGACTCGCCACTCGAGCCATTCGTCCTCAACGAAAATGGAGACCAGGGATTTAATGATGGCGGCATTCGCGGGCTGTCCGCAGATATTGACCTTTCCGGTTCGCGCGAGAATGGCCCGAGCGTTGTTGAGGTGACGACCGATCTGCACTTTAGCGGCGCAGAGCAATTGTCCTTTGCTGCTTTTGCACGCGACACCAAATTGACGGTGGCGGGCGATTGGCCGCATCCGGGCTTTACCGGCGAGTTCCTGGCGCGCGAGCGGAAGATCACCGACCAAGGCTTCACGGCAAGCTGGGATATCCCTTACGCCGCGCGCGGTGTTCCGGGCAGCGGCGACCAACAATTGCTGCAGCGATTGAACCCGTCCAACGTACAGATTAACCTGACAACGCCATCTGATCCATACCAATCGGTCGCACGCGCCTTGAAATACGCGCTGATGTTTATCGGCATCGTGTTCTTGACCTATTTCTTGTTTGAAACAGTGACCGGCAAGCGCGCGCACCCGGCGCAATATCTAATGGTCGGCTTGGCGCAATGCGTATTTTACCTGCTGCTTTTGGCTTTTGCGGAGCAGATCGGTTTCACCAACGCGTTTATTGTCGCTGCCGTTCCAACCGTCTTGCTGCTTGGCTGGTATGTAGCAGCCGTGTTCGATGGCGTCGCTCGCGGGGTGATCGCCGTTTTCACCTTCGGCGTGCTCTACAGCCTGATTTATGTGCTCATGCGGCTCGAGGACTATGCCCTGATCGTCGGCGCGCTGGTCGCGTTCGTCGTGATCGCCGTGGTGATGTGGGTGACGCGCCGGCTCGATTGGTATGGCGGGCGCACCAATGTCATCGAGGGCTTGCAGGAGGCGATCGGCGCGAAGAGTTAAGCCGCCTTCGCCAAATTCGGCTGACCGCCGCGCAAATCAGTCGTAAGGGGCTTAACATGAGTCTCTTACGCAACGCGGCGGTCACTGCTGGATTTACGCTGTTGAGCCGGCTGTTGGGCTTTGCGCGCGATTTGGCGCGCGCTTATTTGCTGGGTGCGGGGCCGGTCGCAGACGCCCTGACAACCGCTCTCAAGTTCCCGAACATGTTCCGGCGGTTATTTGCGGAAGGCGCGTTTGCGCAGGGCTTCGTGCCGCTTTACGCCAAGACCGCGAAAACCGATCCGAATGCGGCGGCGGCGCTTGCGTCCGAAAGTCTGGCGGCGCTCACCGCGTTGACGGCGGGCCTGACCATCGCCGCCCAGATCGCCATGCCATGGATCATGGTGGTGCTGTTTCCGGGCTATGTCGAAAACCGTGCGATTTTCGGGCTGGCGGTTCTGCTGACCCAGATCACGATGCCTTATATGGCCTGCATGGCGATCGCCGCGCTGCTGGCCGGCGTCTTGAACGCGTTTGGTCGGTTTGTGTTGTCAGCCGCTGCGCCGACTTTGCTCAATTTATGCATGATCGCGGCGTTTTTGCTTGGCGGAACGCCCGAAAGCGCCGCCCGCAACGCCAGCATCGCGGTGACGCTGGCCGGCCTTCTCCAATGCGCGGCTTTGTGGTGGGGCGTTCGACGCAGCGGCGCGGCGCTTTTCTTCCGCTGGCCGCGGCTGACGCCGCAAGTGTGGCGGGTGGCGCAATTGGCCGGGCCCTCAGCGCTGGCGGCTGGCGCTGTCCAGGTTAATATTTTCATCTCCCATTCGCTCGCCTCGTTCGTTGAGGGTGGGTCGAGCCTGCTCGATTACGCCGATCGGCTATATCAATTGCCCTTAGGCCTCGTCGGCATCGCCATCGGCACGGCGCTGATCCCGCGCCTGGCGCAAGCCGCCGCCAGTGGCGACCGCGACCAGAGCGAGCGCAATCTTGCCGAAGCGGTCGCGCTCGGTATGGCGTTTGCGCTGCCCGCCGCAACAGCGCTCTGCGTTATCCCGGAATTCCTCATGGATGGGTTTTGGACGAGGGGCGCCTTTACCAGCGCGGACGCAACACGCGCCGGGGCGGCCTTATTGCATTATGGGTGGGGCGTACCAGCGTTTATCTTAGCAAAAATCCTGGCGCCGCCGTTCTTTGCCGAAGAAGACACCAAAACGCCAACCCGCTTTGCCTTGGTCAGTATTGTCGTGAATATCGGTTTTGGCGTTGTATTGTTCTGGGCGATTGGCCTTGCCGGTTTGGCGATCGCCACGTCACTTGCAGCGTGGATCAATGTGGCGCAATTGGCGTTGGCCTTGCGCGCCAAGGGCTGGCGTTTGCCGCGGCGGGCGTGGACGCGGCTCGGCCAGATCAGCGCGGCCTGCCTTGGAATGGCGGTTTTTTTGGGCTTCGCCGCCTTCTTCCGCAGAACGATCGAGGCGGGGATCGGCCGTTTGGGCGTGATGTTCGCCGCCTATGACAAAGAAATCGCGATTCTGTTGGTCTGCGGTCTCGGCGGCGCCGTTTACGCAATACTCGCGTTTATCTTGGGCGCCTTGCGGTTCGACGAGGTCAAACGCGCCTTGCGTCGGGCGGGGTAGCGGCGCGTTGGCGCAAGCGCGCCAATTCGCGCGCCTTGGCAAGGCGCATTAGCCGCCAAAACGCATAGATTTGCGCCGCCACAAAGCCATCAACGCCATAAAGCGCATAGCGCCGTAAGATGTACGCCTTGAAGAACGCAAAACCGGGTTCGACCCATAGCCGCCAATAAGGTGGCGGACGGCCGCGATCGAGGTAATCAGCCGCTTGCGCGCTGGTATAGATTTGCAACTTCTCGATCCAATGGCTCCAGTCGCGATAAGAATAATGCGCCGCATGGCCGCGCAACCGGCCGATCTTGCCGTCACGGACCACGACCGAATCATGCACGGGGCTTGGCCGAAAACCGGCGCTGTCGCGCCGATAAAGCCGGATCGGCGAATTGTCCGGCGCGAGCGCGCGCGGTTCATCTTCAAACGGGAACGCCAATCGGCAATTGAGGCGATAGGCCGAACAAGGCGGTTCTGGCGCTGCTGTGGCAAACAATTCGTGCAAATGCGCAACGCATTTTCGGTTCAGCACTTCGTCGGCGTCGAGGTTCAAGACCCAATTTGTTGTCGCCAGGCTCTCAGCGAATTGCTTTTGCTGGCCATATCCCGTCCAGTCGCGGACATGCGCCTCTGCGCCATATCGCCGCGCAATCGCGAGGGTGTCATCGGTCGACCCGGAATCGACAACAATGATCCGCGCCGCCCAGGGCGCGACTTTTTCGAGCATTTTGGGCAAGCGCGCCGCTTCATTCTTCACAATAACGGTCACGGTGATCGGCAATCGACCCAAATTTGACGTCATACGATCTCCAAAGGAACCAAGGCTTCGCTCGAGCCCAACGAAAACGTGATTGTCGTCGGACGATGCGCACGCTAGACTGTGAACATGCCGTGATCGGACGTAAAATCGATCCCAAAAATGACGAAAAATAGGGAGGACCCCATGCGGAAATCTTTGATGCTGTGCGCTGCTATGTCGGCGATTGTGAGCCTTGTCGGCTCCGAAGCAAAGGCGCAACAGGCCTTTGTTGGGCCAGCCCCATCGACGTTGATCGCCTTTGGCGACAGCTTGACCGATAACGGTA
Organism: Hyphomonadaceae bacterium UBA4763; assembly: GCA_002403455.1. GTDB lineage: Bacteria > Pseudomonadota > Alphaproteobacteria > Caulobacterales > Aquidulcibacteraceae > UBA4763. Next base: position 21,903 of record DHHV01000130.1, on the reverse strand, counting down.
ATATTTTTGAGCTGACTTTCGGGACAATCCCGCCATCGCCGCCTTATTTCCAGGGACGATTCTCGAATGGGCCGACCTGGGCGGAATTGTTTCCGAGCATCGCCGGAATTGCGAATAGCCCTAATCTGAATTTTGCTTTTGGGGGCGCCCAATCGGGCAGCGCCAATCCGATCGATTTGCAATTTCAATTGGCGAATTTCTTCGGTTCGGGGGGCGGCGTGCCCAGCAACGCCCTCTACTCGATCTGGATCGGCGCAAATGACTTCAATTCGGCGCTCGTTTCGCCAAACGTCAATCCGGCGGCGCTGATTGCCGGCATTACCAATAACATCGCTTCTGCAATCACGCAGTTGAACAATGCGGGCGCCGAGCAGTTCCTGCTGTTCAACCTGCCGGATCTTGGGATCATCCCCTTGAGCGCGCCGCTGGGGCCGGCTGCTCAAGCCAGCGCCGGCTTGCTGATTGATCAATACAACACCGCATTGGTGGCGACTGCGCAGGCCCTGCGCGGGCAATTGGGCATAGACATCGTCATCGTCGATGTTGAGACGGCATTCGACCAAATTATCGCCAACCCGTCGGCGTTCGGCTTTTCGAATGTGACGACGCCCTGCATCATCAGCACGGGCAGTCCGCCAGCGACGCCGACGGGCGCGTGTTCGACGCCAGCGGCGACGGCAGCGACGCTCTTTTTTGATCTGTTGCACCCGACCGCGCCCGCGCATGTTTTAACAGCGGAGCTGGCTTTCGCCAGCCTCGTCGGCGCCAATGGCGCGCCGCGCTTTGCCGCGACCCACACGCAGATCGCTTTGCGGGCCGCGCTCGAACAAACTCGCCAGGTCGAAGATGATCTCCTGCCCGCCAATTTCGTCCGTCGCGAGGGCGGCGCCTTCGGCGGCGGTCTGCGCACCTATGTTACCGGCGGGTATTTGCAGTTCGAGGAAGACGCAACGCTGTCGCAAAACAGCTTTGACGCGGACGGGTTTAACGCGGCGATCGGCTTGGAATACGCCTTTTCGGATCATGTGCTCGCTGGGGCGAAGGTCGGATATACAGACGCCAATGCGGAAATCGGCGACACCAATGGCTCGCTCGATTTGCAGAGCTTTGATTTCCTTGCTTACGTTGCGGGGCAAGCGGGCGGCTTTTTCGCCAACGCCATCGGCCAAATGAGCTTTCAGGACCTCGACGACGTCGAGCGCGCAACAGGGTTTCGCCTGTTCGACACGGCGACAGGCGAGACGGAAGCCGATGTGACGGTGCTGGCGTTCACGGCCGGGTATTCCGGCAAGATTGGCGGATTACGCGTCACGCCGTTTGGCGGCTTTCGCTATGTCGACGCCGAGATCGACGCTTATCGCGAAGAGGGCGGCGGCCCAACCTCCGTTGAATTCGCGCAACAAGACGCTGAATCGGTCGTTGCGCGCGGCGGCATGGAAATCGGCGCGCGCTTTGCGATGTTCGGCGGCCAGTTGGATTGGGAAGCGCGCGGCGCCTTTGAGCGCGAATTTGCCAATGACAATCGAGACGTGACGGTTAACTTGTCGTCAGGTGATTTCTCGACGGTTTTCGCCGACGCGCCGTCCGACAATCGCGGCGTTTTCGGCGCAGGGTTGACTTGGACAAGCCGCAATGGGTTGTTCATGGCGGCCGATTGGACCGGCCAGATCGATGGATCCGGTTTCGATGACCACAGCTTTTACGGCCGGGTCGGCTGGCGGTTCTGACAACGCGGTGGTGAAACATTGGGGCGCTGTCAAAGCGCCCCCTTTTTTCCTTGCGCCGTTCTGAAAAGGTTCGGTGGAACGCCAAAGACGACGTTTATTCCGCCAATTGTCGCGCGAAAGCAGGCGGGGCCAGCGCATAAGCGCTTTCGATCCCCGGCACGCCGTCGCACGCCACACGGCCGGTCTCGACGAGATGCATCATATGGGCGAGCACGGAATGGCAGGCAGCAGGGTGCAAGCGCCGATCAACATCAGCGTAGATTACGCTGACCATGTCGCGGATCTGCGTGCGGCCAGCCTCTAATTCGGTCAAAATCTGATGCTCGCGCATACGCCGGTGATCAATATAGGCCTGCACGAACGAACTCGGCTCTACCACCGGCGGACCATGGGTTGGCCACAATGACGCAAAGCCGCGATCGCGCACTTTTTCCAAGCTTTGCAGATAATCGCCCATATCGCCGTCGGGCGGAGAAATGACCGTCGTCGACCAGCCCATGACGTGATCACCCGCGAACACGGCGTTTTCTTCCAGCAGCGCAAAACAGAAATGGTTTGAGGTGTGTCCCGGGGTCGCAATCGCCTCGATCGTCCAATCCAGACCTGAAAAGCGCTCCCCATCGCGCACCGTCACGTCCGGGCGAAAGCGCAAATCATCGCCCGCTTCCATCCGCACTTCCGATTCGGTCGGGATAGCCGGCCCGCCGGCATAAACCTTGGCGCCATGTTTTTCCGCGAGCGGGTGCGCGAGCGGTGAATGATCCATGTGCGAATGGGTCACGAAGACATGGGTCACCCGTTCGCCCGCCAGCGCCGCATCCAAGGCGGCGACGTGCTCGTCCATGACAGGGCCGGGATCGATCACGGCGACTTCGCCATGGCCGATGATATAGACCCCGGTCCCCGTGAAGGTGAACGGACCGGGATTGGGCGCGACAACGCGCCGGATCATCGGCGTCACCTGCGCGGCGCGGCCATACTCAAACGCGAAATCGCGGACAAACGGGATACGAGCTGCCATGGATTTGCTTCTCTCGTGAATTTACAGCGGCTGAACGGCCCTATCATTAAATGCGCGCGCTAGAATCTTTATTGCTTTCAATTTGTCCGCCAGCGGCAAGGAAATGGGCGGCCCCATATCCGTTTTGTTGGCGTCGACGATGTAAATCCTCCCGTCGGCGCGATCCCGCAACACGTCGAGCCCCCCCCAGTCAAGTCCAAGCGCTGCTGCGAACGCACACAGCTTGGCGATTTCTTCGTGAGAGAAGACCTCTTCAGGACGGGCGAGGACGCAATCGACATTGTCATTGGCGAATCGGCGCGAAATGTTGCGACGTTTGCGAAACACCAACGCCGGTTGCCCCCAGATCATAGGCGTGCGGAGGTCTTCGACCAGAATTTCGCGGCCATTTTGCGGCGCCATGGAATTGTCGATGACGCGCTGATAGGTCCGGTTCGGCAATGGCTCCAGCGGGCCTTGCACGATACGCCCGTCATGGGCCCCGTTTTTTTCCGACTTTTCAACCATCGCGCCTGAAAAGGAGCGCGGATCTACCGCCAGCGGATAACCGAAGACAGCTTCGAACACTACGCCGACCCGGGTTTTGGAAACGTCGCGACAATGATAATTGATCGTGCGCGCTTTCGGCGCCGGCGCGGGCAGCGCAACCGCTGACGTATCCGTGCTGTCGTCAAAATGAAACACGATGTCGGCCTTCGCGGCGTCGCGCACCATCCGCACGCCGGCGGCTTTCAAAACCGGCCAAGCCAGATACCACGGGCGCGGTCGATCCGGTGCAAAAGCCAATTTCGGCGCGCGCCGAACGCGCATCCACGCGCCGATTGGCAAGGACTGCACGGCGGCGTAAAACACGAGCCAAGCAAAGATATCGCCGCGCAGCGCCTTGTCCAAACGCAGGATGGTCCCGGTTTTCTTCACCAGGACCTCGCCATTCGCATAGTGGAATTCAGATAACCAAGACAAGCAATCCGATCCTTGCGTTATAAAGCGCTGGCGCCCCAGTCCATCAGCGATGAATGAGCGCAAGCTGTCTGCGACGCCGGAAGCCGCGCCAAGTTGTTTCCTGCGAATCCGACCGGCCAACCCACGATTTGGAAGCCGCCTACCTAGCGCAAAGCGCAGCTTTGGCAAAGCGTCGCGCGGCTCAACTTCGAGTCGGTTTGGTCAACATCTCTTCATCTCGAAAATGCTGGCCTGTGACTTGCATGACCAAGTTGCAACCAAGTCTTCCGGCAAGCAAAGCGGCGAATCATGAAAAGAAGCGGCAATTCAGCCAGCGCGTTTCCCGTTTGGAGCCGCGGACGCAAGGCCGCCTGCGCGGCGCTTCTGTCCTTCGCCCTATGCGGTTTGGTCCGTGTGGCGAACGCGCCGCCCGTTTGGGCGGAGCCAAATGACTGGATCGCGGTTCCGGCCGCCCCTTAGAGAAGCCCGGCCCGGGCCAATATCGGCATCGGGTCATAGCCGGCCCGCGCCACCAAATCCGCGACCTCTGCGCTTGGGCGCGCGCCGCTGGCGAGCTCGCCCAGCGCCCAAGCTGTGATCGAGCGCGTGCCCGACCGACAATAGGCGAGCGCCCCACCCTCATGCGCCGCCAAAGCGGTCCGCATCGCGGCGATCGCCTGAGCGTCCGGGGCGCCGATAACGGGGATGTGCACGCAATCAAGCCCGAGCGCCGCCGCCGCCGCCGCCATCTCCGCATGGGGCGGTTGATCGGGCGATTCGCCGTCTGGGCGATTATTGATGATCAGCGTAACGCCTTGCGCCTTGGCGGCGGCGAGATCGTCGCGGGTGATTTGCCCGCTCACATATAACCGTTCGACAATTTCGATCACCGCCACGTCCTCTTCGAATACACAAAACTCCAACTTTTCTTTGATGACATCCTCGCGCTTGGGGAGTCAATTTTGCGAAACGGATCAGGGGCTGACGCTGCATTGATTGGCATCATTCCGTCGACCTGGGCCGAAGCTGTTCGCATAAAATTGATCGGCCGCGCCTTGAAGATTCGAACTGCGCAATTCATTCTGTCTCCGAGGTGTCTAATCGTGAATAAGTGCGTCGTACCGGCTTTTTCTCTGTCGCTTGGTTTAGTCGGCATCGTTGCGAGCGTCGACGCTAATGCGCAGGGCGCTTCGAGTTATCACAGCGCCAGCCATTACGAGTGCTCCCAATCGGGAGCCTCTAAAGTTGCGGGAGCGTATAACATCACGATCGACTTTGGTGAGAAAATCCAACAGCGGCTTGTCGATGAACGATCCGAAATCCTTCCTAAAGACACCGCGCGCGACCGGGGCCCGACGCGTCGAGCTGACCGCGAGCGCAGCTTTGGGGTCGCGGAGGGCGAGATACTGCGTCAATTCCTCCGTGAGCGGCTAGAGGTTCAGTTCAAAAAACTTCGCGTTGACCCGGCTGCAGTGAAAATACAAGCGACGATCATCGATGCTCAACCGAATCTGCTCACCGACGAGCAGCAACGCCAAGATTTGTTCATCTCATTCTTTGGGACAAGCCGAGTTGGCGGTGCATCGGTCGAAGGTATCGTTTTCGATGTGTCGGGAAATCTAGTCGCGGAGCATTCGTTTGCTTTTTGGCCAAGTCCGCTTGAGTCAATAGCCGATGACGTTGCCATTTGGGGCGACGCGCAAGAAGTGTTGGATCGTTTCGCGCGGAAAATAGCGCGGATTTACGTTCGCGCGCGCCAGATAGGGAGAGCAAACCCGAATTGTTTGATGAATTAAAGCGTGGTGAACGCGAATATTATCATTAAACGGACAATGCGCATCAGCGCGTTGTCAGAAATTTACCGGGCATTAGGCAGATTTCATTTTAATCTATCTAAAATTTTATTCAACGCTTTTTGTCATCTGTCAGCTGCCGCAAAATAAAACCGCGTTGTTCCATGCTTTGTTTTAAAACCGCAAAAACCATATAATTAGTGCGAACCGAGACCCTCGCGCCGTCCCACAATCCGAATTTCGTCAGCCTTACCCGCTTCCAGCAGTTGAGCCAAGGCCACGATCGCCCCGCCCGCCGACTTTTCCGATTCATTGCCGCGATTCGTCATGGCCGCCATGCACTGTTGCGGGTATGTCACGGTTCCCTATCGCTTGGATCAGTGGAACGTATTGCGGGTTGACGGGTTGCAGAAGCCGAACCTAGCATCAACCCTTGAACCGGCCGGATTGTCTGGTCGAACACGCGATTCACGAAAAAAGTGAACGCATCAGCTCGGGGGTCGAGAGATGGAACGGACTTCATTTAAGCGGCGGCTATTCGTGTCGTCTTTGTTAGCTGGTTTCACAGCGAGCGTCGGCGTCGGCGTGGCGGCGGAGCAAGACGACGTGGTACGCACCGCGCCGAATGCCGGTGTTGTTTCCGCCTTAAATGCGATTGGCGCCGCGCCGCCGCCGCAGACGACACAGTCGCCCGGCTCCGGCTCAGCTGTTGATGAAGAGGACGATGAACGGCGCGAGGAAGAAGTTGAAATCACCGGAAGCCGGATTCGTACCCTGGGGAATAGTCAGGTACTATCTTTGCCGGTCGATATTGTTTCGCGCGAACAAATCGAAACCCGGGCTTTCGTTAACGTATTAGATGCTTTGGCCGAATCTCCGTTCATCGCTATTGGGTCGAGCACTGCGGGAGGGAACGTCCAGAATGGCGACTCGTTTAGCTTTTCGGATGTTCTTGGGTGCGGATCGCAGCGCACGCTAACCTTGGTCAATGGACGTCGCTTCGTGTCGTCGAACCAAGCAACGGTGTTTGTGCCAGGGAATGATACAGGGTCTCAGGTTGACCTCAACTTGATATCGCCATTGATTGTTGAGCAAACCGAAACCGTGCCAGGCGGCGGCGGACCCATTTACGGTGCTGACGCCGTGTGCGGCGTCATCAACATTAAAACGATCGATGATTTCGACGGTATTCGCGGTACTGCCCAGGGCAATATCTCACAATTCGGGGATAGTGGCGATTTCCGCGCTGCCCTGTTGGTCGGTAAAAGTTTTTTTGGAGGGCGAACCAACGTTTCTGCGGCGTTTGATTATGTCAATGAACAAGTCATCGATGTCGACGCTAATCGCGACTTCCTGCTGATTGATGGCCTTGCGAACCCATTCGATTTTGGGGTGCGCGCCGACGCTGACATTGTTGGATCAACTGATGTCGCATCAATTGTTCCAGGAGCGCCAGGAGCGATCGCAAATTCTTTCTTGGCTCTGGGCTCAAATGAAACGTTCAATTCGTTGCCATTTTTTGGGTCTGGCTCCCCTAACTTTGCGTTTGGCGGTCAAATTGCCACAGCGCAGACTATCGGCGCCCTACCGACCGCCGCGCAATTGTTGCCGGATGGTCCAGTTGGCCTCGGCATTGCCGGAACTTCAGCGGCGGCCCTCGCGCAATGCGGCCAAACCTTCACATGTTTCGCCCCGACCGGATTGCCTGCAGGCGTAACAGCAGATGCAGTGATTGCAGCATTGGCTCCGGGAGTTGCCCCACCTCTTGGCCTGACGCCGACCCAGTTCGCCATCCAATTATTGCAAGCCAATCGCCCCTCGCCTCGCGAGTTTTTTGCAGCCAACCCAGGATTGGATCCATTATTGTTCTTGGGGACGTTTCGGGTCACTGCGACAGGCGCATCGGCACCCGGCGGATTAACGTTTGTTGCCAATACCAATCCGGCCACCAGTGCGTTTTTGCCTCGTTTGGCGGTTCCCCTACAATTCAATAATGCTGGACAAATCGTTCCGTTCAACTTTGGTCAAATTGATCCGTTATCACCGCTAACGCCAGTCAATTCCATCGGTAGTGATGGACCGGATTTTACACTATTGGGCAATCAACTTCGCGCCGGGCAGGAGCGTCATAACGGCAATTTATTCATTCGGCACGACATTACCGATAACATTACCTACAAAGGCGAGTTCTTAGCTTCCTCGATCGAGGCCAACAATGTCGGGGCTCCCCTCACCAACGGTGTAACAGGAGCGTTGACAGGTTCAGGCCAAGCTACGGCTATTCGGCCGGACAATGCGTTTTTGTCGGCGGAAAACTTGGCGGATTTGGCAGCTGTGGGAATCGTTCCTGGTTCAGCCGTTGACACAAGCGGACGTCCACCGCCGTTTTTCTTCTTGAACCGCGTTTTGGATGACATCACTGGCTTTTCCCCGTCGTTCACCAATTCGTTCACGTTGCGAACCGCTCACGGTGTGGACGGGACCTTTGACTTGTTCAACCGATCATTTGATTGGGGGGTGGATTTCGCATGGGGGCGCGTGCGTACGCGAAACGTTACCACGGCGATAAATGATATTGCTTTCGCGTTGGCAACCGATGCGGTAATTGATCCCGCATCGGGGCAGGCGGTGTGCCGCTCAACCATTGCGGGGTTCCCTTCCGGCGGACTTCTTCAAGCGGCAGATCAAGTCACCATTGATTTACCTGGCATTGACGCGAACGGGGATGGTGACTTTGACGATCCGGGCGATCGTCCCAACACCCCTCTCGGCGCAACGGTCACCGCGCAAGACTTGGAAAATTTCCCAGAGATCAATCCGGGCGCATGCTCTCCGTTGAATTTATTCGGGTCGGGCTCGCCTTCTCCAGAAGCCATCGACTTTGTGTTGGAGACCCAGACGACGACAAATACTTCCAACTTGTTTTATGGCGCGGTACGGTTTGGCGGTGAGATTATTCAACTTCCCGCGGGTCCTTTTGCATTTAATGCGCAAGTCGAATGGCGACGCGAGGAGAACGCGTTCATTCCCGAAGCCGAAGCGTTGCTCGGCTTGCGGCGAGCTGCTCCCTTGTTGGAAACGGTCGGGTCGACGCGAACGGTTGAAGGTGGTTTTGAAGGACAATTGCCGATTTTTGGCGAGGACTTCAATTTCATCGGGTTGCGTAGCTTGACGTTGAACGGTGCGGTTCGCGTCGTGAACCAGAGCATTTCAGGAACCTCGACGACCTTCACGGGCGGCGCGGTCTGGAGCCCAATCCGCGGCATTACGCTAGCTGGAAGCCGGGCGCGCTCGGTTCGTTCGCCTAGCGTCGTCGAATCTCAAGGGGCGCCGCAATCTGCGTTCTTCGGTGCTGGCGCGGGGCCGGCTTTCCACCCCTGCGACGTCGATAACATCGACGATGATCAACCGGGATTGCCAGCGGGCACGCGGTTAGCGAACTGCACTGCATTGGTGGAATCACTTGGGATCCCAGCTGCCCTGGGGGTCAGTGCTGCGGACTTCCTGTCTACTTTCCAAGCCGAAGCGATCGCGATCCCGGCGTTGATCGGTCCTAATCCTTTCTTGGGATTCGAAACGGGCAACATTTGGCAAGCTGGAATCAACATTCAACCAACCTTTATTCCTCGATTGAATATCCAGGTTGACTACTTCGATGTTACTATTACAGACGCAATCACATTGGGCAACATACTTGTGTTGACAAACGGTTGCTTTGATAATGTCGATTTTCCTGCGACGCCGGATTTCCCATCGCCGCTTTGCGAATTCCTTGAGTTCGAGAGCCCGACGACGCCTGAGGGCGGCACGAACCCGGTTGGGTTTGAGCCAGGCCGCGCCTTGCAATTCAACCTGATTGGGGTCCCTAACCTCAATTTGGCGACGCAAGACCTTGATCAGTTGATCTCAAACGTAACCTATAGTTTCGGCCTGAACAGTGTTTTGGATCCGCTTGGGGTCAATGTCTTCGGGTGGGATCTCGGCACCTTGAACTTGCGCGGCCAGGTGGTGTACATACGCAATCAAGCCGACTCGACAAGTGCTTTGGCCGAGCCTGGGGAAGCCCCAAGGTTCACGACAAGGTTAGATGCGACTTATCAACGGGGTCGGTTCAGCACTCAGCTGCAGTGGTTCCGTTCATCCGGCACAGTCGACGATCTTGCTTCGATTGGTGATCCCGAGGACCAGGGTTTCGCATTTATTAACCCGGCATTTAACTCGTTCAACTTGTCGTCCTCATTCCGAGTGACAGACAACTTTACCGCCCGCTTTATTGTCAATAATATCACAGGTGTGGGTGGTAATGTCGGCAATTTCGCGCGAGCGGGTGGTCGGACATTCGTTGTCGCGTTGTCGGCAAATTTCTAGTTAATAACAACTCGACAAAATATGAGGGGCAGCTCATCGGGGCTGCCCCTTTTTTTGCACTCCGCCGAATTCTTGCGCATCAGCATCAAGTCAGTTATGTTTTGTTTATTTACGGAGTGTTCGTTATGCAGAAACCAGTTCACCGTTCGTCGATGCCAATGGGGCTATGCGTATTTGGCGCTTTCCTGTTCGTGAGCATCAACTCATCGGTCGCAATGGCGCAGACCAGCCCGCAGCAAGAAGAAGTGGTCCAAGGCCGTCCAGACGGCGAATTGCGCCAATCAGAGATCTCGGTTACGGGACGAGGGGGAGTATCAGGTTATTCGATTGGGGAACGGGTCGAGGTACGCGAAGGTGCACACGGTGTTGGTTCGACCGTGTTTTCGATCCCAGTTCGGCACCGAACTACGGGGGTGCTGGCGAAGCCTGTGCGGACTTTTGGCGCAGTACCAGGCTTGCGATACCTACCGGCAGGTACGCCAGTGTTTAAGAGCGGATCATTTTGGCGCGGGAATATTGAAGAGAATGAATTAACAGACTTGTGGTGTGCGCCTTTTTTCCTTGAAGCTGGTCGAATCATCGAAACAGATCGTTACAATACGACATTGTGCGTGCCCGTTCGCCCGCGCAGCACTGTTGATTTAGAGGCGCAAGTTTACGTTGCTGTCTCGGAACCATTTGTCCTTTCTCCGACCTTTACTTTTCCATTATTGATTGCAAACGGTATTGAGTTTCGTGAATTCACCGATACTGGTGCTAACCGCTTTTCGGTTGTCCAAACAACAATCGCGACTCGCATTCAGCCTCGCATCAAGTCGTGGTCTGTAAAGCCGATGCCAATGGAATTGCGCTCGGACATATATGCAGAAGCGGTTTTGAAGAGAGTGGACCAAGAAGGCATTGTGCTAGAAGTCTTGTATCGAGAAGGTAACGCAACGCGGCCCTTCGACAGTTTGACCTTCCCGGTGAAATTCGGGGAGCCTCGCGCGATCAACGTGCTAGGCGCATTCATGATGGTCGAAGTGACGCCGACTCGAGATTCTATTTTTATCACGAATATCACCGGCGAAATCGAACTGCCAGAAGTGCAATCTTGACGCAAGCATGAAGTCAATGAAACAAGAGCGGTAGAAAATTTATTCTAAGCGTTAATTTAGAATACCTGCCGTTGTCATTTATCGTGTTAGACGGTTACTCAATGCAAAATCATGTACACTTATTGTACTTCGCTTACGCAACCGACAATTCCCTTGTCGCTGCCGCAACATCGCCCGCCCGCATCAGGCTTTCGCCGACCAGGATTGCTTGCGCGCCGGCGCTACGAACTTCCTTAACGTCGTCGCGCGTAAATATGCCGCTTTCGCTGACCAAAAGCGCGTCGGGCGGCGCGCGCCTTGCAAGCTGCGCTGTCAGTGACAAATCGGTCGTAAAGCTGCGCAGATCGCGGTTATTGATCCCGATCAGCCGGGCGCCGAGCTTTGCCGCCCGCGCCATTTCGGCGTCGTCATGGGTCTCGACCAGCGCGCCCATGCCCAAATCGGCCGCCAGCGCCAGCGCCTCGGACGCCAAGTCATCGTCAATGGCCGCCAGGATCAGCAAAATACAATCGGCGCCCAACGCGCGCGATTCATAGACTTGCCACAGATCAATCAGGAAATCTTTGCGCAAGACCGGTAGAGCCACCGCGCCCCGCGCGGCGATCAACGCCTCTTCCGAGCCCTGAAAGCTCGGCGCATCGGTGAGGACCGATAAACACGCCGCGCCGCCCGTTTCATAGGCCTTCGCCAAGGCTTCGGGGTCAAAATCGGCGCGGATCAGGCCTTTGGAGGGACTGGCTTTCTTGATCTCGGCGATCAGGCCAACGCGCCCGGCCTGCGCCTTTTCTTGCAACGCAGCCAAAAACCCGCGCGGTGGATCGGCCGCGGCGGCAGCGCGACGCATCTCGGCCAGCGGCCTTGCCGCTTTGCGGGCGGCGACTTCATCGGCTTTGTAGCGCAAGATGCGGCTCAGCGCATCGGGGAGGGCGGTGTTCGTCATGCCGCGCTTGCGTTGCTCAAGGCGATCAGGGCGTCAAGCTTGGCCTTGGCGGCGCCCGTGGCGATGGCTGCGCGCGCATGCGCAATACCTTCGACGATTGTTGCGGCTCGGCCGCTGACAAACAACGCCGCGCCGGCGTTCAGCGCCACGATATCGGCAAAGGGCCCCGGCTCCCCGGCCAACAGGCGCAAGATCGCCGCGGCGTTTTCGGCCGGGCCGGCGCCCTTGATCGCCGCCAGCGGCGCACGCTTGATCCCGACCTCTTCCGGCGTCAGGACCCCGAACGCAATTGCGCCGCTGTCCAGCCGGGCAAAATGGGTAGGGGCGCTCAGCGAAATCTCGTCGAGCCCATCCTCGGCCGCCACCACCATGGCCCGCTCGACGCCCAACGCCTGCAAGGCCTCGGCGAACGGCCCGAGCAAGGCGCGGTCATAAACGCCGACCAATTGGGCGCGCGCGCCAGCCGGATTGGCGAGCGGCCCAAGCAAATTGAAAATTGTCCGCACCCCTAAAGTCTTGCGCGCCTCGGCGATCCGGCCAACGCCGGCATGAAAGGCTGGCGCAAATAAGAACGCGAGCCCGATTTCGCGCAAGCAGCGCTCGGCGACGGCCGCGCCGGCATCGATCTTGACGCCCAAGGCGGCCAAGACGTCAGACGAGCCGGACTTTGACGACACCGCCCGATTGCCATGTTTGGCGACGATCGCGCCGGCGCCAGCCGCAACGATCGCCGCAGCGGTCGAGATGTTGAGCGTATCAGCCCCGTCACCGCCGGTGCCGCAGGTGTCGATGGCGTCTGGCGGCGCGGCGATCGTCACCGCGCGCGCCCGCAATGCGCGGGCCCCGCCGATCAACTCGGCCGGCGCTTCGCCCCGCACTTTCAGCGCGGCCAAAAACGCGCACGCCCGCGCCAGATCGATCTCGCCGTCCAGCAAATGCCCGATCGCTGCTTGCGCTTGGTCTGCCGATAGCCGCCCGCCTGCCAAAACCTGATGCAGAAAAGTCTGGAACGGGTCGCTCATTGCCGCGTCAGCTTTAGGAAATTGCGCAGCAAATCATGGCCATGCTCAGAGGCGATCGATTCTGGGTGAAATTGCACGCCAAAAATGGGCCGTTCGCGGTGGCGCAGGCCCATGATCTCGCCGTCATCGGTCCAGGCGATCGCTTGCAATTGCGCGGGCAGCGATTGGGGCGCGACCGCCAGCGAATGATAACGCGTTGCCTGAAAGCGGGGGGAGAGGCCCGCAAACGGCCCAACGCCCGTATGGTTGATGACGCTGACCTTGCCATGCATGATGGATTTGGCGCGGACAACGGCCCCGCCAAAGGCCTGGCCGATGGCCTGGTGGCCAAGGCAAACCCCGAAAATCGGCAAATCGGCCGGCGCGCGCGCCAGCACTTCTAAACAAATCCCGGCTTCGGTTGGCGTGCAAGGCCCTGGCGACATCAAGATTCCGGCCGCATTGGTGGCTAACGCCTCCTCGCCGCTTAGCGCGTCATTGCGCACGACCCGGGTCGCCGCGCCCAATTCCTCCAAATAATGGACGAGATTATAGGTAAAGCTGTCGTAATTATCGATCACCAGGATCATCGGAGGCGCTCGCGCTGCAAGGTTTCAGGCAAAATTCGCGGCTTCCGCCGCTGCGCGTATCAAAGCGCGGGCTTTATGCACCGTTTCGTCGAACTCGGTTTCGGGGTCGGAATCATAGACAACGCCAAGGCCGGCTTGCACATGCATAACGCCGTCTTTGACAATCGCTGTGCGCAACGCGATGCAGGTGTCCATATTGCCGTCGGCCCCGAAATATCCGACCGCGCCGGCATAGACCCCGCGCTGATGCGGCTCCATCTCGGCGATAATCTCCATCGCCCGCACTTTCGGCGCGCCGGTGACGGTGCCGGCCGGAAAGCCGGCGAAAAAGGCGCTTAAGGCGTCCTCGCCTTCGGCGATTTCGCCAGCGACATTGGAAACGATGTGCATGACATGGCTATAGCGCTCGACGACGAAGCGCTCGGTCACCTTGACGCTGCCAGGCTTGGCGACCCGGCCGACGTCATTGCGCCCGAGGTCCAGTAGCATCAAATGCTCGGCGCGCTCTTTCGGATCGGCGAGTAGATCGGCGGCGCGGGCGGCGTCTTCGGCCGGATTGGCCCCGCGCGGGCGCGTGCCGGCCAAGGGACGAATGGTGACGTCGCCATCGCGCAAGCGGACGAGGATTTCCGGGCTCGACCCACAAATCGCAAAGCCGCCAAAGTCGAAGAAAAACAAGAACGGCGAGGGATTGAGCCGCCGCAACGCCCGATAGAGCGCCAGTGGCGGATGCGGGAAGGGGATCGAAAAACGCTGGCTCGGCACGACCTGAAACACATCGCCCGCCTGGATATAGGATTTGCAGCGCTCGATGACGCCGAGGAAATCGGCTTTCGCAAAGTTTGACTGCGGGACTGGCGGTGCAGCGGTCGGCGTGGAAGGATGCAAGCCTGGGGCGGGGGCGTTCAAGATCGCTTCGATGGCGTCGAGATAGGCATGGGCCTCGGCTTCGGCGCTTGGATCGCCGACGGGCACGCGCGCCGCGATGACGATCTCCTGCGCCACCGAATCAAACACGGCCACCGCGCGGGGGCGCAGCAGCAACGCGTCGGGCAGGCCGAGCGGGTCTGGCTTTTGGGCCGGTAAACGCTCGACCAGGCGCACGCAATCATAGCTAAGATAGCCGAAACAGCCAGCTGCGCTCGGCGGGGCGTCGCCAAAATCAGCGATCTCGCTTTCCGTCAGAAACGCCCGCAGCGAGGCTAAAGCGTCACGCCCATCCGGCGTAAACGCGTCCGGCGCAAGGCTGCCGTCGCTGGCCGCGGCAACGCCATCGGCCAACCGCCAGACTTTATCGGGATCGAGGCCAATTATCGAATAGCGCCCGCGCCAATCGCCGCCCTGCACCGATTCCAACAAAAACGCGGCGCGCCCTGCCGCCGCGAGCCGCAAATAGGCGCCGACCGGGGTCATCAGATCGTCAACGCGCTTGCGCGTCAGCAAACGCATCAGCGGCAGGGTTGGCGTCATGGCGACGCCGTCTCGCCGGGGCGCAAGGTCGCGCGGGCGCGGTCCTGATTGACCCAATAACGCTTTTTCGCGGTGAGATCGCGCAAAATGCCGTCGCGCAAGGCCGACAACACGTCATTTTCGATCGAGCTGGAAATATTGTTGCTAATTTGCGTGACGTCGTCCGGCGTGAGCGCGGCCTCTGCGCTGCGGATTTTCTCGACGCGAACCAGCAAGATCGCCCCATTGCCGAGCACTTCCACCCCTGCTTCCTCCTCTTTGGTGCGGAAAGCCAGCGCCGACAAGGTCGGCGGGATCAGCGGATTTTGTCGCCCGCGCGACAAGGTTTCGCGCGCCGGCGCCACGGCGCCGGTATAGGATTTGGTGACGTCCTCGAGATTTTCGCCGCTCGCAAGGCGTCCTTTCAGCGTTTCGGCCAAGGCGCGCAGCGCTTCGGCGCGCTGTTCGCCGCGCCACAATTCAATCAACTGATCGCGGATTTCGGCCAAATCCGGCGTGCGCGGCGGGATAGACTCGTTGACCCGGAGCACCCAATAGCCTTGTTCGGCGTTGATGATCTCCCCGACCTCACCGATCGTCGCGGCGAAGGCCGCGCGGACGATCGCCTCGCCCTCGAAGGGAAATTCGACGCGCGCGCCATCGTCGCTGCGCCCGCTCGCGTCAAAGGCGGGCAATTCGAGGATGGAAAGCTCAGCCGATTCCGCTGCCGCCTCCAGGTCTGAATTTTCCGCAAGCGCCCGTTCGAGCGCGGCCACCGCATCGAGCAATTGTTCTTCAGCCAAATCATCGGCGAGCAGCCGGCGCAATTCCTCGCGCGCCTCTTCGAGGCTGCGTTGCACGGGCGGCTCGATCGCCTCGACCGCGGCCAAGAAAAACGACCCATTGGTTTCGATTGGCCCAAGGATCGCCTGCGGCTCCGCGGCAAACAACGCATTGCCGAGCGCCTCGTCGCGAATATCGGTGCGCGCCAGCGGTGGAAAATTGAGGGCTTGCGGCGCAGCGGCTTTCAGGGCGCCGAGGCGCGTCGCCTCGGTCTTGACGGCCAATGCTTCGGCCTGGCTGTCAAACGCGACCTGAACATAACTGCGCTTTTCACGCGTCAACAAGGTGGATTTGCGCGCTTCATAAAGCCGCGAAATGTCATTGTCGGTCACTTCGACCGCGTCAATATAATCGTCCTTGCCGACGGCGACCAGCGCAATCGCGCGCCGTTCGGGCTCGGCGAGGCGCTCTTTGCTTGTTTCATAAAGCGCCGCCAGCTGCTCGTCGCTCGGCTGACCGGGGTCAGCTGCGGCGGTCGGCGGCAGCCCCGCCCATATCACATCGCGCTCCTCGGTGATAAAGCGCACAAAGCTCGCGATAAATCCGGCTGGCGCCGCGCCGAGCGCCGAATAGGTCCCGATCACGTCCTGGCGCAGCAAATCTTTCCCAAGGTCCTGCTGGAATTCGCGTGGGGTCAGGGATGCGCCGCGCAATTGCTCGCGATAGGTCTCCAAATCGAACGCGCCGGTCAGCGGCGAGCGAAAAGCCGGGATCGCCTCGATTTCGGCGCGCAGGCGCGCATCGCCCGGCGACATGCCGAGCGCCAATGCCTCCGCCTCGAAGGCCGCCGCGCCGACCAATCGATCAAGCGCGACCTGGTCGAGATTTTGCTCGAGCGCTTCGGCGTTTGTGAGCTGCCGACCGGCGCGTTGGCCAGCCAGTTCAATGACTTGGTCAAAGGAATTGCTGAGATCATTCGCGCTGATCCGCGCTTTTCCAACGCGGGCGATATCGTCGGGCCGACCAACGGTCAGCCAATCTGAAATCGAAAACAGCGATAACCCGATCGCCAACACCACCAATAACAGGCCCGCGGCCCAGGACCGTGCGAAACGACGCAATACCGATAACATTTTCGCCGAGGGCCTCTCTTGACGACCGAGAATGGCAGCGTCTTTTAAGGTCTCGCGAACGGCGCGCAAGGGATGATTTTGCGGATGGCGTGGGGGCGGCGGATCATACTCGGCAATTGGAAGATGAATGCGCCAAACAATGGTCATCATCTTGCCGATCTGAAGCAATTCTGCGCCTTGCTGGACGCGAATGCGCATGAGGCGGGGCCTGACGCGTTGACGCTAGGGATCGCGCCGCCGGCCTGTTTAATCGGGGCGTGCGTTACCGCTTTTGGCGGGTCTGCATTCGTCGTCGGCGCGCAAGACGTGTCGGCCCGGCGCAATGGCGCTCACACCGGCGATGTCAGCGCTGAGCTTGTCTGCGCCGGCGGCGCGCGTTTTACGATTGTTGGGCATTCGGAGCGCCGGCGCGATCATGGCGAGACCGCCGAGCTGATCGCCGCCAAAATCGATCGCGCTTTGGAGGCTGGCCTCGACGTTGTCGTCTGCGTCGGCGAGACGGCGCAGGCGCGCATGCGCGGCGAAACCGAGAGCTTTATTTTCAACCAGGTGACGGCGCTCGCCTCGGCCTTGGCGGGGCCGGCCTTGGCGCAGCGCAAGATCGCCTTTGCTTATGAGCCGGTTTGGGCGATCGGCTCTGGGCGAACCCCATCCGGCCCCGAGATCAGCGCGGCGCATCGCGCCATTCGCGCGGCTCTCGCCAGCGCCCTCAGCCATGCTTTTGTCGCGGCGCCAGTCATCTATGGAGGTTCGGTCAGCGCGGCGAATGCCGGTGCGCTGTTGGCAAACCCGGACATGGATGGTTTGTTGGTGGGCGGCGCAAGTCTCTTGCCGACGGAATTTGCTGAAATTATTCGGGCAGGCGCTCTAGTGTGGCGGTTCTGACATTTGTCCCATAATTGTGGCATGCTCTGAG
>DHHV01000130.1:0-3794 GCA_002403455.1 Hyphomonadaceae bacterium UBA4763 | reverse complement strand
CAAAGCCACACTAGAAATCAATGAGTTATAGTGTCCTTTTTGAACCAGAAGTTCGTTCAACGCTTGACCCAAGGATCCGACGAATTTCTGGTTCAGGACACTAATCCCAGCCGCTTGATTTCCCAGTCAAGCATAACGCCCGTTTTCGCATGCACGGCGGCGCGCACCTGTTCGCCCAGCTCTTCCAGATCAGCCGCCCGAGCTGTGCCCACATTGATCATGAAATTGCAGTGTTGGTTGGACATTTGAGCATCGCCGCCCCGCGCGCCGCGCAGGCCAGCCGCATCGATCAATTGCCAGGCTTTGCGTCCCCCCGAGAGCGTCGGATCAGGGTTTTTGAAGGTAGAGCCGCCGGTTTTCTCGCGAATGGGCTGGGAAGCTTCACGCTGCGCGGCAATCACCGCCATTCGCTCTGCGATTGCCTCAGGCTTGTCCGGATTGCCTTGAAATTTTGCAGCAATAACGATGAAATCCTCAGGTAAGGCGCTATGGCGATAGGCAAATCCAAGATCGGCGGGCGTTAAGACGTGGCGCCGGCCGGCGCGGTCGATCGCTTCGGCTTCGATCAGCACGTCCTTGGTTTCTAAGCCATAACAGCCGGCATTCATTCGCACCGCACCGCCAATCGCGCCGGGAATGCCTGAATAAAACTCAAGCCCGCCAAGGCCTGCCTTCGCCGCCGCCTTCGCGACATGCGCGTCGAGCGCGCCCGCCCCTGCGCGTAGTTGACCGCCCGGCTCAAGGCTGACGGCGCCAAAACCGCCCCCCAACAAACGGATGACGACGCCGTCGATCCCGCCATCGCGAACAATGACGTTGGAAGCCGCCCCCAAGATTGTGACCGGCACGCCCGGGTCGAGCGCCGCCAAAAACTGCTGCAAATCAGTCGCGTCTTTGGGCAAAAACAATATGCCCACTGGGCCGCCGACCCGAAACCAGGTAAAAGCCGCCAATGGCGCATCCCATTGCAGCACGCCTGCAACTTCCGGAAGTCGCGTTCGCCAATCGTAGACTTTTGGAGGAACAGGCGCGGGCATTTTCAAAAAATCGCCGGTCTTAGCCATTCGGTGACTTGTATCATGAGCGAATCCAAATCTGCAGCGCTCAGCGAAAGCGTTCGAGCGAATATTTGGCCAGCGCGCGCGCCATCGGGGCGATCAAAAGCGGTGACGCTGACGATCCCCAACATGCGCTCTTCAATTTCTGTCACCGCCGCTGGACCCGAACTCGTTACCACACCAAAAGCGTCACGACC
This sequence comes from Hyphomonadaceae bacterium UBA4763, assembly GCA_002403455.1. GTDB lineage: Bacteria > Pseudomonadota > Alphaproteobacteria > Caulobacterales > Aquidulcibacteraceae > UBA4763. The sequence goes on along the minus strand of DHHV01000130.1, from coordinate 2,539 downwards.
GGCGCGGAACAACAAATCTTCCGCGCGCACCAATTGGTGGGCGATGCTGGCGATTTGCGGCAGGGCATAATCGACGCACGCGCCGTTCGGATCGTTTTCGGCGCTGAACTGAACGATCAGCACATGAACGGGCATGCCTTGCCGAAGAAGCGCGTCCAGGTGCGCGCGCGCGAAATCACGCGAAAACGCTCCCGACGCCAAATCCATTACGGCAGCTGGACGGTTCTGCGCCAATGCGCGGCGTCGGCTTTTGGTGTGTCGGTATCGTTCAACCGCCGCCATTAACCGCGCGATCGTGGCCGGATCGCGGGTGACCAACGCATCATTGACGCCGCGCGCCAGGGCTTCTTGCAAAAGGTCAGATCGCTCGACGTCGATCGCCACAATCGGGATGTCAAACGCCGCGCGATTTCGCCGGACCTGCGCGATGAATTGCAATGCGCCCTGTGGTTCCGGGCCGAGACCAATCGCAATCGCATCGAAATGCTGGCCATGCAGAAGGTCCATCGCATTGCCAGCTGTGAGCGCAGCGGTAATCTGCACTCCGAAGCTTTGTAAACGATGCGAAGCGCGCAAAAACTCTGGGCTTGGGGGACCAAAAAACAGCGCAGTACTGGGATTTTGCTGAATGTCAGGTTGGTGAAAGGTCGTGCCGAATCGCAGAAAGCTTTGCGCGCGCGCTGCAATTTCGGCATCCAGCGCCCTCCGCCGCCGCGCTGCCTGCAGGCGTGCTCTAATCAAGGACGGCGGGTCGTTGAGGTCCGCCAACGCGTCGAACCTGGCAATCATCGCCGGGTCGAACGCCATCTGCCCCAGCGAAAGGCCAAGCGTGATTGCTGATGTTGCCGATTGCGGAACAGTTTGCAAAGCGCGCGCGACACGATCTGGAGACAATCGATCAAGCGCGATCAAGACGCCGTCTGTTTGCGCTTCGACGCGGACGTTATGCGGGATTAGGGCAAAACCCTGCTTCGCGCACCAATGCGCGGCGGCGCTTTCGGCCGCAGGATCAGCAGCGATGCAAAAAAACCGTTCCAACGCGCCCCACGATGGCTCAATAAGAATCAGGCGCCGAGCTTAGCCCGAACTGGCGCGACGCGCTATCACACGCCAGATTCGCCGACTTCGTCGAAAGGGGAAGAACATTTGATGCAAAATCAGGATTCAACGCCCCGCAGCGGACCTTTGTGCGATCTGCGCGTGCTCGAATTCACCGGTATAGGCCCCGCGCCTTTTGCCGGCATGTTGCTCGCCGATCTCGGCGCTGATGTCGTTCGGATCGATCGGCCGAGCGGCGCTGACGCTAATCCCTATGACGTACTGGCGCGAGGCCGGCGTTCGCTGGCGCTCGACCTCAAACAAGAGGCGGATCGCGCGATCGCGCTCGCCATGCTCGGCAAGGCCGACATTCTGATTGAGGGGTTTCGCCCCGGTGTGATGGAGCGTTTGGGCCTTGGACCCGACATCGCCTTGGCGCGCAATCCGCGGCTCATTTATGGGCGTATGACCGGGTGGGGCCAGATGGGACCGCTCGCCCAGCGCGCCGGGCACGATATCAATTATATTGCGCTCGCGGGAGCCTTGGCGATGATCGGCCCTGCCGACCACCCGACGCCGCCGTTGAACCTGGTCGGAGATTTCGGCGGCGGCGCGCTTTATCTCGTCATGGGCGTTTTGGCGGCGCATTTGCATGCGCAAAAGACCGGAATCGGCCAAGTGGTCGATTGCGCGATGACCGATGGAGCGGCCTCCTTGCTCGCCATGTTTCACGGCTTTCGCGCCATGGGCTTTATGGCCGGGCCGCGCGGCGCCAATTTGCTCGATGGCGGCGCGCATTTTTATCGCACCTATCAATGCGCGGATGGGCGCTTTATCGCCGTTGGGGCGATCGAACCGCAATTCTATGCCGCGTTGCGTGAGAAGCTCGGCCTCACCGATGATCCGGCCTTTGATGCGCAGATGGATGCAACGCAATGGCCGGCCTTGAGCGCTCGCCTATCAGAGATTTTCCGACAGGCCCCTCGCGATCATTGGGCCGAGCTGTTCGCCACAAGCGATGCGTGCGTCACGCCGGTGCTGGAGCCCGATGAAGCAATCTCCCATCCGCATATAAAGGCGCGCCGAGCCTTTGTTGAAATCGGGCGCGTCACGCAACCAGGACCTGCGCCGCGCTTCTCCGTGACGCCCGGCGCGGTTCGCCATGGCCCCGTACGAGCAGGGGAGGGCGGGCGCGCCGCCATGCACGATTGGGGGCTGGAGCCCAGTGTGCTTAACGGGCGGGATGCGTAAACGGCCGCTGCCATTGCTGCAGAGGCGATAGGTCCTGTCGCGCTGTAGAGACGTCGTCATTTGACCCGCCAGCGCTCTTGGCCCGCCCAAAACGCTAAAAATGCTGATCTTATCCCATTGCGCAACCAGGCAGGCTTTGCTATCCGCAGCTCCCGCTCCTTGTTCCTCGGTAGCTCAGCGGTAGAGCAGCCGACTGTTAATCGGCTGGTCGTAGGTTCGAATCCTACCCGGGGAGCCATGAACTTGAGTT
>DHHV01000039.1:75037-75264 GCA_002403455.1 Hyphomonadaceae bacterium UBA4763 | reverse complement strand
GGGCGCCGACGCCCACCGCGCCATGATTGACAGGCCGCCCGCTTATGCTCAAGGGAGCGCCATGCCGGATGGCGCTTCCGCTCCCGTTGAGTCCACTCCAACCGCCCGCCGGTGGCGGCGGCGCGCCGACGCGCGACCGGCCGAAATCCTTGATGCGGCGCTCGATGTGTTTGCGCAAAAAGGCTATGCGGCGGCGCGACTCGAAGACGTCGCGCAGGCGGCCGGGG
>DHHV01000039.1:45248-74685 GCA_002403455.1 Hyphomonadaceae bacterium UBA4763 | reverse complement strand
TTATTTCGCCGACAAGGCGGCGCTGCTGCGGGCGGTGATCGCTGATACCCGCCGCGAGAGCATCGAGGCGGCGCAAAGCTTGCTGGCCAGCGCCCCGGGCGGGGCCATGGAGACCTTGGCCAAGGTGCTTAGCTTGGTGCAAGCCCGTATCTTGGAAACCAAAAGGGCGGCAATCCCGACCATTCTGGCCGGTGCGGCCGGGCAATTTCCGGAACTGGCGCGCTATTATCATGACGAGATCGTCGAGCCGGGCTTTGCGCTGTTGGAGGCGCTGATCGCGCGCGGGCAAAAGCGCGGTGAAGTGCGCCTGGAGCCGCCACGGGCGCTCGCCCAACAAATCGTCGGGCCGATGCTGTTTGCCTTATTCCACCGCACGATTTTCGAGCCGGCCGGCGCGCGCCCGCTGGATCTGGACCGCTTCGTGCAGGACCATTTGGCCGCGATCGGGCGCGTGCTCGCTCCTGATCCCGCCGCAATTTGATCATAGGACGCCGAGCGTCAGGAGCAGGTGATGTGCGGAATCATCGCGATTGCAGGAACCAAACCGGTCGCCAGCCGCTTGCTGGAAGGCCTCAAGCGCTTGGAATATCGCGGCTATGATTCGGCCGGGCTGGCCATTCAGGGCGAAGCGCGGATCGAGCGGCGGCGCGCGCCGGGCCGCATCGCCAATCTGGAAGCGGCCCTGTCGACCGCGCCGACCGATGGCCTGACCGGCCTTGCCCATACGCGCTGGGCGACGCATGGCCGGCCGACCACGGCGAACGCCCATCCGCATATGGTCGGCGGCGTCGCCATCGTCCATAACGGCATTATCGAGAACCATGCCGAGCTGCGTGAAGCGCTGCAGGCGCGCGGCGCTCATTTTGACAGCGAAACCGACAGCGAAGTCATCGCCCATTTGATCCATGCCGCGCTTGTCGCCGGCAAAGACCCGCCGGCCGCGTTCCAGGCTGCGATCGGCCAGTTGAAAGGCGCGTTCGCCATTGCGGCATTGTTCGCCGCCCATGACGGATTGGTGCTGGGCGCCCGGCTCGGCAGTCCGCTGGTGATCGGCATCGGCGAGGGGGAAACCTTCATCGCGTCGGATTTTTTGGCCGTGCGCCCCTTCACCAAAAGGGTGATCTATCTCGAAGAGGGCGATTGGTGCGTGATTGCGCCCGGCACGCATCACGTATTCGATGCGAGCGGAGCGGCGGTTGACCGCGCCATCCGCGATGTTCGCCACGACGCCTTCGCCGCCGATCTGAGCGGCTTTAGCCATTTCATGGAAAAGGAAATCAGCGAACAGCCGGACGCGATTTCGCAAACCCTGCTGCAGGCGGTGGATGTCGGCAGCTTTGACTTGTTTGGCCTCGAGGCCCTGGCCGCCCAATTTGCGACCCTTTCGCGCGCCCATTTCGTGAGCTGCGGCACCTCGCATTACGCCTCGCTGACGGCGGCCTATTGGTTCGAGGCCTTGGCCGGCTTGCCGGTAAAATGCGATGTCGCTTCGGAGTTTCGCTATCGGCGCCCGGCTTTGCGAACCGATGAAATGGCGATCGTCATCTCCCAATCGGGCGAGACGGCCGATACGCTCGCCGCCATGCGCCATGCCGCCGCGCAAGGCTTGTCAACGCTCGGCGTTGTGAACGTGCCCGAAAGCGCCATCTGGCGCGAGGCGCAGCACCGTTTTCCGACCATGGCGGGTCCGGAGATCGGGGTCGCCTCGACCAAGGCGTTCACGGCGCAATTGGCCGCGCTCGGCGTGCTGGCGGTGCTGGCCGGTAAAGCGCGCGGCGCATTATCGACCGAGGAAGCCCGCCGCAAGATCGGCGAATTGGCCAGCGCGCCGGGCCTCGTCGCCGCCGCCTTGCAGACCCGGCAATTCATGCGCGATATCGCGCCGATTTTGGCGCAGGCGCCCTCGGCCTTGTTCATGGGCCGCAACGAGTTTTACCCATTGGCTTTAGAAGGCGCGCTCAAGCTGAAGGAAATCTCCTACATCCACGCCGAAGGCTTTGCGGCCGGCGAGTTAAAGCATGGGCCGTTGGCTTTGGTCGATGAGCGCATGCCGGTGATCGTCATCGCGCCGAGCGGGGAATTGCTGCACAAAACGCTCTCCAATGTTGAAGAGATCCGCGCACGCGGCGCGCGGGTGCTGTTGATCACCGATGCGGCCGGCGCGCGCGCCGCCAAAGGTCTGGCCGAGTGGACCTGCCAGATTCCGGACGCGCCGGGTTTGGCTGCGCCTTTGGTCGTTGCGGCGCCCTTGCAATGGCTGGCGTATGAGGTGGCGCTGGCGCGCGGCTATGACGTTGACAAGCCGCGCAATCTGGCCAAATCGGTCACAGTGGAGTAGGCGCAAGGGCCGTTTCACCGGATCTTACGGCGCAGCGTTAGCGCATCGTCAAGTTAATCCAAGTCAGTGAAGATACGCTAGTGTGGCGATTCTGAAATTCGCCCTATAAGTGTGGCACGCTCTGAGCGAATTTAAGAATCAAAGCCACACTAGAAATCAATGAGTTATAGTGTCCTTCTTGAACCAGAAGTTCGTTAAACGCTTGACCCAATTATTGGACGAACTTCTGGTTCAGGACACTAGATTTTTGTTCTTACGAATTTTCTTAACGCGAACCGGTTCCCACATCGCTTGAAAATTCTCTTGCTACTCGGATATCCCCATGCATGATTTGAAAGCCATTCGCGAAGCGCCCGACGCCTTTGACGCCGGATTACAGCGCCGCGGCCTAGCGCCGCGCGCCGCCGAGATTTTGAGCATCGACGCTCAATTGCGCGCGCTGATGACCGAAAAGCAGCAAGCCGAAAGCACGCGCAACCAAGCCTCCAAAGCAATCGGCCAGGCCAAGGCCAAGGGCGATGAGGCCGCTTTCGCCGCGCTGAAGGCCGAGGTCGACCGCGCCAAGGCCGTCATCGACGCCGCCGGCCCGGCCGAAAGCGCGCTCGGCGCGCAATTGCAGGCGATTTTGGAAAGCTTGCCGAATCTGCCGGCGGCCGAGGCGCCCGACGGACCGGACGAGACCGCCAATGTCGAGCTGCGCCGCTGGGGAACGCCGCGCGCCTTCGACTTTCAGATCCGCGATCACGTCGATCTCGGCGGCGCCGCGATGGATTTTGAAAGCGCGGCGCGGATGGCGGGCGCGCGATTTGTTGCCTTGAAGGGCCCATTGGCGCGGCTGGAGCGGGCATTGACCCAATTCATGCTGGACGTGCAAACCGAGGAAGCCGGCTATATCGAAGTCAGCCCGCCTTTGCTGGTGCAAGGCAAAAGCCTGTATGGCACAGGCCAATTGCCGAAATTTGCCGAGGATTTGTTCAAAACCAGCGATGATCGCTGGCTGATCCCAACCGCCGAGGTGTCGCTGACCAATCTCGTGCGCGAGCAAATTCTCGCCGAGGCCGATCTGCCCTTGCGGCTGACGGCGGCAACGCCCTGCTTTCGCGCCGAAGCGGGCTCAGCCGGACGCGATGTGCGCGGCATGATCCGCCAGCATCAGTTCATCAAGGTCGAATTGGTGTCGATAACGACGCCGGCGCAATCGGTCGCCGAACATGAGCGGATGACGGCGGCGGCCGAAGCGATCTTGCAAAAACTCGAGCTGCCTTATCGGGTGATGGCGCTCTGCACAGGCGATATGGGGTTTTCGGCCCAAAAGACCTATGACCTCGAGGTCTGGCTGCCGAGCCAGCAAACCTATCGCGAAATCTCCAGTTGCTCCAATTGCGGCGATTTCCAAGCCCGTCGCCTGGAGGCCCGTTTCCGCCCGGCCGGCGAGAAGGCCAAACCGGCTTATGCCCACACGCTGAACGGCTCGGGGCTGGCGGTCGGTCGGACCCTGGTCGCGGTGCTGGAGACCTATCAGAACGCCGATGGATCCATCACGATCCCGCGAGCGCTGCGTGAGCGCATGGGCGGCGCGGAGCGGATTGGGCCATTCGCCGTTTAGGAATTTCTAACCATAAATCAATGTAAAACCGTGTTTTCGCGACAAATGATCGCGCTTTGGCCCCGAAAATCAAAGTAAAAAATCGATTCACCTTGTCTGGTAACGACGGATTAAAAGGTGATCACGTATCTCGTGACCATGGAAACGGAGCGATCGGCTCCGAACTACTCAAAAGGAGCAGGTCATGGTCACGAAGAAGATCTCGAAACTCGTGTTGGCTTTTGCCTTCGCGATGGGCGCATTCCCGCCGGCTTTTGCCTCGGGCACGGTGTCGGGCGCTGGCGGCGCGGACGCTTATGCGCGCGGCAAAGCGGTATTCGCCCGCAAACTGACATGCGAATCTTGCCCGTTTGCGACCGGCATTGAAACCGCCGATCTCGCGCAATCGGCGCTGAAGCGCATTGAATCGGGCGAATTTGGCCTCGACGATGGCGAGCGCAAAGCGGTGCGCGCGTTCATCGAGCGCCGTTTCCGTCTCGCCTAACAGCCGATCGCATCGCGTCGGCCTTTGGCGGCGCCCCGGCGAAGGGGCGCATTCCGGACAAAACTCTTTCCCAAACAGGGTGTCTGAGCGTTACGCTCGGGGCCGACACCCTCGTTTTCCCTGAAATCGTCTCACCCTGACGCGCCGTCGCAACGGCGTGGAAACCGAGGATTTATCTCATGAAACGCTTTTTTGCTGCGGCGGCTGCTCTGGCCGCGATTGCCTTCCCATGTCTTGCCAACGCGCAGGAATTGCGCGCTTGGGTTGTCGGCGAAGGCTCTGGCCATGTCGAGTTCACCTTCATTCGCCAGGAAGCGCCGATCTTGTTGCGGGGCACGACCCCGCGCGATCTCAACCCCGATTTTTCCCAGAACACCTATCTGATCTCCGGCTCTTACGGGGTGACGGATCGGTTCATGATCGATGGCCGCATCGGCTATTCGACCACGGTTTTCCCGGTCGGCCCGTCGAGCCCGGATGGCGGCAATGAAGGCATTTCCGACGCTCGCATTGGCCTCACCTATTTGCTGGTCGACGAAACGCGCGGCGCGCCGGTTTCGCTGACCGCCTCGGTCGCCGCGATCGCAGCGGGCGATTACGACCCGAGCTTTGCCGACGGCATTGGCGATGGCGCATCGGGCGCGGAAGTTGGCATCGCGATCGGACGCGTCTTCGCCAACGGGATTTCCGTCAGCGCGCAATCAGGCGGTCGGTTCCGCGCCGAAAATGTGCCGGTCGAGTTCTTTTTGGGCGGCACGGTCGCCTATCAAGCCACCTCGCGGATTTCGACCTTTGTGTCGATGGGCTGGCAAAACTCGTTCGGCGATCTGGACCTTGGCACGCCGCAATTCACCAGCCGGACCTTGTTTCCACAATTGGAGGAGGATTTTGGCTCGTTCACGGTCGGAACCTCGATCCAATTGGTCAAGGGCCTTTACTTGCGCGGGTCCTATGGCCGCAAATTCGAAGGCCGCAACACCACGATCGGTGGGTTCTATTTTATCGGTCTTGGTTACGCGTTCTGAAGGTTTTTGGCGTAACCCAGCATTCTTCTCCTCTCGCATTTTTCCTTTAGGGCCGGCTCTGCCGGCCCTTTTTCTTTGCGCGGCGTCGGAGAATCCGAGAAACTGCAGGTCATGCTGCGCATTGCTTTCGCCGGTTTGGGTTTATTGCTGGTCGTGGGCGGCCTTGTCGGCCTGTCGCGCGGCGAACAGCCGCCGTCGGTCGGCCTTTATCTGGGGCTGATGGGCCTGGGCCTTGCGCCAGCGTGGCTCGTTCAAGGTGGGACGCGCACCATTTCGGCGCGCCTCGTTTTCGCCATCGCCGCCGCCGCACAGGCCTTGACCCTGGTCGGACAACCTTTGTTCGAGGACGATTATTGGCGGTTTTTGTGGGACGGCTACCGCACCGCCGTCGACGGCACGCCCTATGGCGTTGCGCCCGAGCAGTTTTTTGGCGACCCGAGCGTTGATCCGCGCCAACAGCGCGTGCTGGACGGGGTCAATCACCCGGAAGCGCCGACCATTTACGGCCCCGTTCTTCAAGGGCTGTTCCTTGTTCTTTACCACTTGGCGCCGGCCGAGCCCGTGGCGCTGCGCGTCGCTTTTGGGCTCGGCAATTTGGCGCTGATCGCGATCTTGCTGCAGGTCGCGCCGGCGCGGCGCGTTGCGCTTTACGCGTGGAGCCCGCTGGCGCTGACCGAGACCAGTCTGAATGCCCATCCGGACGGGCTGATGGCGTTTGCTTTGGCGGGGCTGTTGCTGGCGCGCGGGCGGTCGCGCTTGGCGATCGAGGCGGTGCTGCTCGCGATCGCCGCCGGAGTGAAGATCGTTGCGCTGGCGATGGGGCCGATCCTGCTGCGCAAGGGCTGGCGGGCGGCGATCGCTCCTTGCGCCCTCGCGGTCGCAGCGTTCGGCGCGCTTTATGCGCCCTTTGCGCTGCATGGACCAAGCCTTGGCTTTGACGGCGCGGCGACCTTTGCGGCTGGCTGGACGTTCAATGCCGGGCTTTACAGCCCGCTGGCGGCTTTGTTGGGCGATCCCTTCGCGCGGCGCGGCGCTGGCGTTTTGGGGATCGCGGCCATATTGGCGGTGCTGTATTTGCGTCGAAAGCAGGCGCAACCGCCGATGGCGCTGGTGTTCGGGCTGGTTTTGCTGGTCTCGCCAGTCGTCAATGCATGGTATGTTTTGTGGTTATTGCCCTTTGCGACCTTCGAGCGGGCGCTCTGGCCCTGGGCCTTGGCGGCGGCCTTGCCGTTGTCTTACGCCACCGGGCTTAATCTCGGCGATCAGACGATCGCGGCCTTTGCGGTGCATCCGCTCGCGCGGGGGCTGGAGATAGCGATCATCGGCGCGGCGGTTTTATGGGATGCCCGGGAGGCGCTAAACCGCTTCCGAATAAGACCGCGCCAGGGTTTCGGCCTGAACGGCGAGCGTTAGCGCCAGCAGCGCCTCTTCGCCCGGCGCCAGGATCGGCGCTTTGCCCAAACAGGCCGCAAAGAACGCGTCATACGTCGCGCCGAGTGATGCGGGCGCGAATTTCATCTTCCTGTTCGCATTTTCATTCAACGCAGCCCGATTTCCGGCTGGCGGCGGCCAGCGCAATCGCCAAGGCGGTGGCAACATTTATGCTGTCAAATCCGGGCCGCATGGGGATTCGCACGCTTTGCGTTTGCGACAACAGCTTTGGGTCAAGCCCTTGGCCCTCGGCGCCGACCAGGATCGCCAGTCGCGGCGGCGCCGCGAGGTCGTCCAGGCGCGCTTTGCCGGTCGGAGACAGCGCCCATACTGCAAAATCAACGGCTTGCAAAGCGTCGAGGATCGCTTGTGCGTCGTCGCCGCGCGCATGCGCTAGGCTCAAGGCGGCGCCGGCCGACACCCGGATCGATTTCCGATAAAGCGGATCACCGCAGGTTTGGTCGAACAGGGCTGCATCGCAGCCAAAAGCGGCGCTATTGCGCAAAATCGCGCCAAGATTATCGTGATTGGCAATGCCGATCCCGATCGCAAGCAAAGCCGGCTGATCGCGCGGGATCGATCCGATCAGTGCAACCGGCGATTGGCTTTCGCCGCGCCGGCCGATCGCCAAGACGCCGCGATGGACCGGGAAGCCGGCAATAGCGTCAAACACGGATTGCGGCGCCAAATAAATCGGCACATTGGGCGCCAAATGCTCAAAATCTTCGGCAAGACCGAGATGACGCTCCGCCAATAAAACACTCTCTGCATTGTAAAGCGGATGACGCAATAATTGGCGCACCACCACCACGCCTTCAGCAATAAACTTGCCCTGCCGGCCGACAAGATCACGCTCGCGCACGGCGCGATAAGGCTCAAGCCGCGGATCGGCTGGGTCGGAAATGATGCAAACGCCGCGCATTAAGATCAGCGAAAATCGGCGATCGCCTCGAGCGGTTTGCGCGCGATTGCCGGCACGTGCACAGGCCGCTCCGGAAAACCGGCGACGACGATCATCACGGCGCGTTCATTTTGCGGCCGCCCCAGCAATTCGCCTAAGAATTTCATCGGCGAGGGCGTATGGGTTAACGTAGCAAGTCCTGCATAATGCAGCGCAGCGATCAGAAAGCCGGATGCAAGTCCCACACTTTCTTGCACATAATAATGCTTGCTCTTTTCGCCGGATTGCGGATCCAGGCCGTAGTTTTGCTGAAACACCACAATCAGCCATGGCGCGATTTCCAGGAATGGTTTGTTGGCGTCCGTGCCAAAAACTTTCAGGTCATCCAGCCATTCCTCGCCAGCCTTGCCGCCATAAAAAGCGCGCTCTTCTTCTTCGGCCGCAGCGCGGATTTGCGCCTTGAGGGCCGGATCGCCGACCGCCACAAAGAACCAGGGCTGTTTATTGGCGCCGGACGGCGCGGCGCCGGCCGCCCGAATGGCGGTTTCGATGACAGTTTGGGGCACCGGATCGGGCGAAAACGCGCGAATTGTGCGCCTCGAGCGCAGCATTTCTTCAAATTCCGCCACGCGTTTGGCGCTTTCCAAGGGCGTCCGGTGTGGAAAATCGATCTCAATTGGCGCGTAATTGGTTGTCATTTGACGGTCTTAAGACCCATTTTGCGCGCTGAAAAGGCCCCGATTGGCGGCTTGTTTGCGCTAATTCCCGCCCGAAAGGTGCGTGCGAAACGCTGGCGGCGGCGTGAAATCGCCGAAGAAATCGTCGCGAACCGGGCGCGGCGCGCCAAAAACATGGCCCTGGCCGTAGCGAATATCGAGGTCGAGCGCCTCGATCACGGCGCGTTCGTCTTCGAGTTTTTCGGCGATCATGTGGATATTATAACGCTCGAACAGCGCCGACAGGTCGCCCGGATCGAGGTTTCGCATCAAATTGCCGCGCGGAACAGCCGATTTTCCGTCGCGAAATTGCACCATTTTGGCGCCTTCCACCTTGAAAAACCGCACGCCGCAATCTTCCAATTCGGCCAATTCGACGTCCAAACGGTCGACTTTATCGATCGAAAAGCGAAATCCGAGGTCGACCAAACGCTGCATATGGCGCGCGTCAATGCCGTTTCGGCGATCAAAAGCGTCTTGTCCGAGCTCAAAAAACACCGATCCAGCAAGATCGGCATGGTCGGTCATGAACTCCAAAAAGGTCGGAAAGAAGCTTTCATCGCCCAAAGTCGCCCGCGCGATGTTGCAAAAAACCCCAATTCGGCGGTCTTTTTGGGTCAAGCCGCGCACGATTTGCACGCAGCGAAACAGCAAAAGATTGTCGATGGCCGAGGTCAACCCGCCTTCTTGCGCGACGCGCAGGAATTCTGCGGGCATGATAAGGCGATTTTCGCGGTCTTTCAGGCGCGTAAAGCCTTCATAAAACGCGGCGCGACGCTGCGGCAACGCCATGATTGGCTGCACATGCAGCTCAACGCGATTGTCGAGCAAGGTCTCGCGCAGCCGCTCGATCCCGCGCTGTCCGCCGCCGAGACTGGCGAGCGCCGGCGCGACGGCGGCTTCCCCGCTGGCGGGGCCGGATTGGCGGGCTTCTGCCAGTCTTGCGGAGAATTTCTCGCCCAGACGCGTGACCAAATTCTCCAATACGCGCATTTCGGCGACGACGGCGTCATTGCGTTTGATCGTTTCTCTGTCGAAACTGGCGCGCATCTCTTCAAGTTTATTTTCCAGCGCGACAAATTCTTTGGCGATCTCCATTTGCGAGGCGCGAAGCGCCGTGATTTCCGCGCGCGCTTTTTGCGTGGAGGCGTTGCGCAAAACCGCAAAATGGGCTTGCGCCGCGCCAAATCCCAAGCACAACGCCAACACGATCGCCAATTCGGCGCTCGCCCCGCCAAAGCGATAGCTGGCCGCGCCGAGCAGCGCCGCCGCCATCGCATAGGATGCGCCGACCAAAACATGGCTCAACCAGGGCATCAGCTGACCAAAACTCCCGCACGCGACGCTTGCCAACCGGGGCTGCGCCCCGCCGATCAAGTTCTTATTGAGCCAATAAGTCCTTGACTATCAATTAACCACGTTGATTCGTCAAAAGCCTGGGCCATTCTCGCCGATCGTTCGCGCAAGGTGAACGCAAAGGCTCTTGTGGCGGCCAAGATTTGTTGATTAACAAGAAGAACTTGCGCCCAAGCGGCGCTCGTTTGCGGGAAAAAGGGGCGAGCATGATGCGGTTACGGAGCCTGATGGCGGCGTTTTTGGCGCTTGCGGCGGCCGCCTGCGGCGGAAAACCGGAAGCCGATCCCGGACCCGCGCCGGTCGGGCAGCTCGATAATCTGGCAACGCCCTTGGCCTATCGCCTGGATCTGCGGATTGATCCGCGCGAGGAGCGTTTTTCCGGCGATGTTCAGATCCGGATCAATTTCACCGCCGCCACGCAAGGCTTTTGGCTGCATGGCAAGGGCCTCGACGTCACGCGGGCTGAACTGACTTATGATGATGGTCGGCGCATTCCGGCGAATTACGCCGAGCAATCGGACGCCGGCGTTGCGCGCGTTTCGCTCGATCGGCAGATCCAGCCAGGTGAAGCGACCTTGTTGTTGTCTTATAACGCCGCCTTTAACGCCTCGCTGGAAGGAATTTATAAAGTCGTCAGCGACGGCTCGCCTTACATCGTCACGCAGATGGAGCCGGTCAGCGCCCGCCTCGGCTTTCCTGGCTTTGACCAACCGAATTTCAAAACCCCGTTCAAAGTCTCGATTACCGCCCCCGCCGATAATGTTGTCATCGCCAATGGCGCCGAATTGGCCGCCGAGCCGGCCGAAGACGGCTTCGTGAAACATGTTTTTGCGGAAACGCAAGCCCTGCCGACCTATCTCATCGCCCTGGCGGTCGGGCCCTATGATATTGTCGAAGCCGAGGCGATCCCGGCGACCGCCTTGCGCGCCGATCCGGTGCCGTTGCGGGGGATCGCCGCCAAGGGCAAAGGCGAGCGCCTGCGGCGCATGCTGGACAGCACGTCCTCGATCATGCTGTTTTTAGAGGAATATTTTGGCGTCGCCTATCCTTACGGCAAGCTCGATCTGATTGCAGCGCCGAACTTCGCCTTTGGCGCGATGGAGAATGCCGGCGCGATCGTCTATCGCGAATCCGTCCTTCTGATGGACGAAACCACGCCAATTTCGGTGCGCCGCGGCGCCCTCATTACCCATGTGCATGAATTGGCGCACCAATGGTTTGGCAATTACGTCACCCCGGTCTGGTGGGACGATATTTGGCTGAATGAGAGCTTTGCGACCTGGATGGGTCACAAAGGCGCAGCGGCCGTGCTGCCGGAAGGCGCCTATGAGCGCCAAAGCGAGCGGGCCGGCATCGGCGCGATGGGCGTTGACAGCCTCGCCTCGACCCGCCGTATTCGCGAGCCGGTGACCGACACCCGCAATGTGCTCGACGCCTTTGACGGGATTACTTATTCCAAGGGCGGCGGCGTCCTGGCGATGGTCGAGAATTATCTCGGCGAGGCCGCGTTCCGCGACGGCGTGCGCACGCATATGCGGCGCTTTCCGTTTGGCGTCGCAACGGCCAAGGATTTCTTCGAGAGCCTCGCGCAAGGCTCGGGCCAGCCCGACCTTGCCGGCGCGCTGGAAAGCTTTGTCGCCCAACGCGGCGTGCCCGTGCTGGAGGCGAAACTGCAATGTGAGGGCGGCGCGGCCCAATCGGTCAGCTTCACGCAATCGCGTTATGCGCCGCTCGGCTCGCGCATTGCCCAAGAGGGGATTTGGTCGATCCCGGTTTGCTGGCGTGCGCTCGGCGGCGGCGATGGCGCGCGCAATTGCGCGATTTTCTCGGCGGCCCAGCAAAGCGCGCCGCTGAGCGGAGCCTGCCCGGCGGCAATCATGCCCAATGCCGGCGGGGCCGGCTATTATCGCTTTGATCTGGACGAGGCCGGCTGGCAGGCCCTGATCGGGCGGATCGGCGAGCTCGACGCTGGCGAGCAAAACGCGCTCGCCAACAGCATTGGCGCGGCTTTCCGGGCCGGCAAAGTCTCGGCGACGACGTTCTTGTCCGCCCAAGCGGCCCTCGCGCGGGTCGAGGCCTGGGACGCCGCCAGCACGCCGACCGGCGCCTTGGCCGGCCTTGCCGATGATTTGTTGAGCGATGCGGACGCCAAAGCCCGCTTTGCGGCGTTCGGCCAACGCCTCTACGCGCCGCGTTTGGCGGCCTTGCCGGCGCCGTCGACGGCCGAGCCATTTTCGACCACCCTGTTCCGCACCAATGTGTTCAACTTCCTGGCCGGCCCTGCCGCTGATCCAGCCATTCGCGCTGATTTGGCCGGCAAGGCGCGCCGCTTCATCGGCAGCGATGGGGCAAGTCCGGACCGGACGGCGTTGTCGCCGGACCTCGTGCCGCTGGCGTTGCAATTGGCGGTTGAAGACGATGCGGATGGCGGTTTTTTCACTGCGTTGTTCGAGGTCGCCAAGGCGGCAAAAGATCAGAGCTTTCAAGGCTTTGCCTATAACGCGCTGGCCGAGACGGAGTCCGAAGACCGCCTCGCGGTCTTGCGGACGGCGATCCTCGACGGCGTCATTGGCGGGCGGGAAGCCTTTGTGATGATCGGTCGGATGATGGGCAATCCGGCCGCGCAAGGGCCAACCTGGGAATGGGTGAAGGCGAATTTCGCCCAGATCGCCGAGCTGACCCCGGCCAATCGCAAACCCAATCTGCCCAATCTGGCGGGCGATTTCTGCACGACGGATGCGCGCGCCGAGGTCGAGGCGTTCTTCACCGCCAATGCGGCGCTGGTTCCGGGTTTGGAGCGAAACCTCGCCCAAACGCTCGAGCAGATTGATCTTTGCGCCAGCTTGCGCGCCGCCAAGGCCGAGGAATTCGCGGCGGCGCTGCGGTGATCGAGGACGGCGCCGCCTGTCCAGCCTCGCCCGACGCGGTCGCCGCCGCCGTCGATGGCTGGTTTGACGGGCGCGTCCATTTCTTGCCGCTGCGGGTCTATTATGAAGACACCGACCTTTCAGGTCTGGTCTATCACGCCAATTATCTGCGGTTCATGGAGCGTGGTCGGTCGGCCTATTTGCGCGCTTTAGGCATTGGTCACCACGAATTATTGGCGGGCCAGGACAAAGTCTCGTTCGTCGTTTTGCGAATCCATATTGATTATCTGAAAGCCGCCCGCATCGATGACAACCTTCTGGTGCGCACCGGCTATGACCGGATTGACGGCGCGCGCTTATATGTCGGGCAAAGCATTTGGCGCGGCGCGGCGCAATTGATCGCGGCGCAAGTTGAAGCTTGTTGTATCCGATTGGATGGCCGTCCGCGCCGCCCGCCTGCAACATTGGTCGAGCGGATTACACCTTTGTTGCTCCTTGATTGACATATTATGTTGAATAAAGGAGAAATCGTCAGCATATTTGACGCAAATTTTTGTATATGTTAGTATTTTGCTTATTTGGCAGGTAAAAAGACATTATCGAATACGATAAATCAATCATTCAACACAATTGGTTCCGTTTGTCGCGAATAATGATTTTCTTTCGACATGTGTTGCTTGGCGTGTTCGTAAACTGAGTATCGAAAACCTAATGAATAAATATCGACTAAATTGTATGGCGTGTTTTGCATGAGCGGAACAATCGAGCGGGTATAGCAGATCGGGCCCGTTAGGCGCAGAACACCCGCCTTTCCAACACCGAATTGTCGTACCGAATAATTCTGCAGATTTCGGAACGCATTGACAATCGTTGCGCGTAGGAAAGGATGCTGCGGCTTCGCCACCAAAAACCATTGCTGAAATTCACCGCCGTCAACGAGATTGCCCAATTCTTTGTGCAGCCCCCAGCCATGAAACTCTTCGCCCGGTTTGTTACGCCACCAAGATAATAGAAATGTGGTATTTGTTGGAATTGAATCATTCAACGATTCCAAACATGTGCTTTTTGAGTCTAAATAAACTCCGCCAAATTTATAAACTAGGCAATACTTGAAGATGTTCGCTACAATTATCCCATAATAATTTTTATTTACACGGGATAGAATTTTCACATATTCTGCGGGGAGAAAATTCCTAACATAATTGTCCATTTTTTTGTTGTCGAAGAAAACGTAGTTCCAATCGGGGTTGCGCTTTTTCAGTTCCGCGATGTTGTTGCGCAAAGTCGTATCGAGTTCCTCTGCCCTCGCATATGTTTGGAATAGCAGTTTGGGCAACATATACTTCTAAAGGCCTTCAAGTAATTTTGCATCAATGTTAATGCGGGTGCCGCGACATATTAAATAAAAATACCAAAAAGCGCAACCAATTCAACATAATATTTTGCCACGATGTTGAAATATTGCGTTACAAAATAAAATTTATATCGGCGATATTGTTTGAAACGCATTTTATCGAATACTTTATCAATTTTTGCTGCGTCGAAAATAAAATTATATATTTGAATAGTGGTGTTCATGGTATCTTGTCTGTATACTAACCTAAATCGTTATCTCAATTTCTGAAACGACGCGCATTCGCCATATTATAATAAATCAATCGCTGTTCAATATTCGTGTTTTGCGGTGTGAGTTTAAAATGTATTGCCGAGGCGTCAAACTTGTCGATGTTGCCAACTTATGTCGCCGTGCCTACACCGGACTCCATGCCAGCTCCTCACCAAACATTGCTCATCGTCGATTTCGGCAGCCAAGTCACCCAATTGATCGCGCGGGCTGTACGCGAAAGCGGCGTTTATTGCGAAATTCACCCGTTCCAGGTCGTCGATGCGGCCTTTTTGGCGCGGCTAGCGCCGCGCGCGATCATTCTTTCCGGCGGGCCGGCCAGCGTTCACGAGGCCCAGAGCCCGCAAGCCGATCTGGCGATATTTTCGATCGGCGCGCCGGTGCTAGGCATTTGCTATGGCGAACAGGCGATGTGCGCGCGCCTTGGCGGTCGCGTTGCCCCGGCGGCGCATCGCGAATTTGGCCGGGCCGAGATCGAGATCTGCGCCGAAAGTCCGCTTTTTGCCGGATTTGGCGGAATCGGCGCGCGCGCGCCGGTCTGGATGAGCCATGGCGACCGGGTCGAGGCGCTGCCTCCCGGGTTTTTCGCCATTGCGCAGAGCGCCAATGCGCCTTTTGCGGCGATCGAAGACCCCGACCGGCGCCTTTACGGCGTGCAATTTCACCCCGAGGTCGTTCACACCCCAAACGGGCGGGCGCTCTTGCGCAATTTCACCCATGGAATCGCCGGCTTTGCCAGCGATTGGAGCATGGCGGCCTATCGCGCCGAGGCGATCGCCAAGATCCGCGCCCAGGTCGGCGCAGCGCGCGTGCTGTGCGGGCTGTCTGGCGGGGTCGATAGCGCCGTCGCCGCGGTGCTGATCCATGAGGCGATCGGGGCGCAGGTCACCTGCGTGTTCGTCGACACGGGTTTGATGCGCCAAGGCGAAGCCGAAGACGTCGTCGCGTTGTTTCGCGGTCATTTCAACATTCCGCTCGTGCATGTCGAGGCCGGCGAGACATTTTTGGGACGGCTCGAGGGCGTTGCGGACCCTGAAGCCAAACGAAAAATCATCGGCGCGACCTTTATCGAGGTCTTCGAGCGCGAAGCCGGCAAACTCGGCGGCGCGCCGTTTCTGGCGCAAGGCACGCTTTATCCGGACGTGATTGAGAGCGTGTCGTTTACCGGTGGGCCGTCGGTGACGATCAAGAGCCACCATAATGTCGGCGGCCTGCCCGAACGCATGAAGATGCAATTGGTCGAACCGCTGCGCGAATTGTTCAAAGACGAAGTGCGCGCCTTGGGGCGCGAATTGGGCTTGCCGGAAGCCTTTGTCGGGCGCCATCCCTTTCCGGGGCCGGGCCTTGCCATCCGCATGCCCGGCGCGATCGATCGGGCGGGCCTGGCGACCCTGCGCAAAGCCGATGCGATATATCTTGAGGAAATCCGCAAAGCCGGCCTTTATGACGCGATTTGGCAGGCCTTCGCCGTGCTGTTGCCGGTGCGCACGGTTGGCGTCATGGGCGATGCGCGCACCTATGAACAGGTGTTGGCGCTGCGGGCGGTGACCTCGGTCGATGGCATGACAGCCGATTATTATCCGTTCTCGCATGAGTTTCTGGCGCGGGTGTCGACGCGGATCATCAACGAAGTGCGCGGGGTGAATCGGGTCGTCTATGACGTCACCAGCAAGCCGCCCGGCACAATCGAGTGGGAATGAGCGCGCGCCGCTTTCCAAATCCCCCTGGCCGATTGTTGACGCGACACACGGCCCCTGAGCCGCGTTAAGCCGTCTGCTCGAATTGTGGGTTCCCGCATCCTCAAGTCAGCCTGTTGATTTTCGCCCACGTTGTCGGCGCGTCCGCGGCCGCGCAGCATTCCACCGCGCCAAGTCTTCCTTAGTGTCGATATCGGCAAAATGGGCGGGCTCTAGCCTGATCCGCCCAACGTTGTGAAGCTGGCCGAGCGCCGCTTTGGCCCCGTGATCACCCGACAAACGCCGCAAGACCGCGAGCGCGCGGGCCGCAAAGGCGGCCGGGGGCCCGGCGACGCCGCCCGCTTCGCTCAACACCGCGTCAGCGCCGCCGCGACAGGCGCCGAGCAGCGCCTCAAGGTGGGCATCCGGCACGAACGGCATATCCGCCAGCGTCACCAGCATGATCGCGGCGGACCGCGCCAGGGCCGCCTCGGCGGCCAGCGCCAAAGCCGCGCCTTGGCCGGCCTCGGGGGTGTCATTGTCGATCAGGGACCATCCGGCCGCTTCCAGCAATGCGCGCCGCTCGTTTTGGTCCGTTCCCACCACCGCCAGGCGCGCCGTCAGGGTGCGCCCCTGCAAGGCCGCCGCCGTATGGCTCAAAACGGGTCTCCCCTGTAGTTCGGCCATTAGCTTGTCGCCGCCAAAGCGGGTCGACAGCCCGCTCGCCAGCAACGCCAGCACGACGGGTTGGGCGCTCATGCCGGCGTTTCGCGCCATAGGGCGATGATCTCGGCCAAGGCCGACACCGCCAGCATCGACGCATCGCGCAGCGAGGGCACCAGGCCGATCGGCCCGCGCACCCGCTCGACCGTGGCCGGCGCGCAACCGCGCTGACGCAAGTCCGCCGCTCGCCGCGCCTGCGCCTTGCGGCTGCCGACCGCGCCAATGAAAAAAGCCGGGCCGTTCAGCGCATCCATCAGCAGCGCTGCTTCCCAATCCGGGTCATGCCCCATCAGCGCAAAAGCAGTCCAGGGATCGTCACCATGCGCCGGCAGCGCGCTTTGCGTGGTCAATTGCTCTAGGGCGGTGATCCCAATCCCGCTGGCGGCGGCGATGCAAGCCGGATCCTGGCTCCACAGAACCACTTCATACCCCGACGCTGCCCCGATCCGCGCCAACGCCAAGGCGTCGGCGCCGCGCCCGGCGATCCGCAACCGCAATTTCGGGCGCGCCATCGCCACGAACGCCGCGCTGGGCGCGTCAAAGCGTTCGCCCAAGCGGATCAAGCCGTCGGCCTCGATCGCGATGGCGATCGGCTGGCGCGCCGCCAGAAGCTCCACAGCGACATGAATGGCCGGCAAATCCGGGTCCGGCGTGATGGCGACCTCTATCGCGCCGCCGCAGGGCAGCGAGAGATCGACAAAAGGCGAGCCTTGGCCGTAACGCACGCGGCGCGGCGCCGACGCCGCCAACGCGGCCTGGGCCTGCAACATGACATCGGCGTCAATGCATCCGCCGGAGAGATAACCAGCGACCGACCTATCCGCGCCGATGACCATCAGCGCGCCCGGCGCGCGCACGCCGCCGCCGTCGGTCGCCGCCAAGGCCGCTAGAGCGATGCGCTGGCCGGCTTCG
Organism: Hyphomonadaceae bacterium UBA4763; assembly: GCA_002403455.1. Taxonomy (GTDB): domain Bacteria; phylum Pseudomonadota; class Alphaproteobacteria; order Caulobacterales; family Aquidulcibacteraceae; genus UBA4763. Next base: position 57,026 of record DHHV01000039.1, on the reverse strand, counting down.
CTATACCGAAGCGCGGCGCGCAACACATCGAGCGGATGTTCCAACGTCGGGTCAAAGGCGGAAGGGGCCATTCATGGCTTGGTTGACGCTCCTTCGAAAAGGTGTCAACCATACGACCTTCGTTCAAGGCGTGGGTCATGTGCCCCGCCGGCATATTAGACGCTTGGCGCGCCGGTCGATGCAGAGTTTTACATCCGCTTAAACAAGTGTAGATTTAAGAATTGGCGCCGATCGGTAAGGCCGACCCTAAAAGTGCGTAAAAACCAATTCCGACCCACGCCGCGTCTGCAGCGATTTTTGTCTTGGCGCGTCTTATCAACTGGTTTCCAAATCCCTGGTTGCGGGCCCGCGCAACCTTAAACCCAACCTGGATCGAACGAGAGGTTTGTCATGGATATTCCCCGTCAGATCGCGTCCCCCCAAGCGCCAGCCGCCTCGGGCCCCCTCTCTTTAAGCCGACGCGGCATGCTCGGCGTGTCGGGCGCTTTCGTCATGGGGCTCGCGCTGGCGGCTTGCGGGCGCGAGACGCCCGGCGTTGCCGTCAACCCGCTGACCGACGTCAAGGGCGGTGACGCCACGCCTTCCTTATGGATCGCGATCGAGCCCTCGGGTGCGGTGAAGATCACCTGCCACCGGTCGGAAATGGGCCAGCAGGTCTGGACGGCGATGGCGCAGATCGTTGCCGACGAACTCGAGGCCGATTGGTCGCAGGTCGAAATCGTGCAGGCGCTCGGCGATCCCAAATATGGCGACCAGAATACCGACGGATCGCGCTCGGTTCGCTTCAACTTCCACCGGCTGCGGGTGGCGGGCGCAGCGATGCGCTCCATGCTGGAGGAGGCCGCCGCGCGGCGCTGGCGGGTTGATCGCAGCGGAGTGCGCGCTGACCTGGGCAAGGTCATCCACGCCGCCAGCGGGCGCGTGTTGGGCTATGGCGAGCTTGCCGAGGCCGCCGATCGCCTGCCGATCCCGGCCGAGGCCGATTTGCAGATCAAACCCCGCGAGGCCTGGCGCTATATCGGCAAGGAAGTCGCCTCACTGACCGTGCCGAAAATCATTCGCGGGCAAGGAACCTATGGCATCGACGTGCAGCGCCCCGGGCTGCTTTACGCCGTCGTCGCGCGCCCGCCGCAGCTGTTTGGCCGCACCGGCGCGGTGGATGAGGCGCCAGCCTTGGCCGTCCCGGGGGTGGAGCGGGTCATTCGCTTGCCCGATCTCGAACCGCCGGCTGTGTTCAAGCCGCTGGGCGGGGTGGCGATCGTCGGGCGCGACACCTGGGCGGCCATTCAGGGCCGCGCGGCGCTGAAGGTGGACTGGGTCGACGGACCCAATGCCGACTATGACTCGGCCGCGTTCGAAACCATGCTGATGGACGTTGTCCGCCAACCGGGCGAGACGCGCCGCAGCCGCGGCGATGTCGATGCGGCTCTCGCTGCTGCGGCAAAGCGCGTCAGCGCGGAATATTACGCGCCGCATCTGGCGCAATCGCCGATGGAGCCGCCCTCCGCCACAGCCGAATGGACCGACGACAAACTCGAATGCTGGGCCTGCGTTCAGGACCCGCAGGCAACGCGCGCCACCTTGGCCGGCTTTCTGCAAATCCCGCTGGAGAATATCAAGGTGAACGCCACCTGGCTCGGCGGGGCGTTTGGACGCAAGTCCAAGCCGGATTTCGTCATCGAGGCGGCGCTGATCGCCAAGGAGATGCAGCGCCCGGTCAAAGTGACCTGGACCCGCGAAGACGACCTCCGCCATGGCTATTTTCATTCGGTCAGCGCGCAACGGCTTGAAGCCGGCCTTGCGGCAGACGGCGCCTGCACTGCTTATCTGCACCGCACCGCATTTCCCCCGATTGTGGCGACGTTCAACAACACGGTCGACAGCCCCTCCGACGGGGAGATGGGCCTCGGCGCAACCGATGTGCCGTTCGCCGTGCCGCATCTGCGCGTTGAAAGCGGGCGCGCGCCGGCGCATGTGCGGATCGGGTGGCTGCGCTCGGTCGCCAATATCTACCATTCCTTTGCGGTGCAGAGCTTTGCTGCCGAAATGGCGCATGCCGCCGGGCGCGACCAGAAAGACTATCTGCTCGAATTGATTGGGCCGGCGCGGGTGCTCGACCCGAATGCCGAAGGCGCAGCTTACGCCAATTATGACGCCCCGAAAGAAGATTATCCGATCGAAACTGGCCGGCTCTCGCGCGTCGTCGAGATCGTCGCGGAGATGGCGGGCTGGGGCCGCACATTGCCCAAGGGCCGGGGGCTTGGAATTGCCGCGCATCGCTCTTTTGTCAGCTATGTGGCGACCGTGGTCGAGGTCGCGGTGTCGGCCGACGGCGTCATCTCGATCCCGCATGTCTGGCTCGCGGTCGACGCCGGCACGGTCGTCAATCCGCGCCATGTCCGCGCCCAGATGGAAGGCGGCACGATTTATGGCCTCTCCAACGCGCTTTATGGGCAAATCACCGCCAAAGCCGGCGCGATCGAGCAAGGCAATTTCCCGGATTGGCGGCTGATGCGCATGGCCGAAGCCCCATTGGCGTTTGACGTGCATGTGGTCGACTCGACCAGCCCGCCCGGCGGGGTGGGCGAGCCGGGCACGCCGCCGGCGGCCCCGGCGCTCGCCAATGCAATCTTTAACGCCACGGGCGTCCGCATCCGGCGCCTGCCCATTCTGGGGCCGAACGCCGATCGGTTGACCCAGCGCCGTAACGCTTGAAGGAGGTTTAGATGGCCATCACACTGATGATCAATCGCGAAGCGCGCGCAGTGGACGCAGCCCCGGGTACGCCGCTTTTATGGGTGCTGCGCGACCATTTGGGCCTAACGGGCACGAAATTCGGCTGCGGTATCGCCCAATGCGGCGCCTGCACCGTGCATGTCGACCAAGTCCCGGTGCGGGCTTGCGTCACCCCGCATGACGCGCTCGAAGGGCAAAGCATCACCACCATCGAAGGCCTCGCGGGCCCGCAAGCCGACGCCATCCGCGCCGCCTGGGAAGCTGCCGACGTGCCACAATGCGGCTATTGCCAGGCCGGCCAAATCATGTCGGCCGAAGCCTTGCTGCGCAGCAATCCCGCCCCGACCGATGCCGATATCGACGTCGCCATGAATGGCAATCTCTGCCGCTGCGCGACCTATGTCAGCATTCGCGGCGCGATCAAAGCCGCGGCCGGGAAGTTGTAAGGAAGATAGGCGTAATGACTAAACGGGCTGCGCGTTGGGTTGGGCCTGCTATACTTAGCCTTTGACCCTTAATGTTTTAGATGCCATATGATGACCTGAGCATCACTATGTGCCGTTGATTTGGTGCGACCGCTGGATAACTTTAGGTTTATCCTACGATACGGCACTTGAAACAAATGGTGCCCAGGAGAGGACTCGAACCTCCACGATGTTACTCGCCAGTACCTGAAACTGGTGCGTCTACCAATTCCGCCACCTGGGCAGGCAGGGAAGGCGGCTTATGGTGGAAATCGGCGCAGCGGTCAACCGCTTCCGAAGCGGCCTTGCCAGCCGCCGCCGCCTCGGCTAGCCTTATCGCAAAACGAGAAGGGGCAAGCCCCCATCGGACAACGTTCATGAAGGCGGAGGTTCGCGTGACAACCAGATTTGGAGCCGCAGCGGCGGCGTTTGTGCTTCTTGGGGTATTCGGCGTGAGCGCCAATCTTGATCAGACCATTCCGACGGCGGATGCTGCGGAAAGCGCGTCGCGTGCGCCCAAATCGCGGCAATCAAACGAAACCTTGGCGGCTTTCGCCCGCGGCGAAGACCCGTTCCAATGGATGGAAGAGGTCGACGGGGAAAAGCCGCTCGCCTGGGTCGAGGCGCAAAACGCCCGCTCGCTGAAAGAGCTCGAAAGCGATCCGCGCTTTAAGACCCTGTTCGACGCGGGTCTTGAGATCGTCAATGACCGCGCCCGCATCCCGACCGGCAGCCTTGATAAAGGCTGGGTCTATAATTTTTGGCAAGACGCCGAGCATGTGCGCGGGCTGTGGCGGCGGGCGCGCCTGCAAAGCTATTTGACCGATGAACCGCAATGGGAAACCCTGCTCGACGTCGACAATTTGGCGACGACCGAGGGCAAGAATTGGGTCTGGCGCGGCGCCAATTGCCTCGAGCCCGAGGGCCGCTATTGCATGGTCAACCTATCGGACGGCGGCAAGGATGCCGTGACGGTGCGCGAATATGACCGCGAAGCGGGCGTCTTCGTCGACAAAGGTTTTGTCATGCCGGAGGCGAAATCCTCGCTCGCCTGGATCGACAAGGACCATTTGCTGGTCGGCACCGATTGGGGCGATGGCCAGGTGACGACGTCGGGTTATGCTTCGACCTTGCGGATTTGGAAGCGTGGAACTGCGCTCAACGCAGCGCAACAAGTCGCGGCGATCGGCAAGGACGAGACTGGCCTTTGGGCCGGCGATCTCGAAGACACCGACGGCGCGCGCGTGCCGATCGCCGTCGCCCGCAACACGTTTTTCACCACGACCTATAGCGTGATCAGCGCAGACGGATCGGCGACAAAACTGCCGCTGCCGCCGAAATCTTCGCCAGTTGGCCTGTATCAAGGCTGGTTGGCGCTGACGCTGGAGCAAGACTGGCCAGAAACCGGTTTCAAGCAGGGCGATTTGGTGGCGACGCCGTTTGCGGCCTTGCGCGCAGGCGATGTCTCCAAAACCGAGCTGATCTTGCGCCCCGGCGCGCGCGATTCAATCGAAGGCGCAGCGATCACCAAAGCCGGGATCGTCATCACCCGATCGGTTAATGTGCGCAGCCGCGCCGCGATCGCCACGCGGTCTGCGGATGGCGCCTGGACCATGCGCGATGTCGCTTTGCCCGAGACCGGCTCAATCGGCGTGTTTGGGGCAGGACCGCAAGAGGGGCAGATTTTCGCAAGCTTCCAGGATTATCTGACGCCGTCCTCGGTCTATCTGGTCGATGTGGCCAGCGGCGAGCTGCGCAAGATCAAGTCGCTGCAGCCGAAATTCAACGCTGACGGCCTGGTGGTCGAGCAGCATGAAGCCACCTCGCGCGATGGCACGAAGGTGCCCTATTTCCTGGTGCGCCGCGCCGACATGCCGTTCGACAGCACAACGCCGACTTTGCTCTATGCCTATGGCGGTTTCCAGATTTCCCAAACGCCGGGCTATAGCGCGCTCAACGGCAAGATGTGGCTGGAACAGGGCGGCGCCTATGTCGTCGCCAATATTCGCGGCGGCGGCGAGTTTGGCCCTGCTTGGCACCAAGCCGGCCTGAAACAAAACCGCCAGCGGATTTATGACGACTTCATCGCGGTCGGCGAAGACCTGATCGCCCGCAAAGTCACCGCGCCCAAGCATTTGGGCATTATGGGCGGCTCAAATGGCGGGCTGTTGATGGGCGTCATGCTGACCCAGCGCCCGGATTTATGGAACGCCGTGGTGGTGCAAGTGCCGCTGCTGGATATGATCCGCTATCACAAATTGCTGGCGGGGGCGTCCTGGATTGATGAATATGGCAACCCGGATATTCCGGCCGAGCGGGCGTTTCTGGAACAGATTTCGCCCTATCAGAATTTGGAGGGCGGCAAGGCCTATCCAACGCCGTTCTTTGTGACCTCGACCAAGGACGACCGCGTCCATCCGGGCCATGCCCGCAAGATGGCGGCGAAAATGGAGGCGCTAGGCCTGCCGTTCTATTATTACGAAAACACCGATGGCGGCCACGCCGCCGCCGCCAATCTAAAGGAAACCGCGCGTCGGCGCGCGCTTGAGACGGTTTATTTGATGCAGCGGCTGGGGTTGAAATAATCGTTTATGGTCTGTCGCGCTCACTTACTTTAAGAGCTCTTGCCGCTTTTTTTTTAATTGTGGCTCCTGATAGAGCAAGGAGGCGTCGGTTTCGCACAGGACTTGTCCTGTGCGAAACCGGCCTCTGTTGAATTCTTAGTGGCGAGCTTGGTTTTACGTAGCCAAAAGCATTTTTAAGCGAAGCGGGAACCGGTTCGCGCAAAGAAAATGCGCAAAAACAATAATCGAGCGCATCTTTACTCACTTGGATTAACTTGAAGATGCGCTTGTGCCCTGAATCAAAAGTTCGTCCGGTAATTGGGTCAAGCGATTAATGACCTTCTGGTTCAAAAAGGACACTAAAACTTATTGATTTCTCGTGTGGCTTTGATCCTGAAATTCGTTCAGAGCACGCTACGATGATGGGGCGAATTTCAGAATCGCCACACAAGCCGCCGTCACGCCATTTCGTGACTGGACATCCCCGCCGCGCGCGTCCATATTGCGATTCATTCGCAATTACAAAAAGGCGCGCTGATGCCCGATCTGCCCCACCCCCAGCCTTCATCAATGCCGGCCTGGCCCGATGCGATCGCTGCGTCGGCCTTTGCCGCCGAGGACGTCCTCGAAGCCATCCGCGCCATTGTCTGGGGCCTTGGCTGGCAAGAGCAGATCACCCGCCCGCGTGCCGATGCGCCCGACCGCCGGCCCGATCCGGGGCATGTCTTCACCTTGGCGCGGTTGCTCGGCGTTTGGTCGGCGCGCCCGTTGACGTTCGGCTTGCCGGGCGAGCCAATCCGCAGCCGCCAAGAATTGGCGCTGACGCGGGCTCTGCGCGCCGCCGCCGCGCTGCAAACCGAGGCCGTCGCCGACCACCTTTGGGACGCCTTGGGGCGCGCTTCGCCGCCCTGCCTCGTCGCCTTGTTGATCACGATCGCCGCCGAACCAGAAGCGTTAACCTTGGCTTGACCATAAACCAGGATGTTTCCACGCAATGTTTGCGAGGCGCGTCATGCGATCACCGACCCTGTTCTCCCTCCTTGGCGCCAGTCTGGTTTGCGCCGCTTGCGCCGGCCTTGAGCCGACAGCCCAGGAAACCCAACTCAAAGCGGCCGGCGAGGCGCAAGCCCAAGCCATCTTGCCCGCCACGCAGGAAGAACGCGCCTTGGTCGAGAATCACGACCTCCTCACCCAGGCGACCTTCTGGGGCGGCGAATTCGAGAAAAACCCGGCCGATCGCGAGGCGGGCGTCAAGCTGACAAAGGTTCTGCGCCGCTTGGGCAATCAGGCGCGCGCCGTCGAAATCGCCGCGCAATCCTTGGCGCTGCACCCGAATGATCCGGATCTGCTGCTGGAATTATCGCGCGCGCGCATCGCCGCCGGCGATGGCTTCGCCGCGCTGGAGCCGCTGCGCCGGCTGGCCGTGCAGCGTCCGCAGGACTGGCAAGTCTCGAACCTGCTCGGCGCGGCCAATGACCAATTGGGCCGCCATGTCGTCGCCCGCGAGCATTATCAGCGCGCGCTCACCCTTGCGCCGGACGAGCCCGCCATTTTGGGCAATCTGGGCCTGTCCTACTTGATTGAGGGCCAGCCCGAACAGGCCGAAGTCAATTTGCGCCGTGCGGTCGACAGCCCCAACGCCCCGCCCCATGTCCGCCAAAATCTGGCGTTGGCGATTGCTTTGCAAGGGCGCTTCGACGAAGCCGAATTGGTCGCCGGCGAGGACGTGCCGCCGGCCATCGCGGCCGAGAATATCGCTTATGTCCGCAGCCTGCTGACCCGCCCGCGCCGTTGGGACAATCTGCGCCCCGCCGCCAATCCGTAGCGCCGAATTTCGCCTGCGAGCGGATTCCCCGGACGGCCCCGATCGACCTTGCCCCTTGCAACCATCCCAACAAAACCCCCTCGCTGTCGCCAGCGAGGGGGGTGATCATCTTATACCAACCAGTCGAGCGATTAGGCCGCAATCGCCATCGGCGCGGCGTCGCGTGCAGCGGCGCTGGCGGCGACCGCCCGGCTGACGACGATAAAGTCTTGCGCGCCATGGCTCAACAGACCGGTCATCTGAAAGCCAAGGCTCTGGGCGGCGGCAAAGGCATGGTCGGCAGCATCGGCCGTCAGGGTGGCGATCACAAACCGCGCGCCGGCTTGTCCGGCCTGCGCCAAGGCGTCGATCAACAGCGCTTTGCTGACGCCCAGGCCCGCCATGGTCGGGGCGACCGCGATCGCGCATTCGAAAATGCCAGGGTTCAGCCGCGCCGAGCGGTTCGGGATGGCCAACAAGACGCCCGCCGCCAAGCCCTCCACGCGGGCCAACAGCGCAAAGCCGTCATTGCGGGCAAGACCGGCCAGCCGCGCCAGCGCCACATCCGCCGCCAGCGCCTCAGTGGCATTGGTCAGCGCCGTTACCGTCAAAATCTCGATGGCCTCAGCGCGGTTTTGCGCATCGATTGCGGTGATTTGCAGCATGAAATTCATCTCCTCGCGGGTTTAGCGGCGATTGATTTGCCGATAAGCTGGAGGCTCCAGTGAAATGGTAACCAAATGGTGACTCGTTTCGCCGCCATTAACCACGACCGATCGGCCAAAAACGCCTTACATCTGCAGCGACGACCCCCAAGGCGATCTCCATGGCGTTTGAAGCAAGCATTGACGATTTATCGCAGGTCTTTGCCAAAATCCGGGCGCGGAGCCTCACGTTAATTCAAGGATTGAGCGAGGCCGACCTCACCGTTCAATCTATGCCCGATTGCAGCCCGGCCAAATGGCATTTGGCCCATACTACCTGGTTTTTTGAGCGCATGGCGCTCACCGAAGTCGAAGCCAATTTTAAGCCTTTTAACGATTCCTATGATTATCTCTGGAATTCTTATTACGAAGCCGTCGGCGCGCGCCATCCGCGCCCAGCGCGCGGGCTGTTGACCCGCCCCAGCCTCGCTGACATTCTCGATTATCGCGGGGCGATCGATCGCCGCATCGAGGCCGCCATCGCCGCGGGTCGGTTCGCCCATGCCGCCGCCGCCGCGATTTTGATGCTCGGCCTGCAGCATGAAGAGCAGCACCAGGAATTGCTGCAAACCGATCTGTTGCATCTGTTCGCGCAAAACCCGCTCAATCCGGCGCTGCGCGCGCCTGACACCGCCCCGGCCCTTGATCATTCCCCCGCGTCGCCGCTCGGCTGGGTCGATTTTGCCGGCGGCCTGGTCGAGATCGGCGCCGGCCCGGACGGCTTTGCCTTTGATTGCGAGCGGCCGCGCGCCAAAGCCTTCCTCGCCCCGTTTCGGCTCGCCGACCGTTTGGTCACCCATCAAGAATGGGCGGATTTCATCGCCGAAGGCGGCTATGATCGGCCCGAATTTTGGCTCGCCGATGGCTGGGCGCGCGCGCAAAGCGAAAACTGGCGCAGCCCGCTTTATTGGCGCGCGGATGGCGCCGGCGCCTGGACCATGGCCATGACCCCGTTCGGCCTGCGTCCGCTCGAGCCCGCCGCCCCGGTCGCCCATGTCAGCTTTTACGAAGCCGACGCCTATGCCCGCTTTGCGGGCAAACGCCTGCCGACCGAAGCCGAATGGGAGCACGCCGCCGCCGCCGTTCCGCTCGACGGGCCGTTTTTTGACTCGGGCGACGCCATCGCCCGACCCGCCGCCGCGACGACAGGTCTTCGCCAGATGTTTGGTGATTTGTGGCAATGGACATCGAGCGCCTTTGCCCCACATCCGGGTTTCAAGCCGCTTTCGGGGGCGCTGGGCGAATATAACGGCAAATTCATGGCCAATCAGCTGGTGCTCAAAGGCGGATCGGTCTTCACGCCGCGCGATCATATTCGCCGCAGCTATCGCAACTTTTTCTACCCCTGGCAGCGTTGGCAGATGATGGGCCTGCGCCTAGCAGAGGACCTTTGACCATGCCCGCTTCCCGTCGCGCGCTTTGCGCCAACGATTCCTTCGCCGATTTTCGTCAGGCAGCCCATGCGGCGCTCGCCGCGCAGCCCAAAGCGATTTCGCCGAAATACTTTTATGACGCGCGGGGCTCGGCTTTATTCGAAGAAATCACCGCGCTGCCCGAATATTACCCGACCCGAACCGAGCGCTCGATCATGGCCCATTTTGCGCGCGAGATTGCAGCGGCCTGTGGCGCGCAGCGTCTGGTCGTTGAATTTGGGGCCGGCGCCAGCCATAAGTCCGAAGCGCTGCTGGAGAGCCTGCCGGCGCCGGCAGGCTATGCCGCCCTCGAAATCGACGCCGAGACCCTCAACCAAGCGCAACAACGCTTGCGGGCGCGTTTTCCGAAATTGCCGCTTTACGCCATCGCCGCCGATTTCACCGCCCCGTTCGCCAAAGCCTTGGCGGCTTTGCCGTCCGCGCCGAAATTGGGGTTTTTCCCGGGCTCAACGCTTGGCAATCTCGATCCGCCAGAGGCGATCACGTTTTTGCGCCGCGCCCGCCAAAGTCTTGGCGCGACGGCCAAGATGCTGATTGGGGTTGACCTCGTCAAAAACCCGCGTCCATTGGTGAATGCTTATAACGATGGCCCCGGCGTCACCGCCGCCTTTAATCTTAATTTGCTGCGGCGCATGGTGAACGACCTCGGCGCGCGCCTATGCCTTGCCGATTTTGCGCATGCGGCGCGCTGGAATGCCGGCCAGTCGCGCATCGAGATGCATCTGGTGGCGCAGCGCCCGACGCGGATTGAGCTGGACGGCGTCTCCTACCTCTTTGCGGCGGGCGAGAGCCTGCACACCGAGAATTCCTACAAATACACCCGCCCCCAACTCTCGCGCCGCGCCGCCGAGGCCGGCTGGCGACTAGGCCAGGTCTGGACCGATCCGCAGGATTATTTCATGGTGGCGATGTTAGAGGCCGATCCGGACGCCGACCGCGTCGCGTCTTGATAACGGGATGTCATCGTCGAAAAAATCTGGAGGCCACGCCCAGAATCGAACTGGGATACAAGGATTTGCAGTCCTCTGCGTAACCATTCCGCCACGTGGCCTCAACGCAGGGCGAAGCTGGTACCAAACCGCGACCGCCTCGGCAAGGTGGAATTCGCGGTCACGCTGCGTTGGGGCGCCTTTGGCCGTCCCGGCGTCCGCATGAATCGCGGAATTGGCGCCGATAGGGTCCAATGTTGCGCGCAAATGGCCGCTTGCCAGCGCTTAAATGCGGCGTTCTGACAGCTAATTGGCGCGTTCTTGCCCGCTATTTGCGGGGTTTTAGCGCGTAAGTTGCGTTGATCTTGCCGCTATTTGGCGCGAAATTGTCTGCAAATCGGCCTCAATATCGGCGAAATCCGCGCCCTTTTCCATCTGCGCGCTCGCCAAAACCAGTCTTTGGCGCAGGCTTTTTGCGCCTTTTCCGGCCAATCGGTCATGGGTTTTGCGCAAGAAATGCCGCGCTGAATCGCGAAAAAACGCCCGATCCGCCGCGTTGTCCACCGCAAAACTGGTGCGATAGGCATCCAGTCCGAGCGCTAAAAAGCCTTCCATACGCACTTTCTGCACCGCATCCGGCGCGCAATTGGCCGTATCGATGCTGCGTAAATAGGCTTTCAAGCCGTCCAAAACCGTTTGACCGGGCGCGCGGGCGTGAAATTCGTCGATGATTTGGCTCGTTAAAAACGCGGTCAGCGCCTGATCATCGGCCCGATCGACCATTTTTTGCCCTTCCGGGAGCGCCAAATCAGGAATTTTTACCGGGTTGTCGCGGTGATCCTCGCGCGCCGGACCGAAAAAGGCTTGGCTGACGTCGACGCGTCCGGCCGCGTCCGACAGGCCCGCAAAGAAGAAATCAGGATTGCCGCGCCCATTTCGATGGCAGGCGGCGCAAGAGATGCCTTGTTTTGCTGCCTGCCCGCCCAGCAAAAACGGCGAATTAAACGCGATTTCCCCGCGCCGGATCGCCTCACTTTCTAATTTATTGTGACTTCTTTTGACGCAGGCGACCGGCTCTTTCGCCAATATTGCCGAAATATCTCGACCGGGGGCAATCCATTGCGCCTCTTGCGGCGGGGGAAGC
>DHHV01000039.1:0-44920 GCA_002403455.1 Hyphomonadaceae bacterium UBA4763 | reverse complement strand
CGGCGGGGGCGCCGCAAGCCGCCAAGACCAGCGCCAACCCGGCGACAAAAGCCCGCATTACGAGCGCGCGGCGTCGATCCACCGTTGCAATTCGGCGGTTTCGGCGCAGCCAAAGCGACAGATTTTCTGCAATTTCCGCAATTGCGCTTCCGCGGCCGGCATATCGCCGGTTTCGACGAAGTATTCACCAAGATATTCATTGGCGCCGACATGGTTTGGCGCAATCGTCAGCGCGGCGCGGTAAAAGTTCACTGCCTGCGTATAATTGCCTTGCTTGCGATTGGCAAAACCCAGGTAAGTCAACACGTCCGGATGCGGGCCGAAAGCCAATCGCGCTTGCTCCAAGGATTGCTTGGCGGCGTCATATTGGCCCAAATTGATCAGGCGAACGGCCTCCAAATAGGCGCCATCGCCAAATTGCGCCGAAGCGGCGCGGAAGGCCGGCGGCAGCGCCGATTGCTGTTGCGAATCGGCGGGCGCTTCCAACAAGGCAAAAGCCGCGTCGATCGCGCGGGCGTTCGGGCAGGTTCCGGCGCAGTCGGATTTCGCGGCTTCCAAGGCGGCGAGATGTGTTTGCTCAGTCTTGGCGTCAGCCAACTTACGGCTGACCAGGACAAGACGGGCATGGGCTTCAAACATCGCCGGTTGATATTTTACCGCCGTCTTCAGCGCCTTTGAAGCGGGCTTCCACTCGTCTTGCGCAATATGGGCCATCCCAAGCAGAAAATGCGCGTTTGCTTCTTGCTTCGATACGCTGATCACGCGCTTAAAGGCCGCTTCGGCCTTGGCGTAATCCTTGGCCTCCATGAACCGAACGCCGTTGCGGTATTCAACGACCGGATCATAAGCTGGCGCTGCATCGCTTGGCGCGCCGGCTCCGAAGCCGCCGCCACCGCCGCCTCCCCCACCACCGCCTGAGGCGAAAGCCGGCGCAACGGCGAAAATGGCGGCTAAAAGCGACAAAGCCAAGCGTTTTGACATAACTGGTCTCCGACTTAAGTACGCTCACATATCGCTCAAACGGAGGGTTTGGCGAGGCGATCGCCGCTCACGAGGTCGTGCGCACCTGCGTGATCGGCTCAATCAGCAGCCGGTTTGCCGCGCCGCGCCCGGAAAAAATCCCGCAATAAGTCCGCCGCTATCCCCGCCATAAGGCCGTGCGCAACCTCGGGTCGCCAATGCAAGGTCGGCTGCGCAAACAAAGTGGGGCCATGTAAAATCGCGCCGCCCTTGGGATCTTCGGCCGCAAAGACAAGGCGCCCGAGCCGCGCGTGGCTGATCGCGCCGGCGCACATCGCGCAAGGCTCCAACGTGGCATAGAGCGATAATCCGACAAGGCGGTAATTCCCCATCGCCGCGCCGGCGGCGCGCAGCGCCAGGATCTCGGCATGCGCCGTCGGATCACACAGCCCAATCGGGCGGTTATGCGCCGCCGCGATCACTTCTTGCCGCGCCGGATCGACCAAAACTGCGCCGATCGGGGCTTCGCCCGCCGCAGCGGCCGCGCCGGCCTGGTCGAGCGCGAGGCGCATCATCTCTTCGTCAAAAGCGGAAAATGCAGCGGTTTCGCGCATAGCGGCGGGCATGTTGCAGGCGCGCGCGGAAAGGTCCATAGCCCTTGCGCCATGAACGCTCCCGCCAAGCCCAAACGCCCCGCCGCCAAACCGGCCGGCGAGGCCGAAAACACCAATGATTTCAATGAGGAAACCGCCAGCTCGGCCTGGGGCGAGGGCGAACGGATCGCCAAAGCCTTGGCGCGCGCCGGGATCGCCTCGCGCCGCGACGTCGAACGGCTGATCGCCGAGGGCCGCGTGACGCTCAACGGTCAGAAACTGACAACGCCGGCCTGCAAAGTCACCCAAAGCGATGTCGTGCTGGTCGACGGGCGCCTCGTGCCGCCGCCGGAACCGGCGCGGATGTGGCGCTATCACAAGCCGCCTGGCCTGTTGACCACCAATCGCGATCCGGCCGGGCGTCCGACGATTTTCGAGCGTTTGCCCGAAACGTTGCCGCGCGTCGTCACCATCGGTCGGCTCGACTTCAACTCCGAAGGGCTATTATTGCTGACCAATGACGGGGCGATCGCCCGGCGCCTGGAATTGCCGGCTTTTGCCTGGGTGCGGCGCTATCGCGCCCGCGCCTTCGGCGACACCGACCAAAGCCTTTTGGATCAATTGGCTGCGGGCGTCAGCATTGACGGGGTGCATTATGGGCCGATCGAGGCGCGGCTCGACCGCATCCAGGGCGCCAATGCCTGGCTGACCGTGTCGATCAAAGAGGGAAAAAACCGCGAGGTTCGGCGCGTACTGGAACATGTCGGTTTAAAGGTCAACCGCTTGATCCGGACGGCTTTTGGACCGTTTCAGCTCGGCGATCTCGCCGCCGGCGCGGTGGAGGAAGTCCCGCCCCGGGTGTTGCGCGATTTTGTCGGCGAGAAATTGGCGCCGAAGCCGGCGCGGCGGAAGAAAGCGGCCAGCCATTAATGCGCATCGTCGCCGGCGCGCTGAAGGGCCGCGCGATCGCAACGCCGGCGGGGCGCGACACCCGCCCGACCAGCGATCGGGCCCGCGAGGCGATCTTTAACTTGCTCGCCCATGCAGATTGGGCGCCGGACCTTGACGGCGCGCGGGTGATCGATCTTTTTGCCGGGTCGGGGGCCTTGGGGCTCGAAGCTTTGTCGCGGGGCGCCGCGTTTTGTCTGTTTGTGGAGCAGGCTTCGGCTGCGCGCGGCGCGATCCGCGCCAATCTCGAGGCGTTCGGGCTGTTTGGGGCCAGCCGGGTGCATCGCCGATCGGCAATTGATTTGGGGGTGCGCCCGGGTGGGCTGTCAGAACGGTTTGACATCGCGTTTCTCGATCCGCCTTACGGCCAAGGACTGGTGGCGCCGGCTTTGCGCAGCCTGATCGAGGGCGATTGGCTCGCGCCCACAGCAGCGGTGATCGTGGAATACGGCGTAGACGAAGCGCCGATCGCCTGGCCGGCTCCGCTGACGCCGATCGACTTGCGCGAATACGGCGCGGCGCAAGTGGCGTTCTTGACGATAAGGCGCAATACTTAACACGCAGATGATAAAGGCTCTTCGGTCGCGACGGCCAGGATGTTTTGGTCAAGGCGGGCGCGTCGCGCCGCCCATCACGACCATAACGCGGAAAGCGGCGCAGCCCACAAGCGATCGCTGATCTGCAAAAATTGTTCACCGTCATATAACAATACACCGGCAACGAAGCGCGCGCCCAACGCATCCCGCATTCGTTTGAGCCCAGCAAAATCGTCCGGTCGCGCCGTGGCGCTCGCTTTAACCTCGACCCCAGCAACACGGCCGGGGCCGTTTTCGAGAACGAAATCAACCTCGGCCTGATCTTTGTCGCGATAATGGCTTATCAAGGTCCAGTCGCCGGTGCGGGCGGTGACTTTACGCAATTCGCTATAAACGAAACATTCCAATAGCGCGCCAAATGCTTGGCGATCGCGTGAAAGCGATCGATCGTCTTGCCCGCGCAAGGCGGCAAGTAGACCGGAATCGATGAATTGGAGTTTCGGCGTCTTGATGAGGCGTTTCAGCTCATTGCAATGCCAGGGCCGAACCCGGCTGACGATGAAGAGCTTTTCAAGCAACGCCATCCAGCGGTCGATGGTCTTGGCGTCGACGCCGATTCGCCCGCCAAGATCAGTCATGTTCAACAATTGCCCAGCGCTCACGGCCGCATGGTCCAACAGGCTGCGCATTTGTCCCGGTTTAATGAACGGAGCAATGTCGCTGACGTCGCGCTCGGCCAATGATTGGGCGTAAGCAAGCAACCAATCGCGACGGCGCCTTGGCGGGCGGGCCAATGCTTCCGGAAAGCCGCCGCCCAGTACGCGCTGCACGAGATCGGGGCCAGCTGTAGGCAGTACCCGATCGCAAAGGGCGCCGGCGAACAAATCCTCGACCAAACGCGATGGCGGCGCGCGCCAGATCTCGGCTTGGGAAAGCGGCAATAACGCAATGGTCTCAACGCGACCAGCCAGAGAATCCGGCGCAATCGCGCCGCCAAATAAATCGGCTGAGCCAGTAATCAGAAAGCGGCCTGGACGCGGGTCTTCATCAACAGATTTCTTGATGGCCAGAATAAGGTTTGGGGCTCGCTGAATTTCGTCAATTGCGGCGCGTTCTTTGCCGCGCAAGAACCCGGTCGGATCACTCAACGCAAAAGCGCGCGTCTGCTCATCGTCCAGCGTTAAGAAGTCGCGCCTGTCCTCCCGCGCGAGTTTGCGGGCCAAGGTGGTCTTTCCAGACTGGCGCGGGCCGACGATCGCAACAACGCGCGTGTCGGCAAGGGCCAATCTGATCCGCGCCTCGGCATAGCGGGGGACCGGGGAGGCCAGATTAATCGTTGTATCAGCCGGCATCATTCGTCAGTTTAGGTGATGGTGAGCGTCCAATCCGGAATGTATAAGCGACTAATCCGGAATCAAGGGCCGTCCAATTCGGAATGATTGCCCGTTCAATCCGGTGCGCGGCGTCGGCCAAGGCAAAGGCGACGCCAAACAGCATTAGCCCAACCAAGAGGAAAATCTGCAAGACGCAGCAAGCTTGGATGGGGGGTGCGATCGCTTACACGCACGTGAGCGCTGCGTCGATGATCCTTTTGGGCGCAAGCAGCACCAGTGAGGCTCGACAATGCGCCGACGTTGACTTGGTCAATCCCCGCGGCGAAGCGGTGCTGCGGCGGGCGGGCGCAATAATCAGTCGGCAAGAGCTGACGATCATGCTGAAATAAGCCGTCTTACAGCGCCCCGCCACCTTGACCTGCTTCTTTCTACCCCGGCCAGCGGGCGATAAACAGCGCGCCGCCGCCCGGGCGATCGGCGATCGTCACATCCCCGCCATGCCGGCGCAAAATCGCCCGCGTCGTGGCGAGCCCCAAGCCAAAATGCGGCGCATCGAGCGCCTGCGCGTCCGACATGCGGCGATAGGGCAAAAAAATCGTGTCGCGATCGGCCGGCCGCACGCCGGGACCGCGATCGCCGATTTGCACCACCGCCTCGGTCCCGTCGAGGCGCAAGCTGACCTCAGCTTCGCCGCCATAGGTTAGCGCATTGTCGATCAAATTGGCGATCGCGCGGCGCAACGCATCCGGCCGGCCCAAGATCACCGCTTGGTCAGGCCCAACATAAAGCGCGTTTTTACCGGCCGCGGCGGCGTCTTCGACCAAGTCGATGACCAGATTGGCAAGATCAAAGCGGGTTGGCGGCTCGAGCGCCTGTTCGGCCTTGGCGAAATCGAGATGGGTGTCGATTACGCGCATCATGAAGTCGAAATCGGCAATCGCCTTGGCGCGTTGCGCGGGCTCAGGCAGCGCCTCCAGCCGCAAACGCTGGCGGGTCAAGACCGTGCGCAAATCATGGGCGATACCAGCCAGCATGCGCGTGCGTTGGCCGATCAAATCGCGCACCCGTTGTTGCATGGCGTTGAAGGCGCGCGCGACGCGCCGCAATTCCGCCGGCCCTGCTTCGGGCATGGGTGGGCTGTCGACATCGCGGCCGATCTGGTCGGCGGCCGCCGCAACGCGCCGCAAGGGCGCCAAAATGCGGCGCACGACGATGATCGCCCCGCCCGTCAGCACCAGCGCAAACAATCCCCAGGCCCCCATCGTCCAAATGGCGTAATAAAACACGATCCCGCGATCGCGGAAATCGAGTTCCAAAATCGCGCCATCACTGAGCGGCACGATGACTTGCACCGCCTTGACGATCCACCCGGGACGCTGGATTTCCGGAAACCAGATCGCCGCCTCGTCCATCAAGCCGGCTTTGTCGGCCGGCAGATAGCCGCGGATGGTCTGCGCCATCCATCGATGGCCGAGCTCGCCGCGGCGGCGTTCGGACGGCCAAGTCTCCAACAGACGCACGCCAAGATCGGAGCTGTTCAGCGCCCGCCGCATCAGATCGCGCTGGCCGACATCACCAGTCTCAAACGCCAGGATGATGGCGGCTGCCTGGTCCGGCAGCGGCACGCGGCGGGGAAGGCCGCTATCGACGCGCGCTTGGGTCAACGCAAACAAGGTCACCGAGCTGATCAAAAAGGTTGTCAGCAAGATCGCTATGGCGACCCAAAATAACGACCAAGGCGCGGGCGGACGCCGCCACAGCCGAAGGGGATCGACAGGGGCGCTCATGCCGGGACCACCGCTTCGGTGAACAAAAAGCCCTCCGCGCGGATTGTTTTGATCATGGCGGGTTGTTTGGGGTCGATTTCAATTTTTCGACGCAGGCGGCTGATCCGCAAATCGATGCTGCGGTCTTCAGGATCGGGCAGCCGGCCGTGCAAGGCCTCGAACAATTCATCGCGCGAGACAACGCGCTGGGCCCGCTCGACCAACAAAGCCAGCATCTCAAATTCGGCGTCGCCCAGATGGACGAGCGCGCCATCCGCCCGCCGTAATTCGCGTCGGACCAGATCCAACCGCCAGCCGGCAAAGCCGAGCGCGCTCGCCGACCGCGACTGATTAGCCACCCCCTGTGCGTGGGTGCGGCGCAAAATGGCGCGGATGCGGGCGATTAATTCGCGCGGGTGAAAAGGCTTGGTCAGATAATCGTCGGCGCCTACCTCGATGCCGAGAATGCGGTCGATCGGATCGGCCCGCGCCGACAAGATCAACACCGGTTGGGCGCCCTCGCCGCGCAAGCGCCGGCATAGATCGAGCCCATCGCCATCCCCCAGCCCCAAATCGAGCAGGACCAGGTCAAAGGCTTGGGCGCGCAAGGCGGCGTGCGCGGCGCCGACGCCCTCGGCCTCGACGCTGGCAAATCCATGCTGGGTCAGAATAGCGCGCACCATCGCGCGGATCTCCGGATCGTCGTCAACGATCAGCACCAGCGGCGGGGCGGCGGTGGATAAACTTGGATACATTTCGACCCAATCCGTTCGTGGCGGCGAACCGGCGAGATTGCTACCTGAATTTTCGTCGGGGGTAAACACCAAATCCAACGACAACAGAAGTAAAAATCATGTCGTTTGCAGAATAATATCTGCGTTTGGACACGTTTTGCCCAGTAAATAGAAAATGAAAAGGAAATCGAAATGAGAAACATCTCTCTTGTCATCGCCTTGGCGGCGACGATCTCAACACCGGCATTTGCGCAAGACGCGGTCAGCGCTTGGGTCGACGGACGTCTGACGGCCGCCGAATATCAATCACTGGCGCGGGCCCGCTTTGGCCTCGCCGATGCCGATCGTAACGGCGCGGTGTCAGCGGCCGAATTCACCGCAATCTATTTGGCCGAATTTGATCGCGCTGACCGCAACAAGGACGGCGTCATCCGTCGCGGCGAGATCCGGGGCCTGGCGCCCACGACTGACAATTCGGCGTTAAGCGCCGGCATCACGCGGGCCCAGTCGCAAGACTTCGCGGCCAAGCGCTTTGCCCAGCTCGATAAAGACAAAAGCGCGTCTGTCACCGAGGCGGAATATCTGGCGCAATTACAAGCCGAATTTTCCCAAGGCGATCTCAACAAAGACGGCGCCTTGACCCGCGGCGAGCTGCGTAAACTGACCCCGACCAACAGCTAATCAACCCAATACATCATCAACACGGAGACCTATCATGTTGAAATCATCGATCTATGCCGGAATCGCCGCAGTGTCGCTTGGCTTTGTCGCCGCCGCCGCAGCGCAAACCCCGGCTCCGGCGCCGGCCCCGGCGCCGTCAGCCCCCGTCAAGACCTGCGTCGTCACCGGCGCGGGCGGCAACAAAATCCAGTTGACGGGCGTCGCGTGCGACCGCGCCGCCAGCGTCAGCGGGCAAGGCGTGCTCGGCAATAGCGGCTCGCTCAGCACCACGCCAACCGCGAATGGCCGCGTCACCCAAGGCTCGGGCGCGACCATCACTGGCGGGCAAGGCTCATTCCGCCGCGAAGCGGGCGCGAATGGCGTCACCTCGAGCGCGCAAGGCTCGAACGCTATTGGCGGCTCGGCCAAAGTCACCCGCTCGGCGAATGGCCAGAGCAGCAGCTCGACCGTGCAGGGGCAGACGGCCTTGGGCGGCAACGTGCAAACCCAGCGCCAAGTCGGCCCAAGCGGTGGTAATGTCGCGCGTCAACGGGAAACCTTCTTGGGCGGCCAAGCCAAAACCCAGCGCCAAGTCGGCCCGAATGGCGGGACGGTCACCCGCGAAGGGCAAAACTTCCTCGGCGGCGAGGCCAAGGTCAACCGCTCGGTCACGGCCGACGGCGTCACGGCCAGCATCTCCGGCAAGAATTTCTTCGGCGGGACCTATAGCTGCAAACGCTCGGCGAGCTACGCGGCGGGCCGGACCGGCCAAGTCTCCTGCACCGGCCCGGGCGGGGTGACCTATGGCGGCGGATCGGTCGTCAAAACCAACCCCGACGGCACGGTCGATCTGAAATTACGCAATGCGCGCGGCGAAGAGGTCGTCGTGTCGGCAGTAAAGATCAGCTGAGAAGTGGGGTAATATTGGCGGATTTGGCGAAGTTTCGTCAACGAAGACCAAAGGCGATCGCCAAATCCGCCCATTTCTCTGAAAATAGATTATCGGTTTCATGAGCCGTATCCGCCAGTATAGGCTGAGCGTTGTTGTAACGCCTGCTTTTCAGGAGCGGACCATGGCAAAGCTGGGTGGGGGATCGCCCGGGGGCCGCGGCTTGGTTTGGTGACGGACGGCGTCCACGCCCCGACGGGCGCCGCCTCGATCCCGATCAAGCCGCGGCGTCGCTTTAGCTCTCCAGCCCCTGCAGCAGCGACACGACATTGGCGCCGAGCGCCTCAATATGATAGCCGCCTTCCATGACGACCGCGCAGGGAAGCTTCAGCCCGGCAATCGCCTGACCCGCGCGCGCATAATCGTTGGTCACCAACCGAAAGCGGCCGAGCGGATCGTCGACATAGGTATCAGCGCCAAAGGACAGCACTAAGCTGTCGGCCCCAAAGCGGGCGATCGCCGCCAGCCCCTCTTGCAGCGCAGGCTGATAAGACGCCCAATCGGCCCCTTTGGCGAGCGGCAGATTAAGATTGGCGTCCTCGCCGCGCCGCGCGCCCTTCTCATCGGCATGGCCGAGAAAATAGGGATATTCGGTGCGCGGATCGGCGTGCACATTAACGACGAGCACATCGTTGCGCTCGTAGAAAATGGTCTGCGTGCCATTGCCGTGGTGGTAATCGATGTCGAGCACGGCAACCTTTTCCGCGCCATGGTCGAGCAAACGCTGGGCGGCGATCGCGGCCGTCGCCAAGAAACAATAGCCGCCATATTGGCCGGGCATGGCGTGATGGCCGGGCGGGCGGGTCGCCAAAAATGCCGTTCGCGCGCCGCCGGCGACCGCATCGGCCGCCGCGACGGCGCCTTGCGCGCCTTGATACGCCGCCTCCCAGGTGCCGGCGCAAATTGGCGTACCGCTGTCAAAGGCGTAGAGGCCGACCTGCCCATCGATCGTTGAGGGAGCCACCTCGCGACGCATGTAAGGCCCCGGCCAGCAGAGCGGCAAGATATCGCCGGCGCGCCCGGCCGCGCGCCATTGCGCGTGCGCGCTTTGTAAAAACTCGACATAATCAAGATCATGGACGGCCAAGATCGGCGCGAGGCCTTTATCTGGCGGCGTTTCGAAGTCATGGTGACCTGCCGCGCGCAGTGCGTCAGCGATCGCCATCAGGCGGCGCGGGTTCTCAAAACACGGCGCAAGCTGGCCGTCTTTCATTTCCCCGGCGCAATCATGCCGGTCGTGGAGGTCGGTGAAAATGATCCGCATGGGTCTGCTTTCGCGCGAGGACGAGCGGCTGGCAAGAGGCGGAGCACAAAATTGGAGGGCGAAATGTTATTTAAGATTTATCCCGCTGATTTATTAAGTTTATATTCTCCTTGTTCAGTTTTGTCAAGAAATGATGCGCCCTAAATTCATCATTTTGCAGCAAAAAATTTCAACAATAAATGAATGAACAGATATGTTACATGAAAAAACCTCGCAATATCAAAAAATGCTATAATCAAACAAAGGCGATATTTCTTTCGCCCTCAACGAGGAAGGTCGCCTGCGGTTTTTCGAGAGACGGAGTGATCATCATCAATTTGACTTCGCAGACGCTGTGACTATCGAACCAATTTCAAAATTGTCCAAGGAGCAGAAGTTGGGAGGCGAAACTCAATGCAGCGGTCATCGAGGGTGGCAGGGCCTGTTTTCTCCTGGATAATTTTGCTGAACTTCGCGGAAGCATTATCGTTCCCATGTTGAATTGTGAAGAGTATCATATAAATACAGCGCAAAGGATGACATAATATCACATGGCAATATGGCAATTGCGCGAATTTTAAAATGTCGCGGTAATAGACGGTTTGTTTGATTTATTGTGGAGATGGTTTTGTCATGATTGCCCGCTATGCGCGTTCCCCGATGATTGATCTGTGGTCGGACCAGACACGCTATGAAATTTGGCTCGAGATCGAATGCCTCGCTTTGGAGGCCATGGCGCAATTTGGCTATGCCCCGCTTGAAGCCGCAAAAGCCTATCGCGCCCGCGCCGCTTTTTCCGTTGCGCGCGTTCAGGACATCGAAGCCGAGGTCAAACATGACGTTATCGCGTTCTTGACCAATGTCGCTGAACATGTTGGCCCCGAGGCGCGTTTCGCCCATCAAGGCATGACCTCGTCGGATGTGCTTGACACCGCCTTGGCGGTGCAATTGACGCGGGCGAGCGATTTACTGGCCGCAGGCCTTGACCGCGTGCTTGCCGCGCTGAAAGCGCAGGCGTTCCGCCATGCGTTCACCCCGTGCGTTGGCCGCTCGCACGGCATTCACGCCGAACCGACCACGTTTGGGCTGAAAATGGCGCAAGCTTTTGCTGAATTCGATCGCTGTCGGACCCGGCTGGCGGCGGCGCGCGCCGAGATCGCCATCTGCGCTATATCTGGCGCGGTTGGCACGTTCGCCAATATCGATCCGCGCATCGAGGCCTATGTTGCGGAAAAACTAGGTCTCTCGCCGGAGCCGATCTCGACGCAAGTCATCCCGCGCGATCGCCACGCGATGTTCTTTGCGACCCTCGCCGTGATCGCCAGCGCGATCGAGCGGCTCGCCACCGAAATCCGCCATCTGCAGCGCACCGAAGTCGGCGAAGCCGAAGAATATTTCGCGCCGGGCCAAAAAGGCTCCTCCGCCATGCCGCATAAGCGCAACCCGGTGCTGACAGAGAACTTGACGGGGTTGGCCCGGTTGGTGCGTTCGGCGGTCATGCCGGCGCTTGAAAATGTGGCGCTGTGGCACGAGCGCGATATCTCTCATTCCAGTGTCGAACGCGGCATCGCCCCGGACGCCACCACTCATCTCGACTTCGCCCTGCACAGATTAGGGCAGGTGATCGAGCAATTGACGGTCTATCCGCAGGCCATGGCGCGCAATCTGGACCGGCTGGGCGGCCTGATCCATTCGCAGCGTGTTTTGCTAGCGTTAATCGAGGCGGGGGCCAGCCGCGAAAATGCCTATGCGTTGGTTCAGCGCTGCGCGATGCCGGCCTGGCGGGGCGAAGGACTTTTTCTCGAATTGTTGCAAGCCGATCCGGATGTCGCCGGTTTACTCGCACCGACCGCGTTGGCCGAATTATTTGATCTGAACTATCATTTGAAACATGTCGCGACGATCTTCCTCCGTGTGTTTGGCGAAGCGCCGGAACGGCCGACAACATGACAATGGCGGTTGCCGCAGATATCTTGCAATCGGCTTTTGCCCAGCAAGTCCGCTGGAATGAGAAGCTTGGCGCTCCGTTTACGGCGCGAGCGATTGCGCTTGCCGCCGCGGCGATCGATCAAGGCCCAGGCGCTTATCTGCTGGGATTGGCGGGCCCGGATCCCGTAGACGGCGCGTTTGCCTTGCGCCTTGCTGGGGCGTTCCATGCGTTGGCATTGACGCGGCGCGATCAGCGGCTGGCGAGGATTTATACGGACCTCCGAACCGCCGATTTATCCGTGGAGATCATCGCCGAGACCCTGCGCCATCATCAAGATTTCATCACCGCTTTCGTCGCGTCGCCGCCGCAGACCAATGAAATCGGGCGGTCCGCGGCCCTGCTGGGCGGCTTTTTGCTGCTCGCGCAGCGCTTTGCCATGCCGTTTCGCCTGATCGAGATTGGCGCCAGCGCCGGCCTCAACCAAGCCTGGCATCGGTTTTTTTATCAAACGCCGACCTGGTCTTGGGGCGATCCGTCGAGCCCCGT
Source organism: Hyphomonadaceae bacterium UBA4763 (assembly GCA_002403455.1). Classification (GTDB taxonomy): domain Bacteria; phylum Pseudomonadota; class Alphaproteobacteria; order Caulobacterales; family Aquidulcibacteraceae; genus UBA4763. Next base: position 32,721 of record DHHV01000039.1, on the reverse strand, counting down.
GCAACTGACGCCCGATTGGGTCGGCCCGTCGCCCGTTTTGACAACGGCGCGGATCACGCAGAGCATCGCTTGCGATGTGGCGCCGATCGATATTGCCGATCCCGATGCGGTGTTACGGTTACGCAGTTATGTCTGGGCTGAGCAGCCGGCCCGCCTTGCCCGCCTCGACGCCGCCATTGCGTTGGCGCGCGATCTGGGCGTTCGGGTCAAAAAGGCCGACGCGCGTGCGTTTATTGCGCAAAACTTTGCGCCAACGCCGGGAAATCTTACGATCCTTTTCCACTCGGTTATGTGGAATTATCTCTCCGAAGCCGATCGAACAGCGATTTCCGCGCAACTCGATGGCCAAATGCGCGCCGCGACGGCGCAAGCCCCCCTCGCTTGGCTGCGGCTGGAGCCGGTTGCCGGCGCTCTTGCCGCGAGCGGCGACGCCCCATCCGGCTTTGTGCACGCGGTGCAATTGGACATCGGGGCAGGGCCCGATTGCCAAATTCGCGAGCAAATCCTGGGCTATTCCCACCCACATGGCGCGCAAATCAATTGGCGTGGTCCAATTTAGCGCCAGTTTACCAGATTTTATGGCGGCTGTGATTATAGGTTGAGGCGATCTCGCTCTCCAACCCATGGGTGACATGTCGAACCCTGTCTCCACCGAAACGCGGCAATCCCTTCGCGACCGGCTCTCGACGCTCGAAGCCGAGAATGCCGATTTGCGGCGCGACTTGGCCCGCCAGCGGGATGAATTGGAAGAATTCATCGATCTCTTGCAGGAGATGGAGCATTTTTTTGAGGCGGCCCGCGAACCCTTCGCCATCCTGCATGGCGATGGCCGTTTCCGGCGCGTCAACAAGGCGCTGTTGAAAGTCCTCGGCCTTGATCGGCTGGAAGCGCGCGGCGCGACCTTGTTCGACTTCGTCAGCGAGGACGACCGTAAATATTTGCAAGAGCTGTTTTCCACCAGAGACGAACGTTTTTTTGACCGTGACCTGACGGCAACCGGCAAATCGGGCATGCGCGACATTCATGGTCGCTTTGTTCGGACGCGGAGCGGCGAATTTTTCATGAGCGCCGCCGACGAGACCGCGCGCGCCACGATCGAGCGCCTGGAGCGCGACAAGGAAACCACCCGGGCTTTCATGGAAACCGCCGCCGGCGTTGGCTTTTGGCGGTGGAAACTTGACGAAGAATTCCCGGAATGGTCGCGCGGCATGTACCGGATTTACGGGCGCGATCCGGCGGCTGGCCCGCCACCATTACGAGAGTCGTACAAATATTATGATGAAGAGACCATAGAACGGATCAAATCCTTGCGTGACCGCGCGATAGAGTCCCAGCGCTCGGTGAGCGCGTCAATCCGGATTATCGCCGAAGACCAATCTCTGCGCTTTTTGAACTTATCCTGTTTGGCGACGCGCGATGAGACCGGCACCGTCAACGGCTTGTCGGGCATTTGCGTCGATGAAACGGAGCTGCGCGAAGCGTTAGCTTCGCGCGAACGTATGGAATGGCGCCTGCGCAAGGCGCTGGAAGTCAGCCAATGCGTCGCTTACGAAATCGACTTTGAGAAAAAGCGCTTCCATTTCAGCGGCGATTGGCGCCGATTCCGCGCTATTCGGCCGAGCTATGACTGGTTCTCGTCCCAGCTTTGGTCGCTGGTTCACCCGGACGATCTGCCCGAGGTGCAGGAAAAATGGCGTCGCCATGTCGAATTTGGCGAGCCTTATCGCGTCGAACACCGCTTTCCATCGCCCGAGGGCGAATGGATTTGGCTGCTCAGCACCGCCAAATTGGAGCGTAACGCCGACGGCAAGGCGACAAAATGCGTCGGTTTGTTCGCCGATATCGACGAGCGCAAGCAATTGGAGCTGCGTTTGCGCGCGGCGGAAGCCGCAGCGCGCGCCGCAAATCGCAATCGCGGTGAGTTTTTTGACAATATCAGCCACGAAATTCGCACGCCCTTAACCGGGGTTTTGGCGATCGCCGGGGCGCTGCGGAACACCGATTTGGACGAAAAACAGGCCGAAATGGTCGGTTTGATCGCCAATTCCGGCGAGACATTGCTGCGTTTGCTCAACGACGTGCTCGATTTTTCGAAGCTGCAAGCCGGAAGATTCAGCCTCGACTCGGCGCCGTTCGACGTCGCCCATGTCGCCGCCAGCGTGACGCATTTATTCCGCGCGCGCGCCGAAGAAAAAGGCTTGAGCCTCGTGCTGGACGTGGCGCCGACCGCGCGCCGCTTCGTGTTGGGGGACAAGGTTCGTCTAAAGCAAATTCTGTCCAATTTATTGTCGAACGCAGTCAAGTTTACCAACAAGGGCGGCGTGCGGATGGACGTCGAAGCAGAGGCAAATGGCGAGGACCGTCTGTCTTTGAGCTTTACGATCACCGATACCGGGATCGGCTTTGATGGCGACCAGGCCGATTTTCTGTTTGATCGGTTCGCGCAAGAATCGCGCTCGACCGCCGCCAATTATGGCGGAACCGGACTTGGGTTGGCGATTTGCCGCTCGATCATCGAAGCAATGGGCGGACATTTGACGTTCTGGTCGCGGCCCAATGAAGGCGCGCGCTTTACCGCCAACTTGACCTTGCCTTGCGCGCCGCTGGAAGAAGCGGCGCCACCGCCAAAAAATACCGATCCGCAGACCGGTTTTACCGCGCTGCGCGTTCTGGTTGCCGATGACAGCGCCACCAATCGCCGGGTCATGCAGATGATTTTGGGCGCCGCCGGTTGTCAGATCACCTGCGTTGAAGACGGCCGCCAGGCGGTCGATGCGGCGTTATCCGCGCCATTCGATCTGATCTTGATGGACATGCAAATGCCGGTTTTGGACGGGTTGGCGGCGATCGAAGCAATCCGCGCGGCGGAAATCGCGACCGGCGCGCTCCGCCGGGTGATTTTGGCGGTAACCGCCAACGCCATGGATAAACACCAGCAAAAAGCGCTGGAAGCCGGCGCCGACGGCCATGTCGCCAAACCCTTCACGCCGGAATCATTGTTGCGCGCTATCGCCGCGGCGATGGCCGAAGGCGGCGGGCGCGCCACGCAAGCAGCGTAAGGGCGCTTCGCAAGCGCAATAATGCGCCTATATTGGCGGCGCGCTGCGACAATCACGCCCCTTTACAGGCAGCCTTGAGCGCTTTCACTGTCCCCTCTTCGAGTAAGCGCTGGGAACCGGCGCGCGTAGCCCATTCCAATTCGTCAAAGAAGCGTTGCCTTAACAGGCGGCGTCTGCTCGTTCACGGGGAAATGCCATGCGTCTTGCGCTCGCGCTCGCGGTTTCGGTCATCGCCATCAGCTCGGCGCACGCCCAACGTCGCCAGGCGCCGCCGCCCCCGGCCAATGAAGCTGAAAAGCCGCCGGAGCGTTTCTCCGCCGCGACGTTTTCAGGGTTGAAATTCCGCAATATTGGCCCGGCGATGATGTCGGGGCGGATCGCCGACATCGAATTGCACCCCCAAGACCCGGCAACCTGGTATGTCGGCGTTGGGTCTGGCGGGGTCTGGAAGACCCAAAACGCCGGCACGACTTGGACCCCGGTTTTTGACAGCCAGCCGTCTTATTCGATCGGGGCGATGACCCTCGATCCGCAAAACCCGGACGTGATTTATGTCGGCACCGGCGAGAATGTCGGCGGACGCCATGTCGGCTATGGCGATGGGCTTTATCGCAGCGCCGATGCCGGCAAGACCTGGACCAATATTGGGCTGAAGGGCACCGAGCATATCTCGGAAATCATCGTCCATCCGAAAGACTCCAACGTTATTTTTGTCGCAGCGCAAGGCCCGCTGTGGAGCAAAGGCGGCGAGCGCGGCCTTTATAAATCGACCGATGGCGGCAAGACCTGGAAAGCGGTGCTTGCGGCGGGTCCTTGGACAGGCGTGACCGATGTCGTCATGGACCCCCGCGAACCAAACCGGCTTTACGCGGCGACCTGGCAGCGCCACCGCACGGTGGCGGCCTATGTCGGCGGCGGGCCGGAAACGGCCTTGCATAAATCCGAAGATGGCGGGGAGACCTGGACCAAGCTCGCTGGCGGGCTGCCTTCCGGTAATCTCGGCAAAATTGGGCTGGCGATCTCGCCGCAAAACCCGGACGTCGTCTATGCGGCGATCGAGCTGGAGCGGCGCACCGGTGGGGTGTGGCGGTCAGACAATCGCGGCGCGTCGTGGAGCAAGATGTCTGACACCGTGTCGGGCGGAACCGGTCCGCATTACTACCAAGAACTCTACGCCAGCCCGCATAAATTCGACCAAATCTATCTCGCCAATGTGCAAACGTTGATTTCAGACGATGGCGGACGTAATTTTCGCCCGATCAATACCCGCAACATCCATGTCGATCATCATGCTTTGGCGTTCCGCAAGGACGATCCAGATTATTTGCTGGTTGGGTCGGACGGCGGGCTCTATGAAAGCTGGGACTACGCCCAGAATTGGCGGTTCATCGGCAATTTGCCGGTGACGCAATTTTACAAAGTCGCGGTCGATGACGCCGTGCCGTTTTACAATGTCTATGGCGGCACCCAGGACAATTCGAGCCAAGGCGGCCCCTCGCGCACCGATAATCGGCATGGCATTCGCAATTCCGATTGGTTCATCACGGTCTTCGCCGACGGCCACCAGCCGGCGACCGAACCCGGCAATCCCAATATCGTCTACAGTCATTGGCAGGAAGGCAATCTCGTCCGCTTTGACAAGATCACCGGCGAGGTCGTCCATATCCAGCCGCAAGCCAAGCCCGGCGAGCCGGCCGAACGGTTCAATTGGGACGCGCCGATCCTCGTCAGCGCGCATGATCCGAAGCGGATTTACCACGCGTCATATCGCGTTTGGCGCTCAGATAATCGCGGCGACGCCTGGCGGGCGATTTCAGGCGATCTGACCAGCAATCAAGACAAGATGACAACGCGGCTGATGGATCGGCAATGGTCCTGGGATGCGGTTTGGGACATGACCGCGATGTCGGCTTTCGCGACCATTACCTCGCTGGCCGAAAGCCCGGTCGATGAGAATATTCTCTATGCCGGCACTGATGACGGTCTTATCCAAGCGACCAGCGATGGCGGCGCGACCTGGACCGCCATTCGCGCCTCTAGCCTGCCCGGCGTGCCGGCCGAGGCTTTCGTCAACGACATTCGCGCCGATCTGTTTGACGCCAACACGGTCTATGTGGCGCTCGACAACCACAAGAACGGCGATTACCGGCCGATGCTTTATAAAAGCACCGATCGCGGGCGGAGCTGGCGCTCGATCGCTGGCGATCTGCCGGACCGGCATCTGGTCTGGCGGGTGGTGCAAGACCACGTCAACCGCAATCTGCTGTTTGCGGCGACCGAGTTCGGCATTTTCTTCACCGTCGATGGCGGCGGCAAATGGGTCGAATTGACCGGCGGCATGCCAACCATTTCGATCCGCGACGTCACCATTCAGCGGCGGGAAAATGACTTGGTTGGCGCCAGCTTTGGCCGCAGCTTCTTCGTGCTTGACGATTACACGCCGCTGCGCAGCATTGATCGCGCCGCGCTCGAGCGTGAGGCGCTGTTGTTCCAACCGCGCAAAGCCTGGTGGTATATCGAGCAGCATCCGATCGGCTTTTCGCCGGGCGGCAGCTTGGGCGATGATTTATATCGCGCGCCGACCCCGCCATTTGGCGCGGTATTTACCTATCATCTGGCGGAGGGGCTGAAATCGGCCAAGGATATCCGCCAGGAGCGCGAAAAGCCGCTGGTCAAGGACGGGCGCGATACGCCGTTCCCCGGCTTTGCGGCGGTGGACGCCGAATTGCGCGCGGTCGACCCAGAAATCTGGCTGACGGTCCGCGATAGCGGGGGCAATGTCGTGCGCCGGCTGAAAGGGCCGAGCGGGCGCGGTTTTCACCGCATCGCTTGGGACTTGCGCACCCCCGCCGTGCAAACCGTGCCGGCGGGTGGCGGTGGCGGGCCGCAAGGGGCTGGCAGTTCGGCGGGCGCCACCGAGCCGTCCGGCTTTTTGGTCGCGCCCGGCAATTACAGCGTGCAATTATCGAAAATGGTCGACGGCGTGATGACGGACCTCTCCGAGCCGCTGAGCTTTGAGGTGCAGCGCATGCGCGAAGGCGCATTGCCGGGAACGGCGCCGGCGCAAGCGGCGGCCTTCTGGCAAGAATTGTCGCTGTTCCAGCGCGATCTCGGCGCGGTCAATGCGGCTTTGGGGGCGGCGCGCACCCGCGTCAATCAATTGCGGACGGCGGTGCAACGCACCCAGGCCGCGCCCGGCGGGCTCGACACGCAATGGCGGTCGCTAAAAGCCGCGTATGACGCGCTCGATCTGCAGGTCAATGGCAGCACGGCGGCCGACCAGATCGGGGTGCCGGTTCCGGCAACGCTCGGCCAACGGCTGCAAAGCTTGCTGATCTCGACCGCCAATGCGACCTATGGCCCAACCGCGACCCAGCGCGAGCAATATGACTTTGCCCGCACCGAATTTGCCGATGTGCGGACGCGGCTGAAGGCGATGGTCGAGACGGACATCCCGGCGCTCGAGCGGGCGATCATCGCGGCCGGCGGCCCGGCGATCGCTGGCGGAACGCTGCAATAGAGGGCGGCGGCGCGATCGGGGGGGCTCCCCCTACCGCGTCAATTCAACGAAGACGTCTTCGAGATCGGGCTCTTCGGTGCGCAGGTCTTTGATGCGGATGTCGGCGGCGCGCAAGGCGTCCAACACATCCTCCACCCGGACCGCGCCGGCGCGGAAGGTGATGGAGAGCGCGCCATCGGGCCGAATTTGCGCCTCGCAGCCGGGCAAGGTCGCCGGCGCCACGTCGAGGGACGTCTCCGGCTGGACGATCAGGGTCTTGTAGTCGAGCCGACGCAGCAATTGCGCGGTCGGCTCCAGCGCAACCAGGCGGCCTTTATTGATGATGGCGATGGTGTCGCACAGCTCTTGCGCCTCTTCCAGATAATGGGTGGTCAACATGACGGTGACGCCGGCGCGGTTAAGGCCGCGCACATAATCCCATAATTGCCGGCGCAGATCGACATCAACGCCAGCGGTCGGCTCATCGAGCACCAGGATCGGCGGATTGTGCACCATGGCTTTGCCGACCAGCAGGCGCCGCTTCATGCCGCCGGACAAGGTGCGCGCATAGGAATTGCGCTTATCGGCGAGGCCCAAGGCCGCCAGCAGATCATCCGTGCGCCGTTCGGCTTTCGGCACGCCATAAAAGCCGGCTTGCAGCTCCAGCGCTTCGAACGGGGTGAAAAACGCGTCGAAATTGATCTCTTGCGGCACGATGCCGATGGCGGCGCGCGCCTGGCGCGACTGGGCGGCGACGTCATAGCCCCAGACCCGCGCCGTTCCGGCCGTTTTGGTGACGAGCCCAGCCAAGATATTGATAAAGGTCGATTTGCCGGCGCCGTTTGGCCCCAGCAGGCCAAACACCGAGCCGACCGGCACCCGCAGCGACAGATCGATCAAGGCTTGTTTGGCGGGCGATTTGCCGCTCGCGGCATAGGTCTTGGAAAGCCCTTCCGCTTCAATGGCGTAAGCGGGGATCGGCGCGGTCATGACGGTTCATCCTGGACGGAAGGGCGGGTGTTTAGAACCCGCGCGCATTTAGGGCAATCGCCAATGCTCAGACTTTGCGAAACAGCACCTGCATATGGCCGCAATGGCGGAAGACGCCGCCCCACAACGCCGCGCCCCAAATCCGCGTATGGGTCAAGACCTTGCCCCAATCAATCGGGGCGTAAAGCGCTTCGAGCCGGTTGCCGCTGGCGCGGGCGTAGGCGATCATCGTGGCGGTATTAACGCTTGGCCATAAGGAATCAGCTGGGAAATGTCGCCGCGTAGCGATCGGCGCAAAACCGGCGGCCTGCGCGGCGCGGCAAAGGCCCGCAAAGCTTGGCATGGCGCGGTGGAAGGGGGCGTGCATGTCCATGCAGATCGCCTCAAGATGGTGCGCGGCGGCGGCGCGGCCGGCCGGCGGCTCGAGGCGGATTTGGCGCGCATCCGGGCAACCGATCGCAAGCAACCCGCCCGGGCGCAATAGCCGCTGCGCCGTGTCAAACAGGGTCAGCGGCTGCTCGAGATGCTCAATCACATCCTGCGCGGTGAAGGCGTCCCAGCCGCCGTCGCCGGGCGGGTCAACGCGAGAGGGCGCCGGCGCCGACCGGGCAAACGGGTCAGCGCCAACGGCGCGATACCCCCGCGCGTTGAGAAAAGCGACGAAATCGCCGGCGCCTTCGCCAAAATCATAAATCGCCGCCTGCGACTTGAGCCCGCCGCGCCGCAGCAAGGACAACCGCGACCGATGGATCTGCGCGTAAAAGGCGCGAAGGCTCGCGCCGCTCGCCCCCCGATGGATCGGGTAATGGGTATAAAGCGCGGATAAATCGACGCGATCGCGCGCTAAAATCGCTTCGCAGTCCGGGCAGCGCCAATAGGCAAAGCAGGTCTGCGCAAACGCATCGACATTGCCGCGCGACCAATAAATCGGGGTGGTTGCGTCGTTTGCCGCCGCCCCGCAAAACGCGCAAATTCCGGTCCAAGCCATGGGGTTGGCCTAGCATTGCCTGCGTCATCGCGCCCCTGTCGCCGGCGGGCGCGTTGCGCGCGCAGCCTCAATTTCGCGTGTCGTTGGGGTGTTGACGTCGGCGCGGCGCGCGCTTATCTCCGCTCTGTGTTAGCAGCCAACCCGGTCGAGTGCTAATGCGCTCGGGCGTTTTTGGCGCAAACGCGCTCCAAAGTGGAACCCCTGTTTCAACGAAGGACCAAAATCATGAAATTTCGTCCGCTCCATGACCGCGTGCTCGTTAAGCGCGTGGAGGAAGAGCAAAAATCCAAAGGCGGGATCATCATCCCCGACACCGCCAAAGAAAAGCCGCAGGAAGGCGAAGTGATCGCCGTTGGCAGCGGTGCGCGTGGCGACGATAATGAAATCGTTCCCATGGAAGTCAAAGCTGGCGACCGCATCCTGTTCGGCAAATGGTCGGGCACGGAAGTAAAGGTCGACGGTCAAGACCTGTTGATCATGAAAGAATCCGACATCCTCGGGATCATCGAGAAGTAATCGCTTGAACCGCGTTTCAAGCGATTTTTCTGATTCTCGTCACAAGTGAGGACTTACCATGGCTGCTAAAATTGTTAATTTCGGTTCTGACGCGCGCGATCGCATGTTGCGCGGCGTCAACATCCTCGCCAATGCGGTGAAGGTCACGCTCGGCCCGAAAGGCCGCAATGTTGTTATCGAGAAGAGCTTCGGCGCGCCGCGCACGACCAAGGACGGCGTCACCGTTGCCAAGGAAATCGAGCTCGAGGACAAATTCGAAAACATGGGCGCGCAATTGCTGCGCGAAGTTGCGTCGAAAACCAATGACGCGGCGGGCGACGGCACCACCACCGCCACCGTGCTGGCCCAGGCGATCGTGCATGAAGGCATGAAGCGCGTCGCCGCCGGCATGAACCCGATGGACCTGAAGCGCGGCATCGACAAGGCCGTCGCTGAAGTCGTCAAGGACATCAAAGCCAAAGCCAAAAAAGTGTCGGGCTCGGGCGAAATCGCGCAAGTCGGCACCATCTCGGCGAATGGCGAAAGCGATATCGGCGCGATGATCGCCAAGGCGATGGAAAAAGTCGGCAATGAAGGCGTGATCACGGTCGAAGAGGCCAAATCGCTGGAAACCGAACTCGACGTCGTCGAAGGGATGCAATTCGATCGCGGCTATGTGTCGCCTTATTTCATCACCAATGCCGACAAAATGACCACCGAACTCGACGAGCCGCTGGTCCTGTTGTTCGAGAAAAAGCTGAGCTCGTTGCAGCCGATGCTGCCGGTGCTCGAAGCGGTCGTGCAATCGGGTCGTCCGTTGCTGATCATCGCCGAAGACGTCGAAGGCGAAGCGCTGGCGACCTTGGTCGTCAACAAATTGCGCGGCGGCCTGAAAGTGGCGGCGGTGAAAGCGCCTGGCTTCGGCGATCGCCGCAAAGCCATGCTGGAAGACATCGCCATCCTGACCGGCGGCACCGTGATCTCGGAAGACCTCGGCATCAAGCTCGAGAACGTCTCGCTGAATGATCTTGGCAAAGCCAAGCGCGTGTCGATCACCAAAGATGACACCACGATCGTGGACGGCGCCGGCGATAAAACCTCGATCGAAGCGCGCGTTGCGCAAATCCGCCGTCAGATCGATGACACCAGCTCCGATTACGACCGCGAGAAATTGCAAGAGCGCCTCGCCAAACTGGCCGGCGGCGTCGCGGTGATCAAAGTCGGCGGCGCGACGGAAGTCGAAGTGAAAGAGCGCAAGGATCGCGTTGATGACGCGCTGAATGCGACTCGCGCGGCGGTTGAAGAAGGCATCGTGCCGGGCGGTGGCGTGGCGCTGTTGCGCGCGTCGAAATTCATCGACGTCAAAGGCGTCAATGACGACGAAAACGCCGGCATCGAGATCGTCCGCAAAGCGCTGCAAGCGCCGCTGCGCCAAATCGCTGAAAATGCGGGCGTTGACGGCTCGGTCGTGGTTGGCAAGATCCTCGAGAGCGGCTCGGCTTCGTTCGGCTTCAATGCGCAGACCGAACAATATGTCGACATGGTCGAAGCCGGCATCATCGATCCGGTGAAAGTCGTCCGCACCGCGTTGCAAGACGCGGCTTCGGTCGCCTCGCTGATCATCACGACCGAAGCGGCGGTCGCCGAAGCGCCCAAGCGCGACAAGGGCGCGCCGGCCATGCCGGGCGGCGGCGGCATGGGCGACATGGACTTCTAAGCGGTCCGATCGCTCGACCTATTTGTGTTGCGTAAAACGCCCCCGCGCTGCCTGCAGCGCGGGGGTTTGTTTTTGGTGGGCTGAAAGGGACCCGAATAAGGCGTTACCCCACCCCCGCTCGCAGCATTTGATGCAAATGCACGACGCCAATCGGCTTGCCGGATGCGTCAACCACGAAGGCTTGGCTGACGCCGCGCTCGTTCATGGCGCGCAGCGCTTCGCCAGCGAACTGATCCGGCGCAAAAGTCAGCGGCTGGCGCGTCATGGCGTCGGCCAAACTGAGCGGAAATTCCGCGCGCAGAAACAGGCGACGCACATCGCCATCCGTCAACATGCCGACAAGGGCGCCGCGCGCATCGGCGCCCCCGACGCAGCCCAGTTTGGCGGCGGTCATCGCTTCGAGCGCAAGGCTCAGCGGCGCCTCGATCGGCAGCAAAGGGAGCGCCTCGCGCTGCATTAAAGCGGCGATTTTCAGCAATTTGGCGCCCAATTGCCCGCCAGGGTGAAAGCGCTGGAAGGCTTCCGCCGTCAGGCCGCGCTTTTCGAGCAGGGCGACCGCCAATGCATCGCCGAGCGCCATTTGCAGGGTGGTCGACGTGGTCGGCGCGGCCGTGACCGCGCAGGCTTCCTCCGCGGCGGTAAGCAACAAGACATGCCGCGCCGCTCGCGCCAAAGTGGACTCGGCCTGCGCGGTCATGGCAATGACCGGCGCACCGACGCGCGCGCAATAGCTCAAAATCGCGGCAAGTTCGGCCGTCTCGCCCGAGCGCGACAGCGCCAGCACGGCGTCATCGCCGGTGACGATGCCCAGATCGCCATGCGCCGCTTCGCCGGCATGCAGAAATTGCGCTGGCGTTCCGGTCGAGGCCAAAGTGGCGGCGATCTTGCGCGCCACATGCCCCGATTTGCCAAGACCGGCGACGATCACGCGTCCCTTAATAGCGGCCAGCAGGTCGACGATCGTCTCGAATTCCGGCGCAATCGAATCAGCCAAGCGCGCCAGCGCTTCGGCTTCAAGCCGCAAAACGCGGCGGGCGGTGTCGATCGCGGGCGTGGACATAGACTTAGAAAATGCGGCGGCGGTTGATCCGCTAGCCATAGCGCTCCCGCATAATCGATAACGACTCGATGACAAGCCTTTCCAGCACGTCCAATCGAATATCGGCGAGCTTGGTGATATAAAGACAGGATTGACTGATTTTGTGTTTGCCGAGCTCGGCGAGCAGCGACGCAAAAGGCGCAAAGCCCGGCATGATATAGATGGTCAGGTTTTTGGCGCGCGGCGCAAAACCGGTGCGGAAATAATCGCCCTCGCGGCCACTGTCATAGCGATAATGATAATGGCCAAAGCCGATGATCGAGGGGCCCCACATCTGCGGCGGCCAATCGGTAATGGCGGAAAAACGGGCCAGCAAGATTGCGCAATCGGCGCGCTGGCGCGGATCGGCTAGGCTGGCGATAAAATCGTTGGGCGACAGATTGGTCGGTTGGGTCTTGTTCTCGTTTTTACGAAGCGCCTTTGGCGGGTCGGCAGTGGTCATCGCGCCCTCCCATTTTATTTGGAGCAATGGACGCGTGTAATACAAGCACGCCCTGTGAACGGCGAGGCCGTTTTCATCCAATCGCCGCCCTATTCTCGCTTTTGATTGCGCGTTTGCCGCGCTTGCGGCAGAGACCGATCATGCCCAAGAGCTTTGCCAAACCGCGACCAACAGACGCCGCCGCGCCGCGCGCTTGGCAGCGCATGTTGTCGGGGCGCCGGCTTGATCTGCTCGATCCGTCGCCGTTTGATATTGAAATCGAAGACATCGCCCATGGCCTCGCGCGTGTTGCGCGATGGAACGGGCAGACGGCGGGCGCCCATGCGTTTTCCGTGGCCCAGCATTCGGTCTGCGTGCTCGATTGGGTCGTGAGCGAGCACCCCGATTGGCCTGCCGATTGGCCTGCCGATTGGCGGCTTTATGCTTTGCTGCACGACGCGCCGGAATTCGTCATCGGCGACATGATTACCCCGTTCAAGGCGGTGTTGGGCGAGCAATATCGCGCGATCGAGCGGCGGTTGGCGGAGGCGATCCATCTGCGCTTTGGCTTGGCCGCGCGGCCGCCGCAGCCCATCGAAATGGCGATAAAAGCCGCCGATCGCGCCATGGCCTATCATGAAGCGGTGCAATTGGCGGGCTTTTCCCGGGCAGAAGCTGACAAGGTGTTTGCGCGCCCGTCGCGCAACCACGCCTCTTTGGCGCCCTTGCCAGCCGAAGAAGCGCAACGCCTGTTTTTAACGTCGTTTTCAGGCATCATGGGAAATTAGCGATAATCAATAAATTTGTAGTTTTGACGGCCGAAGTCTGTTTTTATTGTCGACAATACGGCGTGAAAACCGCCATTTTTGCTCGTAACGACCTCTCACGGCTTTGTGAATGATACAATGTTTAGTTCAAGTCCCATAACTTTATTATATAATTGCGGGGTAAAATACTAGCACTAAGCCAGAACAGAAATCGAGCTCATTGAGATTGAAAGAATAAAAGCTGTAGATGCTTTCACGTAACAAGCTTGTAACAAAAGTGTACAAATCGGAAGGCCATGGAAATGCACGCTGAGCGGATTGCGGTGGTTTTTGTGATCGGTTAACACAACGGCTCGCTAGGAGCCGTCGAGAGCCCAGGCGCCTAAAATGTGGTTGTTCTGGAGTTTTAATATCGCTTCTGAAAGGTAATGAGTCAACATAACCAAGCGCGAATAGGCGCATAGTGGGTCAGTTACCGGTACGAGGCTGCTAAAGCGACGTTTTGTTTTTTGCAGGTTTACGCGTTCATTCCGATCTTGGGAGAAGCACCATGGCATTCGATCTTACCGCCGCGAATGGCAATATTAACTCGCGTCATGTTTCCAACGTGCTTGCAGGCGTTACGGCTGGTCTGGCCATGATGGCAATGAGCGCGGGTGCAGCATCGGCTGCGACGGGCGATTTGCAGCCGCTGCAGAGCGTGGACGGGGTGGTGTCGATCGAATTGCGCGCTGACGGCTCGGTGTTGGTCGCCCTGGCCGATGGCCGCGTCGTGACGTTGTCGAGCGCGCAAGTCACGATCATCGACGGCGTGGTCTATGTGGCCGACGCGGCGGCGTTGCTGATGGCCGATGGATCGGACACGATCATTTCGCTGACGCAAGCCGATAGCGGCGAAGGCGGCGGCGGGGTATTTGGCGGCAACGACACCTTGCTGTACGTTCTGGGTGGCCTGCTGGTCGCCGGCGGTGCGGCGGGAGCGGCGATTGGCTTGACGGGCGGCTCGAACGAGCTGCCCGTTTTCACATCTGGTTCGACCTTCTCGATTGCCGAGAACACCACGGCGGTGACGACCGTAACAGCGACGGACGCTGATGGCGATGACCTGATTTTCTCGATCGGCGGCGGCCCAGACGCGGCGCTATTTTCGATCAATCCAACCACGGGGGCGCTGGCCTTTATCAATCCGCCGAATTTCGAAGCGCCAATCGGTGGCGACAACAGTTTCACTGTCGTTGTCAATGTCGTCGATAACGACAGTCCTGATCCGGAAGATGTGGTGTCGCAAACCATCACAATCACCGTGACCAATGTGAACGAGTTTACCGCAGCTGCGGACATCATCGACGGCACGCCGGGCGCGGACAATTTCAATGGGCTCGGCGGCGATGACACCATCACTGGCCTCGGCGGCAATGACACGCTGATCGGCGAAGCTGGCAATGATTCAATCAATGGTGGCGATGGCGATGATGTGCTGAATGGCGGCGCCGGCAACGACACGCTCACGGGCGGGGCCGGCAATGACGGCTTCTTCTCCGACGGGGTGGACACGATCAGCGGCGGCGACGGGACGGACACTGTTAATTTCGCTGAGCGCACAACGGGGATCATTGTCGATCTCGACGTCAATTCGGCGGGCGCTACCGGCACGCCGGGTCAGGATGGCGGGGTGCTGACGGCGTCGCCCGCGGCTGGCGGCACGGTGCTGTTTGAGCTCGACGACATCGAGAACGTCACCGGAACGTCTTTTGACGACGGCCTGTTCGGCAACAACGAAAACAACATCCTCATCGGCGGCGCTGGTAATGACAGCCTGCATGGCTTTGGCGGCACGGACACGTTGAATGGCGGCGGCGGCGTTGATACGGCGCTGTTTACCGCCTCGACCGCGGGGATCACGGTTGATCTCGACGCCAATGGCGATGCGACCGCCTCGAATGGCGATATTCTGATCGCAATTGAGAATGTGACGGGGTCGAGCACGGCCGGCGACACGCTGACGGGCAATGACGGCGCCAACACGTTGTCGGGCCTTGGCGGCGATGATGTGTTGGTTGGCGAAGGAGGCGATGACATCCTCAGCGGCGGCGCCGGCAATGACACGCTCACGGGCGGGGCCGGCAATGACGTGTTCTTCTCCGACGGAGTGGACACGATCAGCGGCGGCGACGGGACGGACACCGTCAATTTCACAGAGCGCACGACCGGGATCATTGTCGATCTCGACGTCAATTCGGCGGGCGCTACCGGCACGCCGGGCCAGGATGGCGCGGTATTGACGGCGTCGCCCGCCGCAGGCGGCACGGTGCTGTTTGAGCTTGAGGACATCGAGAATGTCACTGGCACGTCTTTTGATGACGGCCTGTTCGGCAACAACGAGAACAATATTCTGATCGGCGGCGCTGGCAACGACAACCTGCATGGCTTTGGAGGCACGGACACGCTCGATGGGGGTGCGGGGATTGATACCGCCCTGTTTACCGCCTCGACCATGGGGATCACCGTCTCCCTAGACGCGAATGGCAACGGCAACGCCTCGAATGGCGATGTTCTCGTTGCAATTGAGAATATCACCGGTTCCAGCACGGCCGGCGACACGCTCATCGGCAATGACGCGGCCAATATATTGACGGGCCTCGGCGGTGATGATGTCCTCACTGGCGGCGGCGGCGATGACGTTCTGCTCGGCGGGGACGGGAATGACGTTCTCGATGGCGGCTCAGGCGTGAATAGCCTGGATGGTGGGGCAGGAAATGACACTGTAAGCTTCGCCTCAGCTCAAAGTGGCGTGATCGTGGATCTGGCCGCGGGCCTGGCTCAAACGGGCGGTGGGTTGCAAGTATTTGCAACGCCTGGCGCCGATACCGCCGAAATCGTCGCATTTGACGTGACGACTGATCAGTTCTTTATTGCCGGCGGCAGCGCCATCGACGTGCTGAACAGCGCGGGCAATTTGATTGCCACTTTGCCCATCTCGACCGAAGTTACCAGCGTTGCGGTTGGCGGCGGCTTCCTGGCTGCCGCGATTGTTGGCGACCCCGTAACCGAGCCGGGGGCAGGTTCTGTTATTCTCGTTGGCCGGTTTGACGTCCACATCGACGCCGGTCGCTACCTTTACAGTTGGCGCTTTGCCGGACAGCTTGGCCTTTAACCCGCAGGGCAATCGCATCGTGGTCGCCAATGAAGGAGAAGCGGATGGCGGTGTTGATCCGGAAGGCTCGATCTCGGTCATCACACTGAATGCGTCCAATCTGACGGCCAGCACGGTGAACACGCTGACGCTGACACAATTCAACGCCCAGCAAACGGCGTTGGTTACCGAAGGCTTGATCCTGTTCGGTCAAGCGCAAAGCGACGAGGCGGGCGTCGATTTCACGGTGGCGCAGGACCTCGAGCCCGAGTTCGTCACGATCTCTCCAGACGGGCAATTGGCCTTCGTATCGGTACAAGAGAACAATGCGCTGCTGATCGTCGATATCGCCAATCCGACCCCTTCGATCATCGATTTGGTCCCGCTCGGTTCGGTGAATCTTGAAACAATCCCGATCGATGGCAATGACGACAATGGCTTCTTTAGCCCGGCTGTTATTCCTGCATCGCTGACAACGGCGATCGCGCTGTTCCAGCCAGATGGGTTGGATTCGTTCACGCTGGGTGGCTTGACGTTTGTCGTTTCGGCCAATGAAGGCGATGGGCGTGATTTTGACGTGTTCGACGCGGACGCGGGAGCGATTGACCTCGATCCAAACTTCTTCACGGTCGAAGAAATTGACTTCATCCAAGATAATGGCGACGGGATCGGCGACCTTGAGATTTCGCTGCAGCAGGGCGATCTCGACAATAACGGGCTCGTTGAGCGCATCGTCGCCTTTGGCGGCCGCTCTTTCTCAATCTTCGACACGGCGGGCAATTTGGTCTTCAACTCGGCCAATTTGATCGAGCAAGCCATTGGCGAAGTCTTCCCACTTTTCTTCAATGACTCCCGTTCGGATGACGCGGGCCCGGAACCGGAAGCGGTAACAGTCGGGGTCATTGACGGTCAGACGATCTTGTTTGTCGGTCTGGAGCGCAGCGCCGGCGTGCTCGCCTTTGCGCTAGACCTCGTCAACGGCACCGGCGTGAATGGCGTTGCGCCACAGATTTCCGCGGAATTGCTCGGCTTCATCAACGTGCCCGTTCCGGGCGGCTTCCCATTGACCGATGATCTCGATGATTTGACTGCGCCGGAAGGTCTAATCTTTATCCCTGCAGCGGAAAGCCCGACTGGCCAGCCATTCTTGGTCATATCCGACGAAGAGCAAGGCGTGACCTTTGGTTTCAACGTCAATTTAGGCGCGACATCTTCTTCAACACTGGCGAATTTTGAGAACGTTACCGGATCGGATTTCGCTGATCAGATCAGCGGCGATAATGGCCTGAATGTGTTGGTTGGCGGTGGCGGCGATGATCTCCTCGCCGGCCTCGGCGGCGATGATGTTCTAAATGGCGATGTTGGTGTTGACACATTGCTCGGCGGCGATGGCAATGACACGCTGATTTCGGATGGTCTTGATGTCCTGAATGGCGGCGCGGGCAATGACAGCGCGCAGTTTACGACAGCTGTCCACGCCAATTTGTTCACCGGCGCGCTGGATGCGGTGACGGTGTTGAATAACGGGTCGACGGATTTGTCCGGCTCGGGAGCGGCGCCGACGGCGTTCACCTTGGGCGCGGGCGTCAGCCGGATCACCAATGTCGTCGCCAATGCCGCCGCAGGCGCGCCGCCTTTGCCGCCGCAAGACGTCGACATCGTCACGATCACCGTGCCGGAAGGCTTTGTGTTGTCGAGCTTGACTTTGTCTGGTTTGCTGTCGACCGATGACGTCGGTTTCTTGGCTGTCGTAGAAGGCGCGACGTTCCCGGCTGATGCGTTGGCGGCGGGCTTTGACCCCAGCGTGTTGCTGGGCCTGGCCAATTTCGGCAATGGCACAGGCGCGGCAGCTCTAACGGGAACGAATATTCTGCCGGCCTTGGGCGCGGGCGGCGGCCTGGTTCCGCCAGAGGCGTTCATCGGCTTTGACGGCGCGGCGGGCCTCGCGGCGGGGACGTATACGTTCCTGATCCAGCAATTGGGTCCGGCGACCTTGGGTTACACGCTCGACTTCACGGTGACAGCGGTCGGCGCGGCGGCCTCGCAAGATTTGGTTGGCATTGAAAACCTCGTCGGCTCGGCGGCGGGCGACGTGCTGACCGGAGATGAAAATGCCAACATCATAACTGGGGCGGGCGGCAATGATGTGCTCGTGGGTCTCGGCGGGAATGACGTCCTCAATTCGGACGGAATTGACGACATCGATGGCGGCGACGGGATCGACACGGTTGACTTCTCGGGCCGAACGACGGGGATTATCGTTGATCTTGACACGTTCTCGGCCGGGGCGACCGGCACGCCAAGCCAAGAGGGTGGGGTGCTGACCGCGCCGCCAGCATCCGGCGGCACGACCTTGTTCGAGCTCGACGACATCGAGAACGTTATCGGCACGGCGTTTGACGACAGCCTATTCGGCAATAACGAGGCCAATGTCCTGACTGGCGGCATTGGTAACGACAGCCTGCACGGCTTTGGCGGCGTTGACACGCTGGATGGCGGCGCAGGCGTTGATACGGCGCTGTTCACAGCTTCAACGGCGGGGATCACCGTTGATTTGGACGACGATGGCGATGCGACAGCGTCGAATGGCGATGTCCTGATCGCGATCGAGAATGTCACCGGCTCGAGCACGGCAAGCGACATTCTCACCGGCAATGACGGCGCCAACATGTTATCTGGTCTCGGCGGTGACGATATTCTGAACGGCGAGGGCGGCAATGACACACTGAATGGCGGCGATGGGTTTGATATTCTCGATGGCGGCGCCGGAAATGACACCTTGACGGGTGGGGCAAGCGCAGACACGTTTTTTATCGGCGCGAACTCGGGCGCAGATGTCGTTACCGATTTTGCCACTGCGTCGGACCTCATCGACGTTTCGGCGCTCGGTTTGTCCCCCGCCGCAGCTCTGGCCTTGGCCGTCAGCGATGGCGCTGGCGGCACGATCATCACCTTCAGCTCCGGAAATACGCTGACCCTGTCTGGGGTCGCGCCCAGCGACTTGACCGCAGCGAACTTCATTGGCTTTACCCCGCCACTGCCGCCGGGCGGCTTGGATCCACTTGACCCCGATGCGCCGCCAACCTCGCCCAATTCTGCGGATGACCCAGTGGTATCGACCGCGCAATTCGGCGATGCGATTGAGGTCGCGGCGGACACGGATGTTGCGCTGCCAGCCGGTTCAGCAGACCTCTTTGCGAACCCGATTGCGATCGTCCCTGGGTTCAACCAAGGCGACGACGTTACCCCAGTTGTGACGGTCCCGGACATCACCGGCGGGGTCTGACATTCTCCGATCGTCCCTGCCGCCGAAAGCGGGGGGATTGTCCGATATGATGAAATGAGTAGCAGCAAAATTGGGGGCGTCTTGCTGCTATCAAACACTGAAGAGTTCAGGTAACATCGCACCCATGATGAAAACCGAAGCGCCCAGCGCAGAACCATCGCTTTCCACTTGGCTGTTTGGCATGTTTCATGTCGCCAAGCGTCATGCTTGGTCGTTGTTTTGGTTCAGCCTTGCGGTCAATATTCTGCTGCTGGTTTCGCCGATTTACATGCTGCAAATCTATGACCGAGTGTTGTTGTCGGGCTCGCTCGACACGCTCGGTTGGTTGACGCTGATCGCCTTGTTTTTGCTGTGCATCTACGCCGCGGCGGAAGCCGGCCGGCGCCGCGTTGCTGCGTTGGCGGCGCATTTTTTCGATAGGGTCGCCACCAAAAGATTGTTCCAGGATTTTGCGCAGAACCCGAGCGCCGCCGGCGGGCTCGCCCAACGGCTCGGCGATCTGGCGCGCGTGCAACAAACCTTGCAGACCGGAACGATCCTTGCCTTCTTTGACCTCGGCTTTTCCCCGTTTTTTCTGGCCCTGATGTTCTTGATCCACCCGTTGATTGGCGCGGTCGGCTTGGTCGGGGCGGCGATCTTGGTCGGGCTGGCGGTGCTGGCGGAAATGGTCACGCGGCGCAGCGGCGCGAAAACAGCGCTCGACCAAAACGCCGCGCAGGATTTGGCGCTCAGCATCAGCCGCCAGCGCTCTGCGATTGTCGCGATGGGCCTGATCGACCGGGTCTATGCCCGCTGGCGGCGCACGCGCGATGCGGCCGAAGCGGCGGCGCTCGCCACCCATTCGGCTGACGGCGGTTTTTCCAGTCTGTCGCGCGCGTTCCGGTTGATCCTGCAAATGGCGATCCTTGGGCTCGGGGCGGCCTTGGTGATCGGTCAAGAAATGTCGGCTGGCGCGATCATCGCCGCCAGCATCATTAGCGCGCGTGCCTTGGGCCCGATCGACCAGATCGTTGGCGCTTGGCGTGGGATCGAGCTGGCGCGGCGCGCCTGGGGCAGCCTTGCGTCGGCCTTTGGCGCTGTAGACGCAGCGGAAAGTGCAACGCCCGTGCCGACGCCCACGGCCAAGATCACCATCGATCGGCTGGAGATCGCCGCGCCGGGCGCGCGCGAGCCGCTTTTGCGCCCGTTCGGATTGGAGATTACCGGGCCGCGCGCCTTGGCGTTGGTCGGGGCCAACGGGGCTGGCAAAACCAGTTTGTTGCAAACCTTGATCGGGGTGTGGCCGCCGCAATCGGGGAGTGTCCGCTTTGACGGCCTCGACATGCATGCCTGGGATAGCGCCGATCGCGGTCTTTACGTTGGCTATCTGCCGCAAGCGGTGGAATTGTTGCCCGGCAGCGTCATCGACAATATCGCCCGCTTTCACGAGGGGCGCGAGGCCGACGCCTTCACCGCCGCCAAAATGGTCGGCGCGCATGAGATGATCGTCACCTTGCCAAAGGGTTATGACACCCTGATCGGCCCGGGCGGGGTGGCGTTGTCGGCGGGGCAACGGCAGATGATCGGGTTGGCGCGCGCCTTTTTCGGCCGGCCCTTGTTCTTGGCGCTGGACGAGCCGACCGCCAATCTCGATCGCGACGCGACCGGTTTGGTGATCAACGCGATCCTGGCCCATGCCGCGCAAGGCGGGATCAGCATTATCGCCACCCATGATCCGCGCGTGATCGCCAATACCCATGGCGTCTTGACCATTCGCAAAGGCGCGTTGGTCGCTCAATCGCCGGCCGAGTATTTCGCCGAGGAAAAAGCCCAACCGACCGCGGCGCCGACCGGACGCCGGATCGTGGCGCGTGCAAGCGATAATGGGGCCTCCGGCGCATGAGCGAAGCGGCAATCGAACCGGCCTTGTTTCCTTGGCGCGATCCGATGACGCGCAAAATGGGGCTGGCCTGCGTGCTCGGTTTGGGCGGCTTCCTGGTCTGGGCGGCTTTCGCGCCGCTGAAAGAGGGCGTCGCGGCGACGGGCTCGGTCGTGGTGCAAGACAACCGCAAAGTCGTGCAGCATTTGGAAGGCGGCATCATCGCCGAGTTGAAGGTCCGCGAAGGCGACCGCGTCGAGGCTGGCCAGCCACTGGTGGTGATGACAGGGGCGGCGTCGCTCGCTAATCGCGAGCAAACGATCAAGCGGCTGGCGGCGCTGCGGGCCGGCATCGCCCGACTGTCGGCTTTGCAAAGCAATACGGCGGCCCCCGATTTCGCCGTGATCGCCGATCTTGCATTGAGCGAGGACGACCGCGCCGACATTGTCGGGCGCGAGCGCAGCGTCTTCAATCAGCAGCGCCAACGCCTGGCGGCCGATATCGCGCTGTTAAACGATCGACGGCAGGCCGCCTTGACGACCCGTGATTTGCGCGCCGGTCAGATTGACATCGCCCGCCGGGCGCTTGCCGCTGCGCAAGAAGAGCTGGCTCTGGTCAGCGAGTTGTTCGCGCAGCGCCTTGCCCGCCGCGACCAGGTCACGACGCTCGAGCGCAATGTCGCCAATGGCGAGGGCGAGATCGCGCGCCTCAACGCCGAACGCCAAGACGCCGCTGCGCAATCGGTCGACATGACCAATCAAATCGCCCAGCGCCGCGCCGAATTTGCGCAAGAAATCGCCGGAGATCTCGCCCAAGCCCGCGCTGACTTGTTGACGGTGGAGCAAGAATTATTCGCCGCGCAGGACGTGATCGACCGCGCCATTGTCGCCGCGCCGGTATCTGGCGAAGTGCTGAATCTGCGTTTTGCAACGCGCGGCGGCGTCGTGCGGCCGGGTGAAGCCATCATGGAAATCGTCCCCAAAGAGGGCGATATGCTCGCCAATGTGCGCATCCGGCCCGGCGATCGCGACGCGGTCTATGAGGGGCAGAATGTGCGCACGCGGCTCGCGGCCTATCGATCCTGGTTGTCGCCACGCCTCGCGGGTGAAGTGGTCGGCGTCAGCGCCGATTTGAAGACCGATCCCGATACCGGCGCTCAGTTCTATGAAGCGCGCATTTCGGTGGATCCGGCCGAACTCGCCCGCGCCCGCAATCTCGAGATTATCCCCGGCATGCCGGTCGAAGTGTTCATCTATTCGGGTCGCAGCCGCACGGCGCTCGATTATTTTGTCGAGCCGATTGCGCAATCTTTCTCGCGGGGCGTTGCGTCGCTTTGACGGCATTGCGGCGCGATTTTTCGCTAACAACAATTGATGACGCGATCCCGCCTTTTTTCAGATTGCTATAAAGCTGCGATAGCGTGCGATTTGCGGCAACAAACGGCGGACTTGCTTTTCTTAAATGGTCGTCGTACGGATTTCGTGGAAATATAACTTTAGGTTACCATTCCGTTTTCCGATGATCAATCTGGAGAAAGGCGATATTGGATGCCCGTTTTCCAAAGTCAGATTGATGTTTTGTCAAAGAATTATACGGAAAATCGCGATCAACACCTGAGGTTGATCGAAGAATTTCGGGCGCTCGAGCGCAATATTGTCGAAACTTCAGCGCGCTCTAAGCCAAAATTTGACAAACGGGGTCAATTATTGCCACGCGACAGACTTGCCCGACTGCTTGATCGCGGCGCCCCGTTCCTCGAATTGTCGACACTTGCCGGGTATAATATGCATGATGACGACGCGGCGAGCGCTTCGGGCGGCGGCATTGCCGGGATCGGCTTTATCCACGGCGTGCGCTGCTTCGTCACCGCGTCGGACAGTGGCATCAAAGGTGGCGCGGCGACGCCGATGGGCGTTCATAAAGCGCTGCGCGGCCAAGCCATCGCGCTGCAACAGAGATTGCCTTACGTCCAATTGATCGAAAGCGCCGGCGCGAACCTGTTTCGCCAGGCCGATTTGTTCGTGCCGGGCGGCCAGACCTTCGCCAATTTGGCGCGGTTGTCGGCGGCGGGCTGCCCGGTCATTTCCGTCGTGCATGGGTCCTCGACCGCCGGCGGGGCCTATCAGACGGGGCTGTCGGATTATGTCATCGCCATTCGCGGCCGCACCAAAGTTTTTCTGGCCGGCCCGCCCTTGCTGAAAGCGGCGACCGGCGAGATCGCCACCGACGAACAGCTCGGCGGCGCGGAAATGCATTATCACGTGGCCGGCACGGCCGATTTTATCGCCGAGAACGACGCCGATGGCCTGCGGATCGGGCGCGAGATTGTCGCGCGGCTGCAATGGAATCGCGACGCGCCGGGCTTGACGCGGATTTTCCGCGCCCCAGCCTATGATATCGACGAGCTGCTGGGTGTTGTACCCGTTGATTACCGCAAGCCCTATGACTCGCGCGAGTTGATCGCGCGGCTGGTGGATGGCTCGGACATGGTCGGCTTTAAGGACGGCTTTGGCGTCCACACCGTTTGCACCCAGGCCGAAATCGCCGGCCATGCAATCGGGATTATCTCGAATAACGGGCCGATCGACGCCGATGGCGCCGTCAAGGCCGCCCAATTCATCCAATTGATGTGCCAGGCGGACACGCCGGTCATTTTCCTGCAGAACACCACCGGGTTCTTGGTTGGAACCGACGCCGAGCAGCGCGGCATTGTTAAGCACGGCTCCAAAATGATCCAAGCGGTGTCGAACATGACCGTTCCGAAGATCACGTTACATGTCGGCGCGTCGTTCGGGGCGGGCAATTACGGCATGTGCGGACGGGCGTTTGGGCCAGACTTTATCTTCGCCTGGCCGAATAACCGCATCGCCGTGATGGGCGGCGAGCAGGCCGCCAAAACCATGCGGATCGTGGCGGAGGAAGGCGCGCGCGCTCGGGGCGCAGAACCGGATCACGCGGCGCTCGACGCCATGGCGACAACGATTGTCGCGCGCTATGACCTAGAAAGCGAGGCGTTGTTCGCCACCGCCCGGCTGTGGGATGATGGCCTGATCGACCCGCGCGATTCCCGAAACGTGCTGGCCTTTTGTCTCGACACCGTCGCCGAAGCCAAGACGCGCGCTTTGCGGCCAAATAGCTTTGGCGTTGCGCGATTGTAAAACGCGCCGCGCCTGCATCATGAACAACAACGATAAGTCCAGGAGGATCGCTTGCAACTGACCGCTGAGCATGACCGCTTGCGCCAATCCTTGCGCAAATTCATCGACGCCGAGATCAACCCGCATGTCGATTCCTGGGAGGAGGCGGAAATCTTCCCGGCCCATAAGGTATTCAAAGGCCTGGGCCAATTGGGATTGCTCGGCGTCACGAAGCCGGAGGCCTATGGCGGCATGGGGCTGGATTGGTCCTATGGTGCAGTTGTCGCTGAAACACTTGGCTATATCGCTTGCGGCGGGATTCCCATGGCGATCGGTGTGCAAACCGACATGGCGACCCCGGCTTTGGCGAAATTTGGGTCGGAGGCGGCGAAGGAAGACTTCTTAAAACCCTCGATCAGCGGCGATTATGTCGCATCGCTCGGCGTCTCCGAAGTTGGCGCAGGGTCCGACGTCGCGTCACTGAAAACCTCCGCCCGCAAGGATGGCGCAGATTACGTCATCAATGGCGGTAAAATGTGGACGACCAATGGTCTGCAAGCCGATTGGATGTGTTTGCTCGCCAATACATCCGACGAGGCGCCACATCGCAATAAAACGCTGATTTGTCTGCCGCTCAAGGACGACAACGGCAAGCTCCGACCTGGCGTGTCGATCGCGCGCAAGCTAAAAAAGCTCGGCATGCGGTCCTCCGACACCGTGCAATTCTTCTTTGAAGACGTCCGCGCGCCGCAGCGTTATCGCATTGGCGATGAAGGCATGGGCTTTACCTACCAGATGCTGCAATTCCAAGAAGAGCGTTTATGGAGCGCCTTGTCCTGCGGCCCCGGACTTGAACGAACCGTGCAGGCAACCATCGCTTATACAAGCGAGCGCAAGGCCTTCGGCAAATCGATCCTCGACAATCAAGTCGTGCATTTTCGGCTGGCCGAGCTGATGACGGAAATCCAGGCGCTGCGCGCACTCTCTTGGGATGCGGTGGCGCGGATGATGGCCGGCGAAGACGTCACTATGCTCGCCTCGATGGCCAAGCTGAAATCCGGTCGCCTTATCCGCGAGGTGAATGATTCCTGTCTGCAATATTGGGGCGGCATGGGCTTCATGGAGGAAACGCCCGTCTCGCGCGCTTATCGGGATGGCCGGCTGGCCTCGATCGGCGGCGGCGCGGATGAAGTCATGCTGTCGATCATCTGCAAATATATGGGCACATTGCCGGGCAAGCCAAAAACATGAGCGAGCTGCCGATCATCGCCGACATGCGGCTGGTTCAGCGCCAATCGGCGCTTGAGGCCTGGTTTGACCGGCCGCAAGCCAAGAATGCACTGACCGCGACCATGGTCGAGGGATTGTTGGCGCTCTGCGCCCAGCTCAGCTTTCGCCGCGATATCAGAACGCTCGTCCTGCGCGGCGCCGGCGGCGCCTTTTGCGCTGGCGGCGATATCAAGGAATTTGGCCGGCTGCTCAGCCTTCCCGAGCCATCGCCCGGCGAAGCCGATCCCGTCGCCAGCGGCAATCGCGTGTTCGGTGAGTTATTACTGGCGCTAGATGCGTTGCCGCAACCAATTGTCTGCGTGGTGGAGGGACCAGCCCTTGGCGGCGCAATGGGGCTTTTGGCGGTCGCCGATCTCGTCATCGCCACACCCGACGCGCAATTTGCCTTGTCGGAGACCTCGCTCGGGCTCATTCCGGCGCAAATTGGGCCGTTTCTGGTGCGCAAGATCGGGCTCTATCGCGCCCGGCGCCTCGCGCTGACCGGCGCGCGCTTTGGCGCCAAGATGGCGATCGCAATGGGTTTGGTCGATGAGCTGGCGCCCGATGCCAACGCAGCGCTGGCGCGCGCCTTGACCGATATCGGCCGCTGCGAGCCGGGGGCCAATTCCCTGACCAAACGCCTTTTCAATGAGAGCGTTCCCCGCATCGATCCGGCTTTGCTCGATCGCGCGGCGCTGGATTTCGCACGCGCATTGCGCGGCGGCGGACGCGACGGCGCGATCGCCTTTGCGGCGAAGCAAACGCCGGCCTGGGTGGAAATCTATGCAGAGGACGCCGCCCCGTGACGCCGATCCGCAAGCTCCTGATCGCCAATCGCGGCGAAATCGCGGTGCGCATCATGCGCAGCGCCCGGGCGCGCGGCGTTCGCACCGTTGCGGTGTGGTCTGACGCCGATGCCGGCGCGTTGCATGTCCGTTCCGCCGATGAAGCCGTGCGGATTGGCCCGCCGGAAGCGGCGCAGAGCTATCTCAATATCGACGCCATCATCGCCGCCGCCAAGCTGACCGGCGCCGATGCAATTCATCCGGGCTATGGATTTTTGTCCGAACGCCCGGCTTTTGCCGCCGCTTGTGCGGTGGCGGGGTTGGTGTTTGTCGGCCCGCCGGCCAGCGCGATCGCCGCGATGGGAGACAAGGCGGAAGCCAAGCGCCGGATGATCGCGGTCGGCGTGCCGACCATTCCCGGCTATCAGGATGAGGATCAGGCTGAGGCAACGCTCCTCCAAGCTGCGAGCCATATTGGTTTCCCGGTCATGGTAAAGGCCTCGGCGGGCGGCGGCGGCCGCGGCCAGCGGATTGTCTTTGCCGACGGCGATTTGCCGGACGCCATTGCCTCGGCCCGGCGCGAAGCGGAAAGCGCCTTTGGCGATCGCCGGTTGATCATCGAAAAAGCGGTGATCGGCGCGCGCCATGTCGAAATCCAGATCATCGGCGATCAACGGGGCGCCATCGTGCATCTCGGCGAACGCGATTGCTCGCTGCAGCGCCGGCGCCAAAAGGTCATCGAGGAAGCGCCCTCGCCCGCTCTATCGCCGGAGAAGCGCGCCGCGATGGGAAAGGCAGCGGTCGAGGCGGCGCGCGCGGTCGGCTATGTCAATGCCGGCACCGTTGAATTTCTGTTCGATCCGGCGACGGAAGACTTCTTCTTTCTGGAAATGAACACGCGCTTACAGGTCGAGCATCCGGTGACCGAATGCGTTACGGGGCTCGACCTTGTTGATCTGCAGCTCGATATCGCCGAGGGCCGGCCATTGCCGTTTGCCCAAGACGATATCCGCCTGGACGGCTGGGCGATGGAGGCGCGGCTTTACGCCGAAGACCCGGCGCAAGGGTTTTTGCCGCAAGCGGGGCGGATTGGGCGCTGGCGGGCGCCCCAGGCGGTGCGTCTTGATGCAGGCGTCGAAGAAGGCGACGTCGTCACAACCTACTACGATCCGATGATCGCGAAGGTGATCGCTGCCGGACGGACCCGGGACGAAGCCCGCCGCAAGCTCGCCGCCGCCTTGCAGGAGATGGCGATCATCGGCGTCGGCAATAATCGCGAATTTTTGCTGGCATTGCTTGAAGACGCGGCCTTCGTGGCCGGCGAAGCGGCGACCGATTATATCGAGCGCCATCTCGATCGCCTCGCCAAACGCCGCCCGCCGGCCGGCGCGGCGGAGGCGGCCTGCCTCGCCGCGATATTGGTGGAGGCGCCGTTTGGCGGGCTATTGTCGAATTGGTCATCGCGCGGCGATGCCGGCTTTCCGCTGCATCTTGAGCGACTGGACGGTTCAATGCTGCAGGCTGCGATCGCGCTGGATGGGTGGCGCGTTACCGCCCGACTTCCGCCGGCGGGCGACGCGGACGAACGGCTTGAAACGATTTTCGTGCGTCAGAAAGACAACCGAACCCTGGTCTATGAGCATCAAGGCCGGCTCTGCCGCGCAGACTTCGTCCGCCATGACGCCGAGGTCGAGGTGGCTGACGCGTTTGGATGGGCGCGTTACCGTGATGTCACGCGCGCGCCGGCCGCCGAAAACATGACTGGCGCCGATGTCGTCAACGCGCCGATGGCCGGGATTGTTACTTCGATTGCGGTCGCGCCGGGCGATGTCGTCGAAAAAGGCCGCGTGCTCGCCACGATTGAGGCGATGAAAATGGAACACGCCTTGAAAGCGCCGCGCGCCGGCATTGTCGCCAGCATCGGCGCCAAGATTGGCCAGCAAGTGCCGATTCGCGCGCTCATTGTGGCGCTACAGACGGTGTAAAGGGAAAACCATGTCCGACAAAGCGATCATTACCTGCGCGCTGACCGGGGTTCTGACCAATCCCAAACAACATCCGGTGCCGGTGACGCCGGCTGAAATGGCGCTGGAAGCCCGTCGGGCGTTTGAGGCCGGCGCCTCGATCATGCATGTGCATTATCGCGATCAACGCGACGGCATGGGGCACTTGCCGACCTGGGACTCGAGGATCTGCGCCGAGATCAATGCCGCCATCCGCGCCGCTTGCCCCGGCGTCATCTTGAACATGACCACGGGCGTTGTGGGACCGGATTACGGTCATGTGCTCGATTATTTGCGGGCCTGCCGGCCCGAAATGGCCGCCTGCAATGCCGGAACCTTGAATTACTTGAAGACCCGCAGCGATGGGTCGTGGGCCTGGCCCCCGATGACCTTTGACAATCCGGTCTCGAAAGTGACCGACTTTATTAACGTGATGGCCGAGATCGGCGCGCTGCCCGAATTTGAATGCTTTGACCTTGGCATTGTTCGGTCGGTCGGTCTTTATATCGAGAACGGCATGACCGCGCATGCCGATTATAATTTCGTGATGGGCGTCGCCTCTGGCATGCCCGCCGACCCCGATTTGTTGCCGATTTTACTTCGCTACAAAAAGCCCGACATGACCTGGCAAGCGACCGTCATCGGCCGCGACGACATTTGGCCCGTGCATCGGCGCGTTGCCGAGCTCGGCGGCAATTTGCGCACAGGGTTGGAGGATTCGTTTTATCTGCCAAATGGCGATAAGGCCTCGTCAAATGGTGCGATGATTGCGCAGCTCGCCGATTACGCCCTTGCGGCGGGGCGAGCCGTCGCCAGCCCTTCGGAAGCGCGAGCGATATTGGGACTTGCGGCTTTAACGGCCCATATATCGCTGCCGCCAGCCGTTATTCCCTCATCTTGTCTTCGTGAAAAATCAATCCCAACAAAAAATTTGAGTTGTGCGCAATAAAGCCTGAGAGCATTTCCAAGCGAATTGGAAACCCGTTACCATTAAAAAATGCGAAAAGACAAGAATATAAAGCATCATTACAGACTCGGATTAAATTTAAAATGCGCTATTGTCCCGAACCAGAAGTTCTTCGGATAATGGTGTCAAGTATTTAACGAATCTCTGATTTCGGACACCCGCGCAGCGATCAATTATCCAAAAAGCTGCGCAATTTGCGCGAGCGGCTGGGATGTTTCAGCTTGCGCAGGGCTTTGGCTTCGATTTGGCGGATACGCTCGCGGGTGACGGAGAATTGCTGGCCGACTTCTTCGAGCGTGTGATCAGTGTTCATGCCGATGCCAAACCGCATGCGCAGCACCCGCTCTTCGCGTGGGGTGAGCGTGGCAAGGACGCGGGTCGCGGTTTCGCGCAGATTGGCCTGGATCGCGGCGTCGATCGGCAGAACGGCCGCCTTGTCTTCGATGAAATCGCCGAGTTGGCTGTCTTCCTCATCGCCGATCGGGGTTTCAAGGCTGATCGGTTCGCGGGCGATCTTCATGACCTTGCGCACTTTTTCGAGCGGCAGGCCGAGTTTCTCCGACAATTCCTCCGGCGTCGGCTCGCGGCCGATTTCATGCATCATCTGCCGGGTGGTGCGGACCAATTTGTTGATCGTCTCGATCATATGGACCGGAATGCGGATGGTGCGCGCCTGGTCGGCGATCGAGCGGGTGATCGCTTGGCGGATCCACCAGGTCGCATAGGTCGAAAATTTATAGCCGCGCCGATATTCGAATTTGTCGACAGCCTTCATCAGGCCGATATTGCCTTCCTGAATCAAATCCAGGAATTGCAAACCGCGATTGGTGTATTTCTTGGCGATCGAGATGACGAGCCGCAGATTGGCTTCAATCATTTCGGTCTTGGCGATGCGGCGTTCGCGCTCGCCTTTTTGGACTTTGCTGACGATGCGACGGAATTCATCGATCGGCACGCCGGTTTCTTCGGCCAAAGCGGCGATATCGGCCCGGACCTTCTCGATATTGGCGACGTCGCGCGTGGCAAAAGCGTTCCAGGCTTTCGAGCGCGGCGCGACGTCGGCGAGCCATTGCGGGTCCAATTCGCGCTTCTGATAGCAATCGAGGAATTCCTGGCGCGGCACGCCGCGGCTTTCGGCCAAGCGCATCAGGCGCCCTTCGAGCGCGATCAGGCGCTTGTTGATCTCGGATAATTGCTCAACGAGCGTCTCGATCCGATTATTGTTGATGCGCATCGAGCGCAAAAGATCAACGATCTTGCTTTGCGCCTCGTCGAATTCGGCCTGGTCGCTGGCCGACAATTCGGCGCCGGCGAGGCGTTTTTGCACGACGATGTCTTGCAGCGGTCGAAACCGGGCATATTCAGCGGCGATGGAATCGAGGATCGAGGTCGTCCCGGCCCGCAATTCGGCTTCCATGGCCGAGAGCGAAATCGCCTGACCTTCGTCCTCGTCATCCTCGGGCGGGGGCGGGGGGCGGCGCTCGCCATCTTCGTTTTCGTCGTCGTCCTCTTGGACGGTTTCCTCGGCGTTTTGCGCCTCTTCGGCCTCGATGTCTTCGTCGGTCGGCTCGTCGGCGTTTTCGGCGCCATAGGTCGCTTCAAGGTCGATGATGTCGCGCAGCAAAATGCGCCCTTCGGCGAGTTCCTGGCGCCAGACCATCATGGCTTCAAAGGTCAGCGGGCTCTCGCACAAGCCGCGGATCATCGCGTCGCGACCGGCCTCAATCCGCTTGGCGATGGCGATTTCGCCCTCGCGCGACAGCAATTCGACCGCGCCCATCTCGCGCAGATACATGCGGACCGGATCGTCCGTGCGATCGTTTTCTTCCTTGGCGTTGGTGATCGGCAGGCCGGATTTGCCGCGCACGACGGCGCGCCCCGTCGGTTCTTCGCCGTCTTCGCCGCTGTCGGCCTCGGCCGCATCCTCGACTTCGTCTTCGCTATCAACAACGGAGACGCCCATTTCCGACAATTGCGCCATGATGTCTTCGACCTGGTCGGTCGAGAATTCTTCGGCCGGGAAGCGTTTGTTGAGCTCGTCCAGCGTGACGAAGCCGCGGGCTTTCACCGCTTTGATGAATTTCTTCAGCCCAGCTTCGGAGAAATCGACGCTGGGCGCCGCCGCTTCGGTTTCCGGTTTGGTCTCGACGACGACGGGCGCTTCGCCTTCGCTCGGTTGGGCAGCGTCGGCCGTCTTTGCCGATTTCGACTTCGAAGGGGTGCGAGCCATAATCATCCTACCAAAAACGTCAAAAGAACACGAAAAAGCTTAAGCGCCGGAGCCGACCGGATCGGTTGCGCTGACAATGCCGGCGCGCAGGCGCCGTTCGGCGTCGCGTTGAACCTTGGCGAGTTGATTGATTTGGGCGAGCGCCACGTCTTCCTCGTCGGTGCCGATCATTGCTTTCAGGCGCTGGGATTCCGTCACAACCTCTTCCAGCAGCCGCATGGCTTCCAACCGCCGCCCAAGACCATCAGCACGCGCAGTGGCTGACGCATCCGACAGACGAACGGGGTAAGCCAACAGGGTCGCGAAGAGATTTGCGCCGGTATCCGTTGGATTTGTGGGGAAATGGGCGCCAAAGCGCGCCAAGTCAAGCGCCGCCGCGCCGCCATCCAGCATTTCCGTTAACATTTTGTGGCGGATCGCGTCGAGTTGCGGATGCTGAAACGGCGCTTCCGCCAGCCCTTCAATGCAGGCGAACGCGGCGTCGGGAAAACGCAAGGCGAAGGCCAGGGTTTCAAGTTCGATCGGATCGGGAATGTCGGCCGCACGCGCGCGGGCGAACGCGCTGGTGCGGTCATCGACCGGCGGGGCGTTCAGCGCGGCCGGGTCGGTGCGCCAGCCGCTTTTGCCACGCACGATGCGCGGGCGAGGGGCGTTGCGCGGCGTGGAATTGCGCCGCTCCTGGTAGAGTTTGTCGACCCGCGCCAACAGATCGGCGACATAAAAGCGCTTTACATCCGCGTCGGCGATCAGATTGACCGCTTCCAGCGCGCGTTTTTTCAGGCCGGCCAGTTGTTCGGGCGTCTCAAAGGGCGCGCGCGCGCATTCGCGGGCCCACAAGACATCGGCAAGCGGTTGGCTGGCGGCGAGCGCGGTCGTCATCGCCTCGCGCCCCTGGCCGCGTAATAGGTCGTCAGGGTCCATGCCGTCGGGCAAGAAAGCAAAGCGGGCGCTGCGCTCTGGCCCTATCAAAGGCAACAGCCGATCGACGGCGCGAAAGGCGGCGGCGCGCCCGGCGCGG
>DHHV01000021.1:33378-33540 GCA_002403455.1 Hyphomonadaceae bacterium UBA4763 | reverse complement strand
CCAAGGTCGCCCGCGCCAGCCGCATGGCGGCCTCCGGCGCCAAGCCTAAGGCGGCGCCCGCCTCCGCCAACGCCGCCGCGATCGCAAAGAAATAACCGGGCCCAGAGCCGGAAATCGCCGTCGCCACGTCGATCATCGCCTCGTCCGCCAGCCGCTCGACCA
>DHHV01000021.1:32930-33072 GCA_002403455.1 Hyphomonadaceae bacterium UBA4763 | reverse complement strand
CCCCCCCCGCCCCCCAGCCGCTCGACCGCCCCGAGCGGAGAAAGCAACCCAGCGGCGAGGTCCCAATCGGCAAGATCATCGCTGTCGACGAACAGCGCGCTGATCCCTGCCCCAATTTGCGCCGGCAAATTGGGCATGGCGC
>DHHV01000021.1:0-32617 GCA_002403455.1 Hyphomonadaceae bacterium UBA4763 | reverse complement strand
CCGGCAAATTGGGCATGGCGCGCGCGACCGCCCTTGCCGGCACCAAAGCGCGCAGCCGCGCGATCGGCGTTCCCGCCAAGATCGACAAGATCATCCCGCCGGGCGCCAGCCGCTCAACCAGCACCGCGCCAATCGCCGGCAATTCCTGCGGTTTGACCGCCAACATGACAATTTCGACTTGGCGCGGGACAGGGTTGAGCGCGATCTGACCTGTCGCCGCCAAATCCGTCAGCCAAGCTTGGGGAAAAGGCTCGACGACGTCGATGACGCGCGACTGCCCTTGCGCCACCCAGCCTTTCAGCATGGCGCCGCCCATGGAGCCTGCGCCGATCAGCGTCATTTTGAGCGGATCAGGCTGTCGCAAAGGGTTGGGTTACGCTTCGCCGTCGGTTTCGAACAAGCACGACGCCAGCGCCGCTTCGGGCCCTGCGCCGTCTTCGATCACCAATTTCAGGGCGGGAAACAGCCGATCCATCGCCGAGACGCCCGCCGCCAGCGACATGCTGATCTCTTCATCGCTGGCTTGCTCACGCCCCGGGATCAGCAAGGTATGGCGAAACACTATGGTGTCTTCGTTTGGCCATAGATCCAGATGGCCGAGCCATAGCCGCTCGTTCACCAGCGACAGCAATTCGCGCACCCGCGCTACATGCGCCGCCGCCACTTCGATATCGAGTGCAAGCGAAAACACCAGGGCGCTGACTTCCGGATGCGAGGCGACCAGACCGCTCAATTCCGTCCAATCGCCTGCGATGGTGAATTGCAGCGCCTCCGGACCTGCCGGTTCGGATTGCACGCCATCGGCGCCTAGCGCATCCGCAACGCCTTCCAGCGCTGACGCCAGACCATCGTCCTCATCATATACCGAAACGGTCATTGCAAGGCTCCTGCCCGTCCACCTGATGATTGCCTATCCGACTCGCCGTTGCGCCGACAAGCAGGATTTAGCGCGAAGAGGGTGAATGACGAGGCGGAATAGCCTTAAGAGCAAGGACGGGCGACACCGTCGGTCGCCGCAATCTCGACTTTCGCTATGTCAATGACCGCCGGGGCCGCTGCCGCCAAGCGAAAGCTGGACACTTTGGAAAAGTCCGCGCCGGGGGCAAAACATTTCAACGGCAGGCGATAGGAAAACCACTCTTGCCCGGCTTGCGCAGCAAGAACAGCCGGATCGCTCCGAGCAGAGGCGCAATTCTCGCCGCAGGCAAGCTCAAGGCGAAGCGCCCCCGTCGCGCCAACGCCGACCCGCATCTCGATTACGAGGTCCAAATCGCCATTCGCTTCCCGCTGAAAATCGGCCGAGACATTGCTGGCGAACTCGATTTGCGCTGAACCGCGCCATTCAGCCCGCACTGCGTCTTCCTGGGCAAAGCGATCCAACCCGCGCAAGGCAAGCGCCCCATCGGCGGTCGCGCCAGCCTGTCCAGCCAAAGTCTGGCTCTGACCATTTGACCGCAAAACAAGCGTCCAGGGCAGGGTTGGCTTGCCGCGCTGAAAGATGTCGCCCGTTGGCAAAATCGGCCCGCGGCGCGCCGGCGCCTCGTCATAAATCGGCGCGCGAACATTGTCGCGCAGGCTTAATCCATATCCATAGGCAAATAATGGCGTCTCGCTAGCCTGCCGGCGATCGAGCACGGCTTGGTCAGGTCGCGCTGGCCAGGAAAAACTCAATCGGCCGGTAAAATCATGCGCAATGCCGCCTTGCGCGCTGCGGAATAAGAGATCGGCGAGGCCCGCCCCTTCCGATCCCGGCAGCCACGCCGCGACGAACGCGTCCGCCGCATTCAGCTCTGGATTGACCCATAGAGGCCGCCCCGACAAAAACACCGCCACGACCGGCACGCCTTGCGCTTTCAGCGCGCGCATCTGCGCCAAGGCTTGATTATCCGCAAAATCAAGATCGTTCAGATCGCCCTGAAACTCGGCATAAGGCGTTTCGCCAAACACAACGATCGCCACATCCGGCCGCGCCGAAAACCCGGCGTCGAGGCGATGCTCCACCACGCCGCCGGCCGCTTCCACCGCTGCGCGGACGCCTTGCAAGATGGAGGTTGCACCCGGAAAATCCTCCCGCGTCAGCCCTGTGCCCTGCCAATTTAGCGTCCAACCGCCCGATTGCTGCGCGATATCATCGGCGGCGGCCCCGACGACCAACACGCGCTGGCGCGGCGCCAAGGGCAAAAGCTGATTGTCGTTCTTCAACAGCACCAGCGATTTACGCACGGCTTCGCGCGCCACCGCCCGATGCGCATCGGCGCCGATCAGCTCAAATTTACCCGCCAGCGGCCGCGCCGACGGCTTTGGCGCATCCAGCAAGCCCGCCCGCGCCTTGACCCGCAAGATCCGCCGCACCGCATCATCCAGCCGCGCCATCGGGATTGTCCCGTCGGCGACTTGCGCCAGCAGCGAGGCGCGCAGCCCTTTCCACGAATCCGACGCCATGAAGAGGTCGACGCCCGCCAAAAATGCCGGCGCGCAATTGGTATTGCTGCAGCCCGGCACCTGGCCATGGCCATTCCAATCGCCAACGATAAAGCCGTCAAATCCCCAATGCTGCTTGACGATCCCGGTCAAAAGATCGCCAGCCCCGTGCAATTTGCGACCCTGCCAGCTCGAGAAGGACGCCATTACCGTTTGCACGCCAGCCCCAATGGCCGGCGGATAGCCCGCGCCGTGAATGGCGGCGA
This sequence comes from Hyphomonadaceae bacterium UBA4763, assembly GCA_002403455.1. Taxonomy (GTDB): domain Bacteria; phylum Pseudomonadota; class Alphaproteobacteria; order Caulobacterales; family Aquidulcibacteraceae; genus UBA4763. The sequence goes on along the minus strand of DHHV01000021.1, from coordinate 29,930 downwards.
GGTCGGCCTCGCTGGCCGTCGCATCGCCCTGGTCTTTGCCATTGGTGGTGCCGCCATCGCCGACGAAATGCTTGGCGGTCGCAACGATCTTGCCCGGGCCAAACGGCGCGTCGGCCGGCCCCTGCAGCCCCTCGACGATTTTGGCGGCGTAAGCCGCGACAATTTCGGGGTTTTCGGAAAAGCTCTCATAGGTGCGCCCCCAGCGGTCGTTCTGAGCAACCGCCAAGGTCGGCGCAAAGGTCCAATCGATCCCGGTCACGGCGATCTCGCGCGCGGTGACCTCTGCGATCCGCCGGATCAAGTCGGGATCATTGGCGGCCCCCAGACCAATATTATGCGGGAACAATGTCGCGCCGATCACATTGTTATGGCCATGCACCGCGTCAATGCCAAAGATCGGCGGCAGGAAAGGCCGGTCGGCCGGACTGGCCGCGCGGCTCGCCTCCCACACCGCATCGGCGAAAGCGAGCCATTCCGGCGCGCTGGCGAACGCTTTCCCGCCCGGCGCCGAATTGCCGCCGGCGAGTATCGAGCCCAAGCCCGCCTCGACCACATCCGCGACCGACAGCGAGCCGATATCGCCTTGCACGACTTGGCCGACTTTTTCCTCAACGCTCATCAGGGCGAGGATGGCGTTGATCCGCGCCTCAATAACGGGTTGCGCCGCGATCCCTGGGCTGGCCTCTGGCCAACGCGCTGGATTGGCGAATGTTGCCGCCGCGTCTTGCGGCGTCTGCGCGACCGACGCGCACCCGGTTAAAACCAAGCTCGCCGCCGCGCCCGACAACCAGTGTTTCATCGCCATCACCGGGTTCCTTCATGTCATTTAGGATCTGGCCGCTGCGACGACCCGCCCGATCTTATCGCCGGGCGGGCCGCCATAGGGTACGCCAACACGCAACGGATCAGAAATTGACCCGGATGCGGCCGCCAAATTGCCGCGGCGCGTTCAAGAACCGCAAATTCGTGCCAGGCGTGACCAGCGAGGTTTGCGTCGCTGCCAAATTGGTGACGTTCTTGATAAAGCCTTCGATCCGCCAGCGCCCGGAATTGGGCTCATAGCCCGCGCCGAGGTCGAGCCGCGCAAAGCCGGGCACCCGGTCAAACGCCGAGCCGGAATTGTCGAACACGGTCTGCTGCAGCGCCGCCAGGCCCGCCGCGTCAAGGTCCGGGAAGTTTGCTGCGGTGATCTCCGGCAGGGTTCCATCGCCATTGAAAATGGTGGTAAAAAAGCTCGTCCGGAAGCCGGCCGACGCGATCCAATCAAACTCTCCGTTGAAGATCGCAAAACGCTGGCTTAGCGACACCGAGCCGGAAAAAGTCGAGGCTTTCGGCAAGCGATTGCCGACCGGATCGAACGGGATCGTGTCTGCCGGCCCGCCCGGGAAATTGAACCGCGTATCGACCAATTCCTGGGACGCCGAGGTAAAGACCGTGTCAAGGATCTGGAACGTGCTGTTGAACTTCAACCGCCACGGCAATTCCTGCGCAAAATCGATGTCGAGGCCTAAAATGCGGCTGTCGCCGACATTTTGACGCAACGACACCAGCGCCGTCGGCGCATCGGGGGAGGCCGGTTCGCCGGCTGGCGCCAGCACGGTGAAGACCTGATCTTCATAATCATACCAGAAACCGACAATATTGAAGGTCGTGGTATACTCGCCGACAAAATCCCACGTATTTTTCGAGCCGATCTCTACAACCCGCAGGTTCTCGATATCAAAGGTCGGGGTCAACAACTCGCCGCCGACCGGCACCGTGTCGTTAAAGCCAGAGGAGTTCGTCGCCGTCGAAACGCTGGCGTACAAAAGATTATTTGGCGTCAGATCATATTCCAGTCGCGCCCGCCAATCGACGTAATTGTCATTGCTCGACCCGATTTGCTGGGTCAGCGTTGAAATATTCAAAAACAGCGGCGCGACGCCATCAGCTGGACAGGTAATCGGGCTATTGCCGACGGTCAGGAAGTCGACCTCGACGCAGGCGCCATTGATTTGATCATCCAACGTGTCGCGAATGCCGAATGACGCAATCCCGTCGAGGAAAAACACCGTCGGATCAACGCCGGTCGGGTCAAAGATCGTCCGATCGGGTCCAGCAAAATCAAAGCCTTCGGTGCCGAACCGTTGCGCGCCGCAGCAGCTGAAATTCTCGCCAAACAGCAAGAACAAGTAGACCGCGCTCGCGCCCGAGCGGAAATTGCTCTCCGAGGTGAAGCGCACGCCGCCCGTAAAGCGGAACTTCTCGGTGATGTCATAGGTGAAATCGCCATAGCCCGAAAACACCTCGGTGTTGACGTCCGGAATGGCGAACTCAACGCCCGCGAAAACAATGCCGAGATCGGCGGCGGTGTTAAAGAACGAGGTCTGGTCCTCGCGGAAGTAGAAGAACCCGACATTCCACCGGAAACGCTGATCAGCATTGGCGAAGAAGCGCAATTCCTGGATGATGGTCTCGGAGGTTTGGTCAAACCGGACGCGGCTGAAATTGTCGAAGAAGATTTCTTCGTCCGTATTGATGACGTCAAACACCCCCGGAAAATCAGCAATGGTCGGCGTACGATCGAAGAAGAAATCGACGCTGCGGAACGCGCCCAGATATTCGCCCGAGAACGAGCCGAAATCATAGGTAAAGATGCCACGCGCGCCAAACACTTCCTGGTCCTGTTGCGGTTGCGCGCCGCGCCCCAACACGCCGCGCGGATCGGGCAGATCGCGCACGTCAAACCCAAATTGCAAGGCGCTGAAAATATTTGTGCCGCCGCTTCCCGTGCCGTCCGAGTTCAGATAATCGCCGACCAGCAAAATCGATAACTTATCGGTCGGTTTCCAGGAAATCGACACGCGACCCGCGTAATCATTGACCTGTTCGGACTCGACAATATCGTCAATTGGACCGACATTATTGAAGAAGGCGTCGTGGTTCAACGAATAGCCCGCGACGCGCACGGCGAGTTGCTCATTAACCGGCAAGTTGATCGCCGCTTGAAACTCGCGTTGGTCAAAATTGGCAAAGCCGACGTCCAAATAGCCGCCAACCGCGTCATGATTGGGACGCGTCGAAATCAAGTTCAGCGAACCGCCAGAAGCGTTCCGGCCGCGTAGCGTGCCTTGCGGACCGACATTCAGTTCAACCCGATCCAAATCGAAGAAAAACGACCCCAACCCGCGCGGGCGCGGCACATAGACGCCGTCGAGCAAGATTGCCGTGCGCGGCTCGCTCAATTCAGTGTTGTTGTCATCGCCGATGCCGCGAATAAAGATCTCAACATTGCCTTCGCGGTTACCGATATTCACCTGCGGAAACACGTTCGAGAGATCGTTGAACGAGTTGACGCCCAATTGACGCAATTGATCATCTGTTGCGACCTTGACGGTCGAGGCGGTGTCTTGGACCGTTGAGTCGGTCCGTTCCGCCGTGATGACCACAACTTCCTCGCGTCGCTCTTGGTCTTCTTGCGGCCGGGCCGGCGCTTGAGCCTGTGCGAAAGCCGGCGTCGCCAAGGACATCAAAGCCATAGCTGACGCACCCACGAATAAACCGTGCTGTATCTTCACGAAAACCTCCCTAGCGTGTGATGGCCCTTCACGGGCTCTGTGTTAAAACGATTATGTCGAAGCGATTTACTGATTAAACTGGTCAATAACAGACAAAGCTCAGAAACCGAGACAGCGCTGTCATCAACTGATAAAAGCAGACGTGAATGATTTCCTTTCCATACATAACCGGAATTCGCCGCGAAACCCTCTCGCAACGCTGGCATCACGTAGGTCTAACACCCCTGCGTTCCATTGTGATAACGCTGTCATTCAACGTGATCAAGCTCATTTTTTAACAAAGGCCGGAGGTGTTGCAGTTGAGCCGCGCTCGATGATGTCAAAGGCCAGCTCTTCCGCTTCGGCCTCGCCGTCGCCGGCGACCAGCAAATCCAGCGCCCGCGCCGCCATCTCGGCGATCGGTTGGCGCACGGTGGTTAGATGGGGCCAGACAATCGTGGCGATTGGGGAATCGTCGAACCCGACGACGGACAAGCGCTCCGGCACGGAAATGCCGAGCTTCATCGCGGTTGCGATCACGCCGGCCGCCATATCGTCATTGCTGGCGAAAATCGCCGTCGGCGGCGCCTCCAGCCGCAAGAGCTTTTCCGTTGGGGCCAAAGCCGACCGAAAGCTGAAATCGCCCGTCGCAAACAGCTCAGGATCGATCGGTATGCCAGCTTGCGTCAACGCCTGGCTAAACCCCGTCGCCCGCCAATGTGAGGCGCCATGACTGGGCGGGCCTTTGATCATCGCGATGCGACGATGGCCTTTGGCGATCAGCAATTGCGTAATCTCATAGGCCGCGCGGACGTCATCCATGCGCACTTGCGCGACCTGCTTGCGCGCCGCCGCCGGGGCAACCACCGCCAGCTTGATGTCCGCCTGCAGCAAAGCATCGATCAAGCCCGGCGCATCGCCGATCGGCGGCGTCAGGATCAGCCCCGCCAACCGCGTTTCGGCCGCCAATTGCAAGAGATCGGTGATCGCGTTCTCGGCCGAGTCTGGTTCGGCCATCACGATATGCAGCCCCAATTCAGAGCTGCGCTTCATCGCCCCGACTTGGATGGCGTTAACATAGTGGATGGACGGATTGTTATAGACGAGCCCCACCAAAAACGGGCGCCCGGCCGCGAGGCTGCGCGCCATCACGTTTGGCCGATAATTCAACGCCTGCGCCGCCTCCAGCACCCGCGCCCGCGTCTCGGGCCGCACGCGCTTTTCCTCGTTCATCACCCGCGAGACGGTTTTGATCGAGACATCGGCGGCGCGCGCGACGTCGGTGATCGTCGCCGGCGATCGATCGCTCCCGGACGGCGCCCTAGCCATGGGCCGCGCCAAACCCAAAGGGAGAGAACGCGGTCCAGATCGCCAGCACCGCCAAGACCAAGCCGCAACTCAGCGCAATATCAAGCCCGCGCCCCGGATCAGCCTCGGAACGGCGCCCGCCCAGCGTCAACCCTGCGATCGCGGCCCGATCCGGCGCGCGCGTCGCCAGGCTGACGACGATCAGGACAACAACCGAAACCCCGAACAGCAAGATGGCAAAATGCAAGAAGTTCATCATCGCGAGCGGCGCGAGCGCGCCCGGCGCTGCCGTCGCATTGATCTCCAATACCAAACGACCGATGCCGAGCACAAAGCCGACCAGCAAGGCTGTCATCGCGCCCGATGCGTTAGCGCGCGGCCAAAGGACCCCGACCAAAAACACCGCCGCGATTGGCGGCGACACATAGGCCTGCACGCTCTGGATATAGGTGAACAATTGCCCCGACACGAGGTCGATGAACGGGATCCAAGCCAACCCCAAGGCGGTCAGCGCCGCGACCGACAACCTGCCAACTACCACCAAGGACCGTTCCGAGGCTTGCGGCCGCGCCTTCTGGTAGAGGTCTACCGTGATCAATGTCGCGCAAGAATTAAACACCGAGGACAGCGAGCTCATCAACGCCGCCAGCAATCCCGCCGCGACCAGGCCCTTGATCCCCGCCGGCATCAACGCTTCGACCAAAGCCGGCAGCGCCGCGTCATTCGATGCAAGCTCTAGCTTGCCCTGCTGCGCCAGCGCAAAAGCGATTAGCCCCGGCAGCACAAAGATAAACAACGGTAATTGCTTCATGAAGCCGGCGAAGATCACCCCCCGCCGCGCTTCCCCAATCGATTTGGCCGACAAGACCCGCTGGACGATGAATTGATCGGTGCACCAATACCAAATCGCCAGGATCGGCGCGCCAAACAAAATGCCCGTCCAGGGAAAATCCGGATGGCTCATCGGCCGCCAGAGGCTTAAGCGCGCCGGCTCAACGCTGGCGACGAGCCCATCCCAGCCGCCAATCGCGCCAAGACCGATCAGCGTTACCGCGATTGCGCCGGCGATCAGCACGAACATTTGCAACATGTCCGTCCACAGCACGGCCCGCAACCCGCCCCACAGCGTATAGGCGCCCGTCGCTGCGACCGTGATCAGCGCGCCCGTCCAAAAATCGATCCCCATCAGGGCTTCAAAAACGATCCCGCCGGCCGCGATCGTCACCGAAATTTTGGTCAGCACATAAGCCAGGATCGAAATCCCCGCCAAATAATAACGGGGTCCGGCCGAATAGCGCCGCTCGAGGAATTCCGGCATCGTCGCAACGCCGCTGCGCACATAAAACGGCGCGAACAACCATCCAAGCAATAACAAGGCCATCGCCGCCAGAATTTCAAACTGCGCAACCGCGACCCCGCTCGCCGCGCCTGAGCCCGCCAGCCCAACCAAATGCTCCGAGCCGATATTCGAAGCAAACACCGAGGCGCCCAGCACAAACCAGCCCGTCGAGCGTCCCGCCAGAAAATAATCCGCAGCTTGTTCTGTCTTGCGACTTCCCGACCAGAACGCCACGGCAAACACAATCAGAAAATACCCACCGACCACGGCCCAATCGAGCCCGCCAAATCCTGGCATCTGCGCCTCCCTGTGCTCGATATTCGCCCCTTTCAGGTCGATCGCGCGCCTTCTGACTTATTGGTGACATCGCTGTCATGCTGCGTGAAGGCTGTCAAGGTTGATGAATTGGGCACGCGCGCCCGTTCCCCCTCCTTCCCGGCAACATCGCCTTAACTAATCACCGCTAGGAATAGCGCCGATGAGCGCCCCGAAACCCAAGCCGCAGCTTGATCCCGCCTTTCGGCCCGAGACGCTGAACGTGCTCGTTGTCGATGACAACGACCATATGCGGGTCATCGTCGGCGAGGTGCTGCGCGCGATTGGCGTGCGAAAAGTCCATCACGCCCGCAATGGTTGGGAAGCGCTCGAGCAAATTCGAAATGTCAATCCGACCACGGTCATTACCGATTGGAATATGGAGCCGTTAAGCGGCATCGAATTGGTGCAGATGATCCGCCGCGCGCCTGATCTTCCCAATCGCGCCGTGCCGATGATCTTGTTGACCGGCAACACCTCGCGCAATCAAGTGATCGAAGCGCGCGGTTGCGGCGTCGACGAATTTTTGGCCAAGCCCGTGTCGGCCCAAGCCCTAATCTCGCGGTTGGAAGAAGTCACGCTGCGTCGGCGCCCCTTCGTTGAAAGCGCCACCTATGCCGGGCCCTGCCGCCGCCGCAACCGCAGCGAAGATTTTCGCGGTCCTTTTCGCCGCGCCACCGATGCGGTCAACCAGCCCGGCGCCCAATTGGTCCGCACCGATCCCGAGACGATCGCCATGCAAAAAGCGTTGCGAGTCATCAAAATGATCGCCGACAAGCTCACCAACGAAAACAAATCTGAAATCGGCCTCCTGATCGAAATGATCGGCGACCTCGCCCCGCTGCAATCAGCCCTGAAAGACTCCCATGTCGATCGGTTGATCGCCTCCTTGCAGCGTTACATCGCCGGCACCGGCGCCAGCGGGCGCATGGATCTCGGCGTCGTGCGCACCCATATCGGCGCATCGCTGCAAGTGCTGACGCTGCCGCTCGCCCGCGTCACCGAGCGCGACATGGTCGTCTCAGGTCTTGAGACCGTCGTTGAGCGCCGCCTGCACGTCTATGGCTGAGCTTTCAGCGCCGCGATGGCGTCGGCTGGTTGATCGCTGAACAGCCCGTCAATCCCCGCCGCTTGGAATGCTCGATATTCGGCCGCGAAATCCCCCTTCGCTTGCGGTTCGGCCCCGATTTGAAAACTCGCCGGCAAGAAAAAGTTCTCCGACCGAAAGGTCCACACATGCACCAGCAGCCGCGCCGCATGCGCATTGCGCACCAGATCGCTGGGGCCGGCTAGCCGCGAATTGGCGTCGCGGGGGATGACCATCGCCTTTTCCACGCCGATCCCGTCAGCGTAAGCGGCGATCTCCGCTAATCCCTCGGGCCTTGCCCATTCCGCGCCCATGCGCGCATCGCCCAAAGCGGCCCGATCGGGCGGCGCAAATTCCCCCGCCAGCAATTGGATCAACCGCAGCGGCGTTGCCTCATTCAGCCGGCGCAAATTCTCCATCTCAAAGCTTTGGATGAACACCGGGTCCTGCGCCGTCGCATAGCCATAGCGCGCCAAAATCGCCACCAAAGCCGGCTCGAGCGCGAGCCCCAACGCCGCAAAATGGCTCGGATGCTTGGTTTCCGGATAGAGCCCGATGCGTCGCCCAAGCCTGCCTTCCGCCGCCTGGACTGCCTGTATGACCTCCTCCAGCGTCGGAATGGTCTCTTGCCCGTCAAAGGCCCGATTGGCCGGCCGCAGCTGCGCCAATCGCTCGCGCGCGCGCAAGGTTTTCAGCTCGGCCAGCGTAAAATCTTCGGTGAACCAGCCCGAGACTTCCTCTCCATCGATGATTTGCGTGCGCCGCCGCGCAGCGAATTCCGGGTGGTCGGCGACATCGGTCGTGCCGGAGATTTCATTCTCATGCCGCGCGACCAAGACGCCGTCCTTGGTCATCACCAAATCGGGCTCGATAAAATCGGCGCCTTGCGCGATCGCTAATTCATAGGCCTCGATGGTGTGTTCGGGCCGTTCGCCGCTGGCGCCGCGATGGGCGATAATTAACGGAACCGGCGCCGATGGCGGCGGCTGTGGCGCATCCGATGACAGCGCGCCAGAAGGCGGCGCGCAAGCCGCCATCAGCGCCACGCCCAAAGCGACAACAAATTTCGCAATGTCCTGTCCCACCAGCGCCCCCTTCTTTTCCAGTCCTCAGTCAATTGCGCGGTTTGCAGGCGCCGGCAATCCATGCCGCCAGCTATTGCAACCGGCCCGCCAGCGCGCCGACCTCCGTCGTCAGATATTGCGCCATCACCGCGCGCGCCCGTTCCATGGCGAGCTCTTGCGCGAGGCGGCCCGCTTCAATTTCTCCCGCGATCTCCAATAACGGCATATACAAAGCCTCTGGCTCGCCGACCAGGCGGATCGCGAAATGCGGGTTGTCATTTTCAATTTTCGACCATTCCGCGCGAACAGCCGCCCAATAATCCTTCGTCGCTGCCCAATATTGCTCGGCCGCCGCGATGGGAAACGCCTCGAACCGTCGATAGGTATTGACGCCGATTTCACGCACCAAGGCTGTTGGTTCGCCCGCCAAACGGAGCTTGGTGTTGTCTTGTTCATGCACCCAGCCATTGGCCGTGATCACATGGCGATTGACGGCGTCGATCGCGTGATAATCGTTGCGCGTCGTCGCGTCGCGGCGCGGCAAGGGCCGCCATTCCCGCCCCGGCTCCCATTGCGAAATCCCTTGCAGATGGCTCCATCGCCCAACGCCGCCATAACGCGGCGCGTCATCGACCTGATAGACGGTCTGCGACCACGCGCCGGCACGGCTGTCGCGCGCAACCTCCCGCCAGCCCCAGGCGTTGCCGCCCAAGAAAACCAACACCCGCGCCGGCTCATAGCGCCAGTCCTGGCGCCAGTGCTTAACCACAATTGGCGCATCGTCCGGGCCGACGACCAATAAATGCTGCAAACTGATAAAGTCGCCGCGATCCTCAATGACGCGAACAATCTCATGACCACCGCTCAGCTTCGGCTCTTTCAGCGCGTAATCCGCCGCGAAAGCGACCGTCTCCGTAAAATCAAAAGTCACGTTGAAATTGCCAGCCATGGCGAGGATCGCTTGCCGATCGCAGTCGAACGCTTCGCCTCTGTGGACGTTCTCGACCGAAGGCGACGCGGGGGCAGCCGGTTGCGCCGCCGCCCATTCGGGCCCAAGACCGAAAGAAATCACCACGAAACAGAGCGCCGCCACCACGCGCCGACCCAACGCCACCATGCGATCTCCCAGCTCACTTTGCCAGGTGAGGCTATCAAATTGCGAGTGAGATGCAATTACGCATGATGCCGCAGGGCGGCCCGACCCCATGGTCGCCCCCCTCAACAGCCTCCCGGTGCGATCTGCTCAATGGGGCGTCCGACACACGCCGCCCACTCATCGTTATTAACGGTAACAAGTTACCAGTTAAGGCGTTTGCCCCCGCACCCGCAGCTGGATCGAGGAGGCGTCCGCCGACTTCTTCCAGTCCTGCACAGCGAACCTCGCCGACTTGCGCGCTTTTGTTTCGATGACGGGTGACGCAACCACGCTGGCCGCCCCGTTAACGACCTCTTCGATCACAAAGCGAAACACGATCGCCTCTGGATCGTTTGACGATCGCGACGGCGTCATTGTAACCCGCATTTGCCGCTGCCCCGGCAACACATGGGCAGCGTCCGGAAAGCTTTCTTGGAAAGGCTTGTCGAAATCGGCGTCGAATTCGCCGCGCCAGCCAAAGCGGTCGGACTCATTGCCATCTTTGCTGACGATTTTCAAATCCACCTTGACGGCAAGATCCTGCGCCAGACTGGCGCCCGGACTAATGGTCGACAAGAAGGCTAGCCCCAGAACGGCCCCCATTCCACCAGCGGTCAAAGAAAAACGGCGTTGTGCGATAAAGCGCATGATCGGCTCCCAGTTCAACGCGACGGAGCCCTGTTGGCGGCGCAAATGCTGGTCGATGATCTGTCGCAACAGCGCCGAAATCGTCAGACCTTTGCGTTGCGCCTCCGCCAACAATTTTTGCTTGTCGGCATAGGTCACGCGAACGTCCAGCGTTTCGGACTTTTTTTGCTGATCCTTCGCCATTTTCACCGCCCCTATCCTGCCGGGCTGTCGCGGTTTCAGGAGCCGCGCGTTCCTCGATCATTCAAGCATGATCGCGTCGGACGCACAAATCGCGTTGTCGGACAACGCTTGAAATGAGGCTTTGGACCGGACAAATGGCAACGTTGAATCTGCACGAGGCCGGCCGCGCATGTTCTGCGTGCCTGCGCCGCTCATGGTTAGGTACATCCGTCATCGATGTCTCCGAGATGTACCAACGACATTTGGTGGGCCCGGAGGGATTTGAACCCCCGACCTAGCCGTTATGAGCGGCCAGCTCTAACCACTGAGCTACAGGCCCACAGCCTTTGTCGCGTAACACAAACGTCTTAAACACAGGAGCGCGTCGGCGCAATTCCATCCTGCATGCTGACGCCTCGCTCACCCGCGCAGCACTCGCCCCGCCACCGCATCGAGCTTGGCGATCAGCGCCGGATCGCGCGCCTCGGGCGCGGTAATCAGCGCATGGTCGAGCGCGCGCTCAATCCCTTGCGGCGATGCAGTGCGCGGGGCCTGCAGCGCGCCGGCCAGCGTCTCGATCATCGCACGGGCAAGCTCGGCGTTCGATTTCAACACGGCGAGCACATTGGTCACCGACACCGCTTCGACCTCCGCATGCCAGCAATCAAAATCGGTTACCATGGCGACGCTGGCGTAAGGCAATTCCGCTTCGCGCGCCAATTTCGCCTCCGGCATGTTGGTCATGCCGATGACGTCGCAGCCCCAGGCCCGATAAAGCTTTGATTCGGCAAGGCTCGAAAATTGCGGTCCCTCCATGACAAGATAAGTCCCCCCCATGGCGACAGGCGCGCCCGCCGCTTTGGCCGCCTCCCCGGCAAGGCCCGCCAAGCGCCGACAGGTTGGCTCGGCCATCGAGACATGCGCCACCAGCCCTGTCCCGAAAAAGCTCTTGGCCCGCGCAAAGGTGCGATCAATGAATTGATCGACCATCACGAAGGTCCCAGGCGGCAAATCCTCGCGCAGCGACCCACACGCCGAGACCGACAAGACGTCCGTGCAACCGGCCCGCTTTAACGCATCGATATTGGCGCGGAAATTAATGTCGCTCGGCGACAGCCGATGGCCCCGGCCATGACGCGGCAAGAACACGAGGCGGCAGGCGCCGATCTCGCTCATCAGCAGCGCGTCGGACGGCGCGCCCCACGGCGTCTCGACCTCGACCCAGCGCCGATTGGCAAGTCCGGCGATCTCATAAAGACCCGACCCGCCGATGACGCCCAGCACCCATTCCGCCATGTTTTGCCCTTTCGCAAAAAAGGAAGGGCCGTCGATTTCCATCAACGGCCCCCTTTGTTTTGATTAATCGGTCAGACGACCAAAGATCAATGTTCGACGTTACGCCAAATCTGCTTGTAGGAGAGATAAAGCAGCAGCGCCAACACCGCCATGAAGCCCAACACCGCAAAGCCCATTTGCTTGCGCATCGGCGCTTTCGGGTCCGAGGCCCAGGCCAAGAAGGTCGCGACGTCCTCCGACATTTGCGCCACAGTCGCCGGCGTGCCGTCGGTGTAAGCAATGCGGTCATCGACCAGCGGCGCCGCCATGCCGATCTGAAAGCCCGGGAAATATTTGTTGTAATTCATGCCCGGATTCAGCGTGAAATCAGCGGGCGGCTCTTCGTAGCCTTGCATCAACGCAGAGATGTAATCGGCGCCATGCTTGCGAGCCTTGACGATCACCGACAGATCCGGCGGCAGCGCGCCGCCATTCGCCAGCCGCGCCACCGTCGCATTCGGGAACGGCCCCGGCATGTAATCGGCCGGCACGGCTGTGCGCGTCGCCGGCTCGCCAAATTCGTTCAAGGTCGCCGCTTGAAACAGCCAATCCGCGGCGATCTGCTTGATCACCGGATTATCGGACGGATTGGGGTAGGCCGCATCATAGAACGGCCCGCCTTTTTGGCCCAAATGCCGAAAGGCCAGGAGCCGCATCGTGTGGCAAGAGGAGCAAACCTCTTTGAACACATGGAACCCGCGCTGTAGCGAATCCTGTTCGAACTGGCCGAACGGGCCGGCAAAGCTCCAATCATGCTTTTCCATTTTCGGCGCGTCGTGACTGGCGTCCGCCGCCAGCGCCGGAAACGTCGTCAAAAAGGCAAGCGCCATCGCCAGCGTTCGCAACAAAGTTTTCATCATCGTCGATCCCCGCTCTATTCGGCCGCTTGCGGCACGGCGCCGCCGATCGGCTCGGGCGCTGGTCGTTTGTGTTGCTTGTGCACGGACGCCGCGATCGAGGCCGGAATGGCGTCGGGCTTCTCGACAAGCCCCAGCACAAACAGAACCGCGAAATAGCCAAAATACAGCGCCGTCCCGATTTGCGCGCCGATCAGATAGATGCCCTCCGCCGGCTGGCCGCCAAAATAGCCGAGCGCCAAGCAAGCGACGACGAACAGCCAGAAGAATTGCCGCGCCACCGGGCGATAGCGCATCGACTTGACTTTGGACGTGTCGAGCCAAGGCAGCACGAACAGCACCGCAATCGCCGCGAACATCGCCAAAACGCCGAGCAGCTTGGCCGGAATGCCCAGGAAATCCGCCGTGAACGCCCGCAAGATCGCATAGAATGGCAGCAAATACCATTCCGGCACGATATGGGCCGGCGTCGATAGCGGATCGGCTGGGATGTAATTGTCGGTATGGCCCAGCACATTCGGCATATAGAACACGAACACCGCGAACAGCATCAAAAAGACGACGATCGCGAAGGCGTCCTTCACCGTGTAATAGGGGTGGAACGGCACCGTGTCGGACTTGCTCGACACTTCCACGCCGGCCGGATTGTTATTGCCCGGCACGTGCAGCGCCCACACATGCAGCGCGACGAGACCAAAAATCACGAAGGGCAGCAAATAATGCAGGCTGAAAAAGCGGTTCAGCGTCGCATTGTCGACGCCAAAGCCGCCGAGCAGCCAGGTCTGGATCGGCTCGCCGACCAGCGGCAGCGCCCCGATCAGGCTCGTGATCACCTGCGCGCCCCAAAACGACATCTGCCCCCACGGCAGCACATAGCCCATGAAGGCGGTCATGATCATCAGGAAGAAGATCGCCACGCCCAAGATCCACAAGATCTCCCGCGGCGCCTTGTAGGACCCGTAATAAAGCCCCCGGAAGATGTGGATATACACGGCCAGGAAGAACATCGAGGCGCCATTGGCGTGTATATAGCGGATCAACCAGCCATAATTGACGTCGCGCATGATGCGCTCGACGCTGTCAAAGGCGCCGGTCGTCGTTGGCGAATAATGCATGGCGAGCACAATGCCGGTGACGATCTGGATCACCAGGCACACCGCCAGGATGCCGCCAAACGTGTACCACATATTGAGGTTTTTCGGCGTCTGGAAGTCGACAAAGCTGTCATAGGCCAGCCGCACGATCGGCAGGCGCGCGTCGAGCCACCGCTCAAACCCGGTTTTCGGCTCGTAGGTCGATTGATGCGACATCGATGGCTCCTTAGCCGATTTTGATCACGGTATCGGACAAATACGCATAAGGCGGGACCGGCAGGTTTTTCGGGGCCGGGCCTTTGCGAATGCGCCCCGACGTATCGTAATGCGAGCCATGGCAGGGGCAGAACCAGCCCTCATAATCGCCTTTGACGTCGCCAACTTTGCCGCCCTTCGGCGCGCAGCCCAGATGCGTGCAAACGCCTTCCAGCACGAGGATTTGCGGCTTCAGCTGCCCATCGGGCCCGGCCACCAGCCGCGCCTCATCGGTCTGCTTGTCGCGCAAGGTTTCCGCGTCGCCGGCCTTGGCGGCGTCGATCTCGGCGGCCGTCCGATAACGGATATAGACGGGGCGGTTACGCCAGAACACCGTCAGCTCTTGGCCTTCGCTCAAGGAGGAAATGTCAACATCGATCGAGGCCAGCGCCAAGGTGTCGGCGGCCGGGTTCATCTGATCGATAAAGGGCCAGGCGACGGCCCCAACGCCCACCGCGCCGGTCGCGGCGGCCATGATATGAATGAAATCGCGGCGATTGGGATCGTCCCCTGCTGCGCCGGGATGAATTGAGCTGTCAGTCACGCGTCGGCTCCTTCGACGTTACAAACCACCGCACCGCGCAAAAAGCGATTGACGGCGTCCTGCAACATATTTCTGACGTTTTATTTTCAAGAGCCGCTTTGCGGACTCATCATTCGGGATCGCTAGCTTGCGTTGCGCGCTTTTTCAACCAGACATTCCGCAGAATTTAGGCGCGGCGATCCGTAACGCCGCCTGTTTTGCTTGCCCGCTCGATATCATCGAGCCCTGCGGCTTCGCCTTAACCGATAAAGCGCTCAAACGCGCCGCGATGGATTATGCCGATTTGGCGCAGATCAGCCGGATCGCCAGCTGGGCGGCGTTTCACGACCGCCTGCGGGCTGAAAATCGCCGCTTGGTGCTGTTCACCACGAAAGGCGCCACCCCGCTCGACGCCTTTGCGTTCCAAAGCGCTGACATTTTATTGTTCGGCCGTGAAAGTGCGGGCGTCCCCGATGACGTGCATGCAGCGGCCGATTGCCGGGTCGCGATCGCCCTGGCGCCGCGCGCGCGGTCCTTGAACCTCTCGGTCTCCTTGGGAATCGCCCTGTTTGAAGCGCGCCGGCAATTGGGGTGGAGCGATGGGGAAGCCTCCCCTAACCTACCCCCGCCAATCCGCAATCGCCCTTAACAGACCCGCCGTTGAACGATCCTGCCCCGCCCCGCTCGCCGCGTCGACATCGCCGCGCAAATTGCGCGCCAGCCTTTTGCCCAATTCGACCCCGAATTGATCAAACGGATTGACGCCCCACAGCCAACCGGCTGCAAAGGTCCGGTGCTCGTAAAACGCCAACAGCGCGCCGAGGCTTTCCGGCGACAAATCGCGCAGCAGCACAAAGCTGTTCGGCCGATTGCCCCGGCAGACCCAATGGGCGCTTTGCGCGTCGATCGCCGCCGCTTCGAGCCCGCGTTGGCCCAAATCCGCGCGCGCCTGATCGATCGTCCAGCCTTGCGTTAAGCCTTGCGCCTGGGCGAGCGCATTCGCCAACAAATCGGTCTGCATGGCGCGATCGCCACCTGCTTGCGCGACCGCGACGATCTCCACCGCGACATCTTCACGATTTTGGTGCAGCGATTGAAAGAACGCATGCTGGGCATTGGTCGCCTCCGCCCCCCAGGTCACCGGCGCGGTTGGGTAATCCAGCAGCGCGCCGGCCCGATCGGTCGCCTTGCCATTGCTCTCCATCTCCAATTGCTGGAGAAAAGCCGGCAACAGCCGCAGCCGCCGCGCATAAGGCGCAACGCAACGGCTGGCGATCCCCAAGCCATTGCGCCGCCACACATCCAGCAGGGCCGCCCGGACCGGCAGATTGTCGGCGATCGGCGCGGTCTCGAAATGCTGGTCCATGCTTTCGGCGCCGCGATGCAGGCGCGCAATCGTCTCTGGCCCCAAGGCGATCATCAGGCTCAGCGAGACCGCCGACCACAGCGAATAACGCCCGCCGACCCAATCCCAAAACGGGAAAACCAGAGCCGGATCAACGCCCAAAGCCGCGCATTTGTCGGGCGCAGCGCTCACCGCCGCCAAATGCCGGTCTCCGGCATCGCCGAGGCCAGCGCGCAGCCAACGCCGCGCCAGGTCCAGATTGGCGAGCGTTTCCAGCGTCGTAAACGTCTTCGACACCGCGATCACCAAGGTCTCGCGCTGGTCGAGCCCGGCAATCGCCAGCGCAAAATCCGCTGGATCAATATTGGCGGCAAAGCGAAGCGCAATCGCCCCGTCGTCCGCATGCGCCAACGCTTCATGCGCCAAACGCGGCCCAAGATCAGAGCCGCCAATCCCTAAATGCACGATCGCCCGGATCGGCGCGCCAGTCGCCCCGCGCCACGCGCCGCTGCGCACCGCCTCGGCAAAATCGCTCATGCGGGTCCGCGCCGCGAGGATCGCCGGCCCAACGGCCGCGCCCGCCGCCCGATAGCGATCGGGCTGCGCCGCCCGCAGCGCCATATGCAGAGCCGGCCGACCCTCGGTTGCATTCACCGCCTCGCCGGCAAATAACCGCGCGCGCGCGTGAAGTACGTCCGTCGCGGCGGCCGCCTGCAGCAGGCTTCGCCATTCGGCCGCGCCGATTTGCTCCTTGGCTTGGTCGAGCAAAAGCGGCCCCGTCTGCGCCGTCAGCATTTCCGTGCGGGCCGGCTCTGTGTGCAACAGCGCGGCGATCGCCAAAGGCGCGCGCGCCTGTCCCATCCTTTGCACGGCCGCGACAAAAGCTTGCGGATCGGTCATCGTTTTGCAGTCCCCTTCGCCCGCGTTGAGGAAATATCACACATTCATCGGCGCTTTACCCCTTGCCCGCAGATTTGGCCATGGCGCAGTTCTTGCAGCGCGCCATTCATCTCTTGGAGCGCCCTTTTTTGTTGCACATCCGCCGCGCCGCCCTCATCGCATTCTTCGCCGCCGCCGCCGCGCTTCCCGCCCGCGCCGACACGGCCGCCCCGCTCGCGGCGGAAGCCAAAGCCCTGCTCGCTGATCTGCACAGCCAAAAGTCGAGCATCGCGCGCAATTTGAGCCGCGCCGGCGCGGTTGATCCGGCGCTTGCCGACCGCGCCGCGATCTTTTCCACCCATTTGCGCCGCGCCGCCAAAGCCGCACCTGCCGCCGATCTCGCCTGCATTTACCGCGGCGCCGGCGATGAGATCGACGCGCGCGCCGCCGATCTGCAAGCCGCCGGTACGGCGCGCGCCCAGCTTACCGCGCTTGACGGCTTGGCGCATGTGCTGACCGACATCGCTGATATTGCCGGCAAAACCGGCGAGGCCCTCGCGTCGGACGCCGCCGCGCCCGCGCAATGCAAGATCGCGCATTAATTCTTACGATATCGCCGCCGCCGCCGCGCCGGCCAGCACAAAGCGCGTCGCAAACTCTGCCGCCGCCAGCGGGTCCAAGGGCAGGCGCTGGCACATCCGCTCGCCCAATTCGCGCGCCACCCCGATCGCCGCCGCGGTGAAGTAATCCGCATCGAGTTGCGGCGCGAGCCCTTGCGCGATGGCTTCTTCGATATGGGCCCGCACTTCGGTGAATACCGCCATCATTTCGGGGGTGTCGATCCGATAACCGAAATTTGGCGCTAAAACGCCGTTCTGCTGCGCCATACTTTCTTGGGCGACAAACGCAAAATAGATAACAAAACCACGCCGCACGTAATCTTCAAAGCTTTCCGCCTCGTCATGGGCTTTTTGCAGCAAGGGTCGAAAGCGCGCGGCTGAATCATCCGCAATCGCTTGGCGTAATTCTTCCTTGCAGGTGAAATAATTATAAAACGTTCCCGAGGCGAGGTCGGTCCTGCGGATCACGTCGCGAATGCTGGCCGCTTCATAGCCGAGCTCAGCAAAAACGGCGCGGGCGGCGTCAAGGATTTGCTGGCGATTGGCCGCCTTTGACTGCGCCCGCCGCGAGTTTTCCGCCAGGACAGGCGCCCGCGCCATTGACCTTACCCCAATTCCGCCCGGCCATTGCGGATCACCACCGCATCGCGCGCCGCAACCCGCGCCTCGAACGAGACGATGTCGCCATCGCGCCACATCTGCACGGAGATCATCTCCCCCGGAAAGACCGGGGCCGAGAACCGCGCGTCGAAAGAGCGCAAAAGGCTGGGGTCAAAGCCGGCATAGGTCTGCATCACCGCGCGGCAGCAAATCCCATAGGTGCACAGTCCATGCAGGATGGGGCGCGGAAAGCCCGCCGCCGCCGCAAAATTCGGGTCCGAATGCAGCGGATTGCGATCGCCCGAAAGCCGATAGATCAGCGCCTGATCGGGCCTTGTGGCGATTTCCAATTCTTGATCCGGCGCGCGGGCCGGAATGACATGCGGGGTCAGTCCGCCTTCCGAAGGCCCGCCAAACCCGCCATCGCCGCGCGCGAAAATAGAAGACGACAAGGTCACCAGTTTGTCGCCGGTTTTGGCGTCTTTCAGCACGGTGTCGTGGATTAGGATGGCGCCCTTGCTGGGGCCTTTGTCGATCGCTTCAACGATCGCGCTGTCGGCCAAGATTTGCGCCTCCGCCGGCAGCGGCCGGTGCACGCGCAGGCGCTGCTCGCCATGCACGACCATCAGATAATTAATGCCCGATTCGGCCATCCGGCCCGCGCCCCAGGCCGCCACGGTGGCAAAGCTCGGCACGACCTTCAGGCCGTTTTCATAAACAAAGCGCAATTCATCCGCGTTCAGCGGGTCGGCCCCCATGCCGATTCCCAACGCATAGAGCATCACCTCGCGATCGCCATAAGCGAAGGGCTGGTCCTGCTGTTTTAATGATAAAAGATGCGCCAAATCGATCGCCATGCCGCCTGCCTCCCATGATCTGCTGAACCAAATCGCAATTGCCGCGATCGCGCAACTGCCGCTAAAGCAAAGCAGCGGGTTGCCCCGCCCAAAAGCGAGACTTTCACCGGATGGCGCGTTATCTGATCACCTCGGCCCTGCCTTATATCAACGGGGTCAAGCATTTAGGCAATCTGGCCGGCTCCATGTTGCCGGCCTGCGTGCAGGCGCGCTTTCGCCGCCTGCAAGGCCATGAGGTGCTCTATATTTGCGCGACGGACGAGCACGGCACGCCAGCCGAGCTTGCGGCGGCCGAAGCAGACATGCCGGTCGCCGATTATTGTGCGCGCCAGCATGAAATCCAAAAGCGCGCCGGCGCAGATTTTGACTTGTCTTTTGACTGGTTTGGCCGCACGTCTGACCCCGAAAACCACGCGCTGACCCAGCATTTCGCCGCGCGATTGCGCGCGGCCGGCCTGATCGAAGAGCGCGCCACCCGCCAAGTTTATTCGATCGACGATGCCCGCTTCTTGCCCGATCGCTATGTCGAGGGGACTTGCCCGCATTGCGGTTATGAGCGCGCTCGCGGCGATCAGTGCGACAATTGTTCGCGCCTGTTGGACCCCGCCGAACTGATCGCGCCTTATTCGGCCATATCGAAGTCGCGCAATATCGAGATCCGCGAAACCAACCATCTGTTTTTGCGGCAAACCGCGCTGCAAAGCGCTATCCGGGCTTGGGTCGACGCCGCCGAAAACTGGCCAAGTCTTGCCCGCTCGATCGCCTATAAATGGCTGGATGAAGGGCTGCAGGATCGCTCGATCACCCGCGATTTAAGCTGGGGCGTGCCGGTCGCCGACGAAAGCGGCCCCTTGCCGGGCTATGAGCGCAAAGTCTTCTATGTCTGGTTCGACGCCCCGATCGGCTATATCGCCGCGACGCAAAGCTGGGCCAGCGCCAAGGGGGCCGATTGGCGGCGCTGGTGGCGGCGCGATCAAGGCGCCGAGGACGTCACCTATGTCCAGTTCATGGGCAAGGACAATGTCGCCTTTCATACCGTCAGTTTTCCGGCGACGATCTTAGGCTCCGGCGAACCTTGGGTGATGGTCGATCGCCTGAAAGCCTTTAATTGGGTGACCTGGTATGGCGGCAAATTCTCGACCAGCCAAAAGCGCGGCGTCTTCATGGATCAAGCCATCGCGCTCGCGCCCAGCGATTGCTGGCGGTGGCATTTGATGGCGCAAGCCCCAGAAGGGGCCGACGCGGCCTTTACCTGGGAATTGTTTCAAACCAGCGTCAATAAAGACTTGGCCGATGTGCTCGGCAATTTCGTCAATCGCGTGCTGCGCTTTGCGCAAACCCGCTTTGACGCGCGCGTTCCCGCCGCTGGTCCCGCAACGGCGGCCGAAACAACATTGTTTGAAAAACTCACCCGCGCCTTGGCGGAGGCGAGCGCCGCGCATGAGGCGATGGAGTTTCGCAAAGCCGCCGCCGCTACCCGCGCCATGTGGGTCGCCGGCAATGAATATTTGCAAGAAGCCGCTCCCTGGACGGCGATCAAGACCGATCCAGAACGAGCCGGCGCAATCGTGCATGTCGCCATCCAATTGGTCGGTCTGTTCGCCGCGATCAGCGCGCCGTTCATTCCACGCATCGCCGCGCAAATGGCGCAAGCCATTGGATTATCGCCGGAAAATTTGGCTTGGCCGGTCTCGCCGAACCAGATTTATGTCGAACCTGGCGCCGCCTTCGCGCCGCCTGACGTGTTGGTCAAGAAAATCGAGGACGCCGATATCGCCGCCTGGACGGCGGAATTTGGCGGCGGCTGAACTAGTTAGGCTGAGATCGGCGTCAGCGGAAAGAAGATCGGGATCAGCATCGTCGCCGCCATCCACAAGAGCAGGTTGAGTGGCCCTCCCACCACCAGGAAGTCACGGAATTTATAACCGCCGGCATTATAAACAAATGTGTTGGTTTGATAGCCGATCGGCGTTGCAAAACTGGCGCTCGCGGCAAACATCACGGCAATGACAAAAGCGCGGGGATCAACGCCTAAATTCTGGGCAACGCCGATCGCTATCGGCGTCAACAAGACCCCCACCGCATTGTTACTGATCATTTCAGTCAACACCATCGCCACAAAATAAATCAAACTCAACGCCGCAAGCGGCCCCAGAAATTGCAACGGCACAACCAGAAAATCGGCAATGACATCAGCAAGTCCCGATCCTTCCATGGCCGAAGCGATCGCCAACATAGACAAGATCAAGATCAGGATCGGCAGGTCAACGGCGCGATAAGCCTTGTCGGGTTCAATACAGCCGAAAAACACCACCGCCGCCGCCGCGCCGACCGCAGCGACGTGAATGCTGACCCAACCAAACGCCGACAAAAGGATGACGGCCGCCATGGCCGCCATCGCCAGCGGCGCTTTTTTCCGCAAAAAAGCGGCGTCGGTCGGCGTGGTCAGATTGACCAGCTCGCCTTGTTCGAACAATTCCTGCAGGCCCGCTGGAGGCGCATTGATCAGCACCGTGTCGCCGACCTCCAATTCTACATTATCGAATTTATCCATCAGCTCGACATTATGTCGATGCAAGCCAAGAACATAGGCGTTGTAATTTCGTCGCAGTTTCAACGTCGAAATAGTCTTACCAACCCAAGTTGACTGCGGACCAATGATGGCCTCCACAATGATTGTCTCGATTGCAGAGACTTGTTCTATTGGATCATCTTCATCGGTTACACCGAATGCAAGCCGCGTTTCATTTTGAAAGGCCATGGCGTCTGCGCGCCTCGTCCGCAAGACGATACGATCCCCATCCGCGAGCACCACTGCGCCTAAACTATTGCGCAAGGAAAGATTGGCGCGGACGACGTCGATGACTTGCGTGCCTGGGGCGCGAAAACTGCTAACGTCCGCGACTTTTCGCCCGACCAATGGCGAGCCGGCTGGAACCAGTAAATCCACTAAAAACGGCTTTTCCATCGCGCCGAGAGAAAAAGCCCGGCCGCGATCGGGCAAGAGAAACCGCCCAATCACCGCCAAATAAAGAAAACCAATCACCGCCATGCAAAGGCCAAGCCCCGTTATTTCAAAAACCCCGATCGGCTCGAGCCCTTCGCTGCGCGCGACCCCGTCAATTAAAATATTGGTAGAGGTGCCCAATAACGTGCAGGTGCCGCCCAAAATGGAGGCGTAAGACAAGGGGATCAACATTTTCGACGGCGCGACTTTTAGCGCACGCGCCCAAGCGATGACGATTGGAGTGAAAATTACCACAACCGGCGTATTGTTGATAAAGGCCGAAAGCGGCGCAACGGTCAAGAACAACAGAAATAACGCCAAAGACAAAGGCGCATTCGAGAGTTTCTGCACAAGATCAGCGACCCGATCGATCACCCCCGTTCTTTCCAAGGCCGCGCTTAAAATAAACATTGCCGCGACCGTCATCGGTCCGGGATTGCTGACGGCCTCGCTTAACGCTTCGCCGCCGACAACGCCCGCCAGCAACAAGGCGCCAACGCCCAGCATGGCGGTGACTTCCGGCGGTCGCTTTTCCCGAAAAAAATCAACGAATACAGCAATTAAGACAAAAAGGACAAAAAGCCGTTCAAAGATCAAGATCGAGTCGAAGGGCGAAGGCAAAGCAGGACTCTCACATCGATCGCGGCGGTAGGTATTGCTGCCAGGTGTCTGGAACAACCGGTTAATCGCTTGGAGATTAGGCGGACGCGCTTTTGCTGTAAACAACCCACGCACAATCCTGTCGGCGCCGCATTCGCTCCGTAGACGGATGTATCGCCGCGCGATATGACAATTTTATGACAACCGTCGATTCGGCTTTTGGCGTTACTTTGGGCGGGAAGCCGCGCCTTGCGCCGCCCAAAGCGGCAACCACTGTATTGTTCTTGGCGGATGCGCAAGGTCTGCGCCAAGACGGAGATCGCGCAATAGCAGGCATGCGTTCGATGGATCGTTGTGGTTTGGCGCCTGCGCTCAATCTCGGCCTGGTGTATTGTCACTGGTCCAGCCTTATCCAAATCGATTTATTTGCCCGCTTGGGGCCAATCTTGCTGGTCTTTCTGACTTATACGTCGCGAATCGCACTCCATTCCTTCGCGGAAAATCGAATCGACCCGCAGGCGCGCGATTGCGCCGGGTTGTATTGGCCGGGGCGAAAACTGGCGCCCAGCGGCCCGGCGCGGCTGTCGCGCGCCAACTTGGCGGATCGATTGACCGAGATTATTGGCTGCGGGGCTGGTATTGAGGCAGAAATTGCGCGAACGTGCTCGCCGCACGACTTCTCCAATGCTGCCTTATTCTTTGCGCTCGCCGCGCAAAGCGCCTCCATCTTGCTGGAGGCGCCCGTGCCGCTGGAATGGCGTCGTACCCGAGGCGAACCCAGCGGCAATGCGCCAAACGCTGTGCAAGTCTATACCGCTATTTCACTCGTCGCCGAAAGCATGGCCTTGGAAATGGTCTAATAGATGTTAAGCAAGTCGGCGCTCATCTTTTGCGGCAAGGCGAATAAAGCGATCCCGCAAGTCGCGATCAGTTTTGAAAACGCCTGAAAACTGCGTCGTGATCGTCGATACATCCTTGTGATGAACGCCGCGCATCGTCATGCATTGGTGAACGGCTTCGACCAGGACGGCGACGCCGGCCGGCGCCATCGCCTCATTGATTGCATCGGCGATCTGGGCGGTCAGTGTTTCTTGGGTCTGCAGGCGCTTGGAGAAAATCTCCACGACCCGCGCGATCTTCGAAATCCCCACAACCGCTTTGGTCGGCACATAGGCAACATGCGCTTTGCCTAAAAAAGGCGCCATGTGGTGTTCACAATGACTTTCGACGTCAATATTGCGCAACATGACGATGTCGTCATAGCCTTGCACATCTTCAAAGGTGCGTGACAATTCGGCGATGGGGTCAGCCTCATATCCTGAGAAATATTCGCGATAAGCTTTCACAACGCGCTTTGGCGTATCCAAAAGACCTTCGCGCTGCGGGTTATCACCTGCCCAGGCCAGCAAAGTCCTGACGGCCGCTTCGGCTTCTTCTTGGGTTGGTCGCGCAGGGGTTTCAAGCGCCGCAAGCGCGCGTGGATCGGTCAATGCGTCCATTACAGTCACTTTCTTGCCAAAACAGGCGGAGGTCGAGCCGCCTTTGGCGCTGCAAATACTTGCAAACGGCGCAAAAGCGGACTTAACGCCCGCCCGCAACGGAGCAGAAGCTCCCAGATTGCGGGTTTTTGCGGCGATTTTACCTCGCCGCGTCTGAGGATTTCCGCCCTCGGCATCCAATATGGTCGAAGAATCGCGCGCGGCTAGCCCTAAAAACGCGCCCGTGAAGGTCATTTTGCCTCAGGCAAGGCGCGGCTTTGGCGCTGAATAAGCGATTTTCGGTTGACGAAATGGCCCCAATTTGCGCAGCGCAAGGGCCAAAATCCGTCACCAAGCCCGCCGACATGATGCAAAAACCTGCGCACACCTTGCGATTATACGACACAATGACCGCGCAGAAGCGCGATTTTGCGCCGCAAAACCCGCAAAACGTCACGCTTTATGTGTGCGGACCGACCGTTTATAATTACGCACACATCGGAAATGCGCGGCCCGTCGTCGCTTTTGACGTTCTTTTTCGGCTGTTGCGCGACCAATTTGGGCCCAATTGCGTCGTTTATGCGCGCAATATCACAGACATTGACGACAAAATCATCGCCAAATCCGTGCAATCGGGCGAGCCAATCGCGCAATTAACGGCGCGTTTTGCCGATATTTACCGTCAAGATATGGCCAAATTGAACGCCTTAGCGCCCAATTACGAGCCAAAAGCGACCGATTATGTGGCCGCAATGATCGAAATCATCGCCCAATTGCTGCAAAAGGCGCACGCTTATCGGACCGAAACCGGGGTTTGGTTTCACGTGCCGTCGATGCCGACTTACGGGGCGTTGTCGAAGCGAAACCTGCACGAATTGGAAGCTGGCGCACGGGTCGATCTCGAGCCGGAAAAACGTCATCCGGGCGATTTTGCGCTGTGGAAGGCCGCAAAGCCGGGCGAGCCGGCCTGGGACTCGCCCTTCGGGCCGGGCCGGCCGGGATGGCATATTGAATGCTCGGCAATGATCGGCGCGGTGCTGGGGCAGACCATCGATATCCACGCCGGCGGCCATGATCTGATCTTTCCGCATCATGAGAATGAAATCGCGCAGAGTCATTGCGCCAATCACGCGCCGCTGGCGCAATATTGGCTGCACAATGGCTTTCTGAGCATTGATTCGGAAAAAATGTCGAAGAGTATCGGCAATGTGTTGCTTGTGCATGATTTGCTGAAACACTATAAAGGCGAGACCATTCGGGCGGCGATGCTATCGGCGCATTATCGTCAACCGTTGGACTGGACCGATCAATTATTGACCCAAGCCCAAGCGGGGCTTGATCGCTTATACGGCGCTTTGCAGCGTTTGGCGCCGATCGACGCCGATCCAGCGGCGCAAGCGGAGGAGGTGCGCGCAGCGCTTGCCGACGACCTCAACACCCCGCGCGCAATGGGGGCGTTGTTTGGGCTCGCGACGGAAGCCAATCGCGCGACAGAAAATGCGCAACTCGCGGAAATAAAAGGGAAAATGCTGGATGCGGGCGGCCTGCTCGGCCTGTTGTCGGAAGCGCCGAACGCCTGGTTTCAGGCCAGCGACGACCTCGATATCGCCCAGATCGAGCGTTTGATGGAGGCGCGCGGCGCGGCGCGCGCGGCGAAAAATTGGCCGGCGGCCGACCAATTGCGCAGCGAACTGACCGCGTTGGGCGTAGAGGTGCTGGATGGGCCGCAAGGGGCGGTGTGGCGGCGGATTGGGCGGTGAGGGGCCGATCTTGACTTTTCGGCAAAAAACACGATTTATCGTTTAACGAGAAGGGTTGGGAGCGCGACGATGGATTTCGGCCCGGGAATTTTTGGTCTGATTGGCCTTGGCTTGGCGATTTGGGCGATTTTGAACATCGCGCAATCGAAAGAAGGCAATCTCGGCAAAGTCGTTTGGATCATTGTGGTGTTGGTTATCCCGTTATTCGGATTTCTGGCGTGGTTGTTTTTCGGACCGCGCGGGAAAGCCAGAGCGTAGCTTTGGAATATTTGCTTAGCGCGGAGAGGTCATTTAAAACGCGCAAGCGCCGCAAGTTCAGGCTTGCGCCGCTCCGATAGTTTTGAAACGCTCCCGCTTGAATTGAGGGAGCCCGCATGACCCGTTCATCGATTGATCGCCGCGCGTTTCTAGGCGCGTTGGCTGCCGGCGCGGGGGCGACAGCCGCGACAGCGACCGCGTGCGCGCAAGAATCCCCCCCATTTAAGGCGGATGCGGACCTGATCGCACGCTGCGAGGGCCTGATCGGGGGAAATTTTACCCCAGAAGAGCGCGCCCAGATGCTGGCGAGCGTCGATGAAGGCGTGGCAAGTCTGCGGGCGCTTGCCAAAACCCGCTTTGACAATGCGTTGGCGCCGGCCGACATGTTTGATCCGCGCTTGCCGGGCTTTGCCTTGCCGGCGCCGCGACGCGGCAAAAAGTCGCTGCCCGAGGGCGCCGGCCCCGCGCCGACAAATGCTGATGATCTGGCTTTCGCTCCGGCCTGGCGCCAAGCCGCGTGGCTGCGGCAAGGCCAGCTGACCAGCCGGGCGCTGACGCAGATTTATCTGGACCGGATCGCCGCGCTCAACCCCAAATTGAACGCTTATGTTGGTTTGGCGCCCGACGCTTTGGCGGCAGCCGACCGCGCCGACGCCGAGCGCCGCGCCGGCAGGGCCCACTCTTTGCTGCACGGTTTGCCCTATGCGCTCAAAGATTTGTTTGACGCCAAGGGCTTGAAGACCACCTGGGGCGCCGAGCCTTACGCCGACCGGATCGCGGCGGCCGACAGCGCCGTCGTCGCCAAATTACAAGCGGCGGGCTGTGTGTTGTTGGGCAAGACCGGGGTCGGCGCGCTCGCTTATGGCGACATTTGGCTGGGGAAGACCACACGCAATCCGTTCAATCCGGACGAAGGCTCGTCCGGGTCGAGCGCCGGGTCGGCCAGCGCCGCGGCGGCGGGCCTGTGTTCCTTTGCGATCGGCACCGAAACCTTGGGCTCGATCGTCTCGCCGAGCCATCGCTGCGGGACGACCGGGCTGCGGCCGACCTTTGGGCGGGTATCGCGGGCCGGCGCGATGGCGCTATGTTGGTCGCTGGACAAGGTCGGGCCGCTGTGTCGGTCGGCCTGGGACACGATTTTGGTGCTGGACGCGATCAACGGCGCGGACTTGGCCGATGCCGGATCGATCGATGCGCCGTTGGCCTTTGATCCGAAATTCGACGTAAGATCGCTGAAAATCGGCTATGATCCGGCCTGGTTCGCGGGCGACAATGTCGCCGCGCCCGATCGGGCGGCGTTGGCGGCGGCCAAAGCGCTGGGCGCAAGCCTCGTCGAGGTCAAGCTGCCGGATTTGCCGTTTGGGCAATTGGGCGACATCGTCGTCATCGAGGCGGCGGCGGCGTTCGAGGGGCTGACGCTCGATAATCTTGATGATCAGCTGACCTGGCAGGCCGATCAAGCCTGGCCAAATTTGTTCCGCGCCGCGCGGTTCCAAACCGCGATCGCGCATGTGCAGCGCTCGCGCCTGCGCCGCCAAACCATGCAGGCGATGGACGCCCTGATGGCCAAGGCGGATGTGCTGATCCACCCGAATTTCGCGGCGAATTTGCTGCTGATCGGCAATATGACCGGGCATCCGACTTTGGCGTTCCGCTCCGGCTTTATCGAGCGGCCGACCCGGACCTTGTTCGGCGCGCCGGCTAATCCCGGTCCGCAGCCGATGCGGCGCGTGCCGATGGCGACGAGCTTGACCGGGCGGTTATTCGACGAGGGACGATTGGTTGCGCTAGGCGCGGCGCTGGAGGCGGCTCTAGATGTCGCCAAAGAACGGCCAAGCTTGATTTGACAGCGTGATAAACCGTGATCGGATCGATCTTGCAGGCGCGGGATGCGCGCGCTACATGTGCGATCCGGTTTTGCTCAAAAGTAGCAAAAGCCGCGCCAACCCAAATCGCGATTAACGCGATTCTGCATTTCGGTTTTGCTCAAAGTGAGCATAATAAAAAGGCGGGCGCTGGCGCTGTGGCGCCGGTCCCGCCGGTCAGGAGGAAGACATGGCGACCTTGATCGACGCGCGCGCCGATTGCGACATTCCGACCCGTCCCGCAGGGATCGATGCGGCGGCGCGCCGGGGCTTGCGCTATACGCCTGAGGTGAAACGCGCCACCGATCCGCTTTATGGGCGCGTCAAGGATTTCATTCCGGCGATGGAATGGCCGCTTTATGCGCCGCTGATCCACGCGATCAACGCGCTGAAAGCCGAGCGCAAGGCGGTGATCCTCGCCCATAATTATATGACCAGTGAGATTTTCCACTGCGTCGGCGATTTCCGCGGCGACAGCCTGCAATTGGCGCAAGAAGCCGCCCGCACCGACGCCGAGATCATCGTGCAGGCCGGCGTGCATTTCATGGCCGAGACCTCGAAAATCCTTGCGCCGGAAAAAACCGTGCTGATCCCGAGCTTGAAAGCGGGCTGTTCGCTCGCCGCTTCGATCACCGGGGCGGATGTGCGCCTGATCAAACAGCGCTTTCCGGGCGTGCCGATCGTGACCTATGTCAACACCTCGGCCGATGTGAAAGCCGAGAGCGATATTTGCTGCACCTCGTCCAATGCGCTGCAAGTGGTGGAGAGCTTGCCCGGCGACACGGTGATCATGTTGCCGGACGAATTCCTCGCCAAGAATGTGGCGGCCCATACGCGCAAGCGGATCATTGCCTGGCATGGCCGCTGCGAAGTGCATGAGCGCTTTGGCCTCGAGGAAATTGCGCAATTGCGCGAGGGCTTCCCCGGCGCCCATATTCTGGCGCACCCGGAATGCCCGCCGGAAGTGGCGGCGGCGGCGGATTTTGTCGGCTCAACGGCGGCGTTGGCCCATTATGTGGCGGCCAACAAACCGGGCCGCGTGGTGCTGCTGACCGAATGCTCGATGAGCGGCAATGTCGCGGCTGACAATCCGGATGTCGAATTCATCCGGCCCTGCAATCTGTGCCCGCATATGAAGCAGATCACGCTCGAGAACATCTATGATGCGTTGCTGCATATGCAGCATGAGGTGCTGGTCGATCCCGACACGATCGCGCGGGCCAAAGGCGCGATCACCCGCATGTTGGCGCTGCCGCGCCCGACGGCGCCGGCCGCGTTCAAAACCGGCTTGGCGCTGGCCGAGGTTGAGGTTATTTAGCGGGAATGCGCGCAATTATTGCCTCTAGCCTCATGCTGATCGGATCTGTCCTGAACGGGGCGGCGTTGGCGCAGGCCCCGCGCAAGCCGGCCCCGGCGGTCACGGCGCGGGACGTCTTGGGCGTTTGGTCGTTTCGGACGAGCGTCTATCGGCAAAGCTGTGTGTTGTCGGGGCGGATGGTCATCCGCGCCGGCGCCAACGCGCGCGACTTTTTATGCAGCTTTGAGGCGATCGAGACCTGTTCGGACATCCGGCTCGAAACCGAGCAAACCTGCGAAGCGAGCTTTGACGACGGGCAATTGACGATCGACAGCGAGGTCGGCGCGCTGACCTTTCCGAAAGAAGGGTATGACCTCGAGAATTATTGGCCGGACAATTTCGATTTGGCGGTGGAATCGGCCAATCGGATGACCGGTATTTTGCGGTCATTCGCCTCGGCGCCCGTTGTGTTCGAGCGTGGAACCGGCGCGATCTCTTGAGCGCGCCTTTTTAGAACGATCGCCTTTCTTCATGACTGACTTGCTGGACGAACGCGCGCTCGAGCCGGGCCGGCCACTGATTTTAGGGGCGGGCCTTGCAGGCCTGTTCTTGGCGCTTCGGCTGGCGCCGCGTCGCCCGCTGGTGATCGCGCCGCAGCGGCTGGGGGCGGCAAGCGCCACCGCCTGGGCGCAAGGCGGGCTCGCCG
>DHHV01000083.1:40697-47236 GCA_002403455.1 Hyphomonadaceae bacterium UBA4763 | reverse complement strand
CGACACCGCCGCCTCGAGCGGCAGATAAGAGACCCCCCCCCGCCAATCGCGCGGATCGGCGGCGGTCCCCGCAACGCCGTCCACCTCGACCGCGCCCTTTGCCGGATCGTAAAACCGCAGCAGCAAGCGAAACACCGAGCTTTTGCCCGCCCCTGACGGCCCGACCAGCGCCACTGTCTCGCCCGGCGCGATCGTAAAGCTGACCTGATCGAGCGCCAGCCGCTCCGGCGCGCTCGGATAGGCAAAAGACACCCGGTCAAAGCGGATCTCGCCGTGTGCCGGCATCGGCATGGCGCGCACTTGGGCCGGCGCGGCGATCTCGGGCTTTTCCGCCAGCAATTCCATCAGGCGTTCGGTCGCGCCGGCGGCTTTTTGCACATCGCCCCAGGATTCGGCCACCGCCGCGATCGAAGAGGCGGCAAAAATCGCCAGAAACACAAATTGCGCGAGCGCCCCGCCGCTCATGTCGCCAGCCGCCACGGCCCGCGCGCCGGCCCACAACACCAAAGCAATGCCGCCAAAGCCAAGGCTGATCGCCACCGCCGTCATCTGGGCGCGCGCCCGAATGCGCAAGCGATTGGCCGAGAAGGCCGCCTCGATCGCCTCGCGAAAGCGCCGCCGCGCATGGCTTTCCCGGCCAAAGGCTTGCACCGTCTCGATCGCGTCGAGATTTTCGGCCGCTTCCGCCGCTGCATCCGCCACGCGGTCTTGCGCCGCCGTCGTCAGTTTGCGCACGCCCCGACCCAAAGCAAAAATCGGCACGAGCATGATCGGGATCAGCACCAACAGCCACAGGGTCAGCTTCAGCGACGTCGCCGCCAGCAAGATCAACGCCCCTGTCAGCGTCACCAGCGAGCGGATGGCGAAGGACGCCGTCGCGCCGACCAAATTCTCAATCAACAAGGTGTCGGTCGTCAGCCGCGACAACGCCTCGCCGGTCCGCAACCGCGCAAAAAACGCCGGCGACAGCCCAATAATGTGGTCATAGACCGCGCGGCGCAGGTCGGCGACGACCCGCTCGCCCAATACGCTGACGAAAAAGAACCGCGCCGCCGAGGCGCCCGCCAGGCCGACGGCGACGAGGCCCAATAATAGGAAATAGAAATTGATCCGGGCCGGATCGCCGCTAAACCCGTGATCGATCAGCAGCCGCGCCACCACCGGCATCAGCAAGGTCGCAGTCGAGGACAGCAGCAAAAAACCGAAAGCGGCGAACACCAGGTTTCGATGCGCCAGCACAAACGGGATCAACCGCGCCAGTGGACGCAAATTGCGGGATTTGTCGCGCTTGCCGGCCGCTTCGGCCAACGAAGCGGCGAACAAGGCGCCAGAGCTTGGCCGCGCTTGCGCGTCATTGGCGGGGCGGGGGGTGTCAGAAACGATCGTCATGGGCCTTCACCCGCTACGACATGGGGATGGCTTTCGCAAACGCAAAGCGGCCGCGCGAAAGTCGCCAAATGCGCCCGCTGAATGTTAACCAATGCGTTCTAGAACACATCGATGCGATTTATATTGAGCCTTTGCCGACGTCTTGCCGCAGTGATTCTCGGCGCCGGCCTTGCCGCCAGCGCCGCCGCCCCGGCCCGCGCCGTTGACGCGCTGGCGATTTATGAAAACCGCGCCGCTTTGGCCGCCGCCGCGCAGCATTGCGGCGCGCTTTCCGCCAATGAAGCAGCCGCCCAAGCGCTGGGGCTCTTGCAGGCCCGTCACGATGCGCTGCGCGCGGGCGCAAGCCTTGCTAGGCTCGCCGCCGCTGATGAAAACGCCGCCCGCCGCACCGCCCGGCTTGCCTGCGACGCGCCCGAGTTGCAGCAATCGATCGCGGCGCTGCGCCAATCCTTTCCGGCCTTTTTGCGCCAAGGCCGGGCAGTGTTCGCCCCTGATTGGCGCGCCAGCAAATATGCCCGCGATGTCTGGGCGGTGCGTTTTGGCGCCGATCTGCAAGCCCCGACCTTGGGACTAATCGCCCATCGCGGCGGGTTGTCGCTGGCGATCGACGCCAATGGCGCAACGCGCGCGGTCGGCGCGGTTTTACTGACCCGCAACCCAAGCCTCCAGCCCGCTCCGATCCTGTCGGCCGCGGGTCCGCTTCCTCCCGCCGGCTTTGCCGCGAGCGCTTGGCCGGTGGCGGCGATCCTCGACCAAGGCCGGTTCGCGTTGTCGGACGCCGCGCTTGCCGCCCTTATTGCGCTCGATCCGCGCGAGGCCGTCCTCATCCGCCTGTTTGACCGGCGCGGCGCGATTGCGGCCGAGCGCGTCATCCCGGTCGGCGATGTCGCCATCGCCATCCGCTTTGCGCAATTGCCACTCGGCGCCTCGGCGCGAAACGCGAATTAGCGCCCGCTTCGCCCGCGCCAATCGGCCAGCGCCCCGTCAATATCGGTCAGCAACCGCGCATGAGCGTCAAACACGCCAAAAGCGCGTAACCGCCGTTCGGTTTCGGCGCTTAACCCGGTCACGTAAACCGCGATGCCGCGACGCGCGGCTTTGCCGATCCAGGCCTCGATGACCTGCGCGCCCGATGAATCGATCAGCGGCGCAGCGGCAAAATCGACGATCAGCACGCGATGGTGATCGCCGATCCGGTCGAGCACCGCGCCGATCGCTGCCGCCGCTCCGAAGAAAAACGCGCCTGAAACGCGATAAATCAAAACGTCCTCGCGCAGATTGGCTTTTGAATCATAGCCGGCCCGGTCGGGAAGAGCGCTATCGGCCGCATCTTCTTCATCCATCGCGCCGCCGCTTTTCACCGCCGCCGTCTGCGCCATCCGATAAATGAACCCCAGCGCGCCGAGCGCAAAGCCGACCAAGATCGCCTCGGTCAAATCACGGAACAGCGTCAGCCCAAAGGTTGCCGCCAGCACAACCGCATCGGCGCGGTCGGCACGCGCCAACCGCCACATCGCCTGCGCCTCGATCATGTTCACTGCCACGACAATCAGCACGCCCGCCAAAGCCGCCAGAGGAATGTAGCCGATCAGCGGCCCAGCTACAGTCAGGAAAACCAGCAAGAAACCAGCATGCATCATGCCGGCGACCGGGCCATGCGCGCCGGCGCGCACATTGGTCGCCGTCCGGGCGATCGTCCCGGTCACGCAAATCCCGCCAAAACAAGCCGTCGCCAGATTGGCGATCCCCTGCGCAAGCAATTCCGAGTTTGACCGATGGCGGCGTCCTGTCATGCCGTCGGCGACAACCGCGCTCAACAACGACTCGATCGCCCCCAGCAACGCAAATGAAATCGCG
Source organism: Hyphomonadaceae bacterium UBA4763 (assembly GCA_002403455.1). Lineage (GTDB taxonomy): Bacteria > Pseudomonadota > Alphaproteobacteria > Caulobacterales > Aquidulcibacteraceae > UBA4763. Next base: position 43,990 of record DHHV01000083.1, on the reverse strand, counting down.
ATCGGCGCAATCGTCGCCAAATCCGCCACCGAAATCATCGGCAAATGCGGGGCCGGCAGGCCGCGCGGCAACTCGCCGAAGCGGTCGGCGATCGTGTCAATCGGCAGCTCCAATGCCGCCGTTAATCCGGCCGCAACGACGATCGCGATCAAAATGCCTGGCCAATGCGGTCGCAACGCCCGCAACGCCCAAATCGCGCCGGCAACGCCCGCGCCAATTCCAAAAGCCGACAGATTGACGGTCTCCGCTGCAGCGGCCAATTGCGGCAGCTTCTCGAGGATCGGGCCAGCTTCCGGCCCGCCGAGCTGCAACCCGAATAATTCCTTGAGCTGGCTGGAAAGGATGATCGCGCCAATGCCGGCGGTAAAGCCCAAGGTAACCGGATAAGGGATGAATTTGACGAATACGCCCAGCCGCAACAGGCCAAGCCCCGCCAATAAAACGCCGGACATAAACACGGCGGCGAGGGTGATTGCCATGCCATGCGCGGCGATGGCGGCTTGCACCAGCACGATGAACGCGCCCGCCGGCCCGCCGATTTGAAAGCGGCTGCCGCCCAGGGCCGACACCAAAAACCCGCCGATGATCGCGCTGGTCAAGCCTTGCGCCGGTCCGGCGCCGGAGGCGACAGCAATGGCGATCGACAGCGGCAAGGCGACGATCGCGACGGTCAGGCCGGCCAAGGCGTCGGCGGCCAGATGCGGGGCGCGATAGCCTTCGCGCAAAACCGTGACGAGCTTTGGCGTAAACTGTTCGGCGAGGCCGAGTTTTGCTGCTGGCATGCTGATTTTCGCTCCGGTCACGCCCAAATCGACCGGTAATTGGTCGACCGACCGCTCAAACCAGAAATTGCGCGGCTGGCTTGGTCAAGTCTCATGCGCGGCGCCGATTTGAAAAGCCGTAACTCTGGCGCGGTGGCGCGAAGCAGCCTACATTAACCATGCTTTGGCGCGGGCCCCCGCGCGCGCCATGATGTTACCCTCTGGACCGCACGCAATGAACCACGCGAAGACCTTCATTTTGCTGGCCGCCATGACCGCTTTGTTTGGCGGCGTGGGATATTTGGTCGGCGGCGCGCCCGGCATGGCGATCGCCTTTATCGTGGCGCTGGGGATCAATATTTTTTCTTATTGGAATTCTGATCGCCTGGTTTTGTCGGCCTATCGCGCCCACGAGGTCACCCCCACCGATCCCAATCCCGTGATCCGCGCCTTTGTCGGCGATGTGCACAGCCTCGCGCAAAAAGCCCAATTGCCGGCCCCGCGCGTCTATTTGATCGACAACGCCCAGCCGAACGCCTTCGCCACCGGCCGCGATCCGGCTCATGCGGCGGTCGCCGCCACGACTGGATTGCTCGGCATGTTGACCCGTGAAGAGGTTGCCGGCGTCATGGCGCATGAGCTCGCCCATATCAAAAACCGCGACACGCTGGTGATGACGGTGACGGCGACCATCGCCGGGGCGATCGGACTGCTCGCCAATTTCGCCTGGCTGTTAAACGGCAATCGCGATCGCGAAGGCGGCGGCTCGATTTTCGCTACCATTGCGCTGATGGTGTTTGCGCCTTTGGCGGCCTCTGTTGTGCAAATGGCGATCAGCCGCGCCCGCGAATATGAGGCCGACCGTATCGGCGCAGAGATTTGCGGCCGCCCCTTATGGCTGGCGTCGGCGCTGCAAAAGATCGAGCGCGGCGCGCGCAGCCTGATCAACCCCGAAGCCGAGCGCAATCCCGCCTCCGCCCATGTGTTCATCATCAATCCCTTGCGGGGCGAGCGCGGCGATAATCTGTTCACGACCCACCCCAGCACGGCAAACCGGGTCGAGCGGCTGCTAGCGTTGGACGCCGCGCGCCGGGCCGCAGCGGGCGAGAATCCCAGCGCCGCCGGTCCCAGCATCTTGCCGGTGACGGGCGCCGGCAAATCCGCCGCCCGCGGCCCCTGGGGCTGATTTTGGCTGGCGGTTAGTGCTTACCGCCGCAACCGCAAGCGCTGACCACCCCATCCCGATCAAACAACGCGAACAGCACATTGTTCTCGATGTGGATATGCTCGCGCAGATCCCCGTCCAATTTGGCGCAACCGGCGTAAAGCGCCCGCCAGGTGGTGCAGGCCCCGGCAGGCGGGGTGAAATCGGTCGTCAGCCGCGCCAGCTCTTCCAACCGCTCGCCATGTTCGAGGTGCTCCGACCGCATTCGCGCGATCGGCATGCCCGCCATCGCGCCATGCCCGGCCTTCAGCATCGGAAACAGCACCGCTTCTTCTTTCATCATGTGATCTTCCAGCTCATTGGCCGTCTCCGACAGAAAAGCGGCAAGACCGGTCGGGCAATCGGGATGATCGCGATGCACCGCTTCGACGCGGGCAGCGAGCCGCACCAGCTCGACCAACTCAACGCGATGCACCTCGTGGAATCGCCGCAAGATCAGATCGATCAGCGCGTCCGGCTCGGTGGGCAAGTCCCCAATCGGCCCGGGCGTCAACGCGGCAAGCTCGGCCTCCAGCACGTCCGTGGCGATGCCCCGCGCCGCCGCCGCCTCGTTGAGCGAGCGCGCGCCATTGCAGCAAAAATCGATGCGATTGCGACGAAAAATAGCCGTTGCGCCCGGGCGCTCCAGCGCGATGTCTTTAACGGCTTGGTCTCTGAGCAACATGATGAGCCTCCATGTCCGCGAATTTAGCGCCAAGTCGGCGCGCCGCGTTTGACGAATGGCAAGGCCTCATTTGTGCGAGCGGCGCCTCATCCCCTGTCCCGCAGCCGCTGTTCCGCCGCCGCCAAATCGGTCGGTGAATTGATGTTGAAGAACGGATCGTCGCCGTTGTCTGGCCAATCGACGGTCGCGAAGCCAATCTCCTGCGCAAATCCGATCAGCGCGGCGCGGCCCGTTGCAACATAAGGCGCGAGAAAAGCGCGCGCGCCGATGGCCCATAACCCGCAGGCCGGATGCAACCGCCCAAAGCTGCGCGGCAACGCCGCCAATCGCGCCTCCCGCCGCAGCGTGATCGCAAGCTTTGCCGTCAAATCGGACGGAACAAAGGGGGCGTCACAGGGCAAGATTTGCAAATAACCCGCGTCAACCCGCGCCGCCCAATCAAACCCGGCCGCCAAACTGGCGAGCGGCCCCATGGCGCCGTCCCAATCGGTCACTATGGCGATATCAGCCGGCGCCTCGACCGCGCCGCCAGCCCGCAAGCCCAGAGCAACCGGCCCGCCGAACCCTGTGGCCTTGTCCAGCGCCCGCGCCAACAGGCTTTGCTCGCCGAGCAAACGCTGCGGCTTGCCGCCGCCCATGCGGG
>DHHV01000083.1:39869-40372 GCA_002403455.1 Hyphomonadaceae bacterium UBA4763 | reverse complement strand
TTCCCCGCCAGCCAGCACCAACGTTGCGACAGCCGCCGCTGCCGGCGCAAAGCCGAGGATCGCTTCATTCGCCGCGCAAGGCGACGACGCCAGCTCGACTTTTTCACCCATCGGCGTCGTCTTTGGAATCGACCAAGCGCAAGCGCGCCGTGCGCGGATTGGGCTTGGCGGTCGGGCGGGCGCGGCGTGGGGCGTTTTTACCAAGCTCCAGCGTTTTCGCCCCAGCGACGCTGGTCTCCAGATCGCGGATCAGCCCGTCGCGGATCGAATAGATCCAGCCGTGGATCGCCAAAGGCTGGCGTCGCGCCCAGGCGTCGCGCACGAACGGATTGCAGGCAATCGCCTGCACTTGCGCGCGGACATTGGCCTCGCAGGCCGCATTCACCCGCGCCTCGAAATCGGCGATTTCGTTCAAACGCGCGCCGTCCGCTTCGCAGAGTTGACGCACCGGCGCCAACCAATGATCGATCAGCCCATGCCGTTGCCCGCTCAACGCCGCTCGT
>DHHV01000083.1:7078-39539 GCA_002403455.1 Hyphomonadaceae bacterium UBA4763 | reverse complement strand
CCCGCCGCAGCCATAATGGCCGCAGACGATGACATGGCGCACTTTCAAAATCTCAACCGAATATTGCAGCACCGACAAGAAATTGGCGTCCTGCGCCGGCGCGAGATTTGCGACATTGCGATGCACGAACAATTCGCCCGGATCGAGACCGACAATCTCGTTGGCCGGCACGCGGCTGTCGGAACAGCCGATCCAAAGATAATCCGGGGCTTGCTGATCGGCCAATCGGCGGAAATATTCTGGATCGATCCGCGCTTTAGCGGCGGCCCAGGCGATATTGCGATTGAGCAAATCCTCGATCATCGGCTGCGCCCCTCACAAAACAATGCCGCGCCGCGCCGCAAAGCGCTTGCTCATCGCCGCAAGATCGGCCGGCGTCAGCCGCAACCGCGCCAGTGGCATGACGACCGCGTTTTCCAGCGCCAGATGATTGCGCTGATGCGTCGCAAAGCCGCGCAACACATGCGCCGCCCCGGCCTGTTGTGCAGGCCCAGTCCGCGCCGCCAGCGCCGCGTCCAAAACCCCGCGCACCAGCCGCGCCTGGTCCTGATCCTTGGCGTGTTCGCCCGACAGCCGGCCGAGCACATCCTCGATCGCGTCATCGGGATCGGCCCGCCGCCGCAAAAGGGGGAACAGGTCTTCCTCCTCATCGATCACATGCAGCGCCAAATCATAGCGGATGAAATCAGCCGTCGTCGAAATCAGCCCGCCCTCGAAGGCGGTCGCCGCCGCCAAATGCTCGAGGATCCGGCATAATTGCCGATGCCGGTAATGCTCGATGAACAAAAACTCGAGCGGGTCGCGCAAGAGCCCAGGCGGCGATCGATCGATCTGCAAGCCGGGCGGGCCGACAGCGGCGGCGATGAAATCATCTTCCAGGATCATGGCGGGCCCTCCGGTCGGCGATCCAATCCCTCGATCCGCGCGCTCCGATAAAGCCGCGCCACATAGGCCGCCGCGCTGGTCATCCAGGCCCGCGCCCGCAAGCGATCGCGGATGATCGGCTCGGCCCGCTCGAACGGCATCGCAAAGCGCGCGCTCTGCGCCGCATAAACGCGACGGCATTCCGCTTCGGTCGGCTCGATCGGCGCGGCTTCGAGATCCAACACGGCGCGGACCAGCGCTTCGTCATCGCTTTCCCAGCGACCGAGCGGATCGGTCTCCGGGCGCGGCGCCAGGGACAATTCGCCGGCCCGTTCCAGCAATAAATGCCGCACGATGAGGGCTTGCGCGGCGGCGGCGCGCGCCTCCTCGATCGAGCCAACGGTATGATGTTGGGACTCGCGGGCGATGTCGGCTTCATCGATGACGATTCCGTTCACCCGAACCGGCGGCGCATCGACCCCGCGCCGCGCCGCTGGCTGCGGCCCCGTCGCGCACGAACCGCCACAACCGGCCGCCGCCTCCACCAGCGGATGGGTCTTGCCGCTGCGCGCCGCCAAAGCGTCGATCAAGGTCGTCATCGCTCTTACTCCGCCGGGCTCTGCAGGCCGCCCGCCAGGCGGGTCGGCATGTCGCGATGGCGCGTGCGCACCAATTGCCAGCCGCGCCGGCCTAAAAACCACACGGGCGCCGACAGAATGTGGACGAGCCGCGTGAACGGAAACAGCAAGAAGATCGTCAGCCCCAGCAGCAAATGCGCCTGATAGGGCCAATCGAGCCCCCGCACCAAATCGGCGCTATCGGGCTTGAAGGTCAAAATGCCCTGCGCCCAGGAGGATAAGCGCAACATGACCGAGGCGTCGTCATGCGCCAGCGAGAACGGCACCGTCGCCAAGCCTAAGCTCAGCTGCACCCACAAGATCACGAGCACCGCATTATCGCCAAAAGTGCTGGTGCGCCGGATGCGCGCGTCGAAAAACCGCCGATGCATCAGCAAGGTCAGGCCGATAAAGCACACCGCGCCGGCGATCGACCCGGCGATGATCGCCAGCAATTGCTTGGCCTCGGCCGTGATGACGATCGAATAGATCGAGTGCGGGGTCAGCAATCCAACCGAATGGCCTAAAAACAGGAACAATATGCCAAGGTGAAAGAGGTTCGAACCCCACATCAATTGCTTGCGCCGCAGCAATTGGCTCGACCCCGTGCGCCACGTATATTGCTCGCGATCAAATCGCAGCACCGATCCAATCACCATTACGGCAAGGCAGATATAAGGATAAAAGCCGAACAGCGCCGTGTTCAGCCAATCGGTAACGGGCAAAGCAGGTAGATCCGGATGCATGAGAATTGCTCCTTTAGAAATTTGCTTCTGCGGCCAGCCACACCCGCGTTTTGTCCGCAAAACGGGGGTCGAGGCCGCCAAACACGGCGCTGCGCAATTCCAGCGTCAGCCAAGCGTTCATTTTCAGGCGGGCCAGCGCGTTGAATTCGCGTCCAAACAAGGCCGAACCGTCATCGTCGGTAAAACTGTGCCCGCGCACCAACAGGCTGAACGCCTGCCCGATCGGCGGATTTGGCAGTTTCCAGGTCATGCTCACGTTGAAATCGCGCAGACCGTCCGCTGGCGTGACCAGGAACAAATCGGCAAAGCCTTGAAAGGCGTGCAAGGTCGCCAGCGGCGTTTCAAAACCGCGCACGCCATCGCCCTCCAGCCATTCGCCGGTGAACGTTACGTCAATCGGGCCGCGCCCCACAGAGGCCAATGTCTTGGCGTAATGCACCGTGAAATCGGTCAGATTTTCGCCGAAATCGACCTGCCTTGCGCCTTCCAGCCCCAGTTTGGCGCGCCAGTCGCCAAAATTGAACGGCCGACTCCACCGCGCGCCATAGGTCAGATGGGAATTGCGTGGGCTGTTTTGGAAATCGAGCGCCAACACATAGGCCGCGACAGCGCCAACCGGCTGCGGTTTCCAATCGAGCTGGGCGATATGCGAATTGCTTTGAAAAGCCCCGACCGGACTGTCATTGCCGAAGATCCGGTTGATCCGATCCAGAAAACCATAACGCAATTCCAGCGATGGATCCGGCTTCCAATCCAAATACAGCGCGTCAAAGGTCTGCTCATTTTGGCGGAACCCGACATTGCCGACAAAGCGCGCATCGTCCCAAATGACCCGTTGGCGGCCAATCGTCGCCGTCAGGCCCAACGGCGCTTGATAACGCATTTGGAAGCGATTGAGCTGCAAGGTCTGCGGATCGGCAACGACGGGCAGGCCCGGCCGAAATTCGACCGTATCGGCGAAATCCGTCGTTAACTGCGCAACGCCTTCCATTTCGACCAGAAAGGACAGCGGCTTGATTGGCGCGATCTCATACCCAAGCCGCCCGGCGAGCGTCAGCGCATTGCCGTCTTCCAGCCCTTCTTGAGACACATGTTCATAGCGCAACCGACTATCGAGGATGATCTTGCCCGGCAGTCCCAAGCGACCGGCAAAATCGGTGATCGGCGGCTTTTCCGTTTCACTTGCCGGCGGCGCGGCTTGCTGCGCCCAAGCGCTGGGACCAAAGGCGGCGCCGATCATCAGGCCGAGCGCGCCGATCGGGCATCGAAGCGACATCGTCATCGGACGCCTCCCGCCATCTGCGCCAGCATGTCGCGCGCTTGGGGGCAGCCGCTTTGGTCGGGCCCAAACTGGACGGGCTCTTCCGCCCACACCCGGTCAAGCGCTTCGAGGTCATCGACATCTTCATCGGGCTGCTGCAGCAACGCGTCGCGCGCTTGCTTATGCATGTGGCGCCCGACAAGGCTCGCCAACGCCGCCATCGCCGCTGCGTAGGGCGATTTGCGTTTGCGTAAGCGTTCGGCCAGCGCCTCGATCACATGGCCGGCCTCGCCGAGCAGGTCGATCGCCGTCTCGATCGGCAGGATCGACAAGAACTCCATAAACACCGGCAGGTAATCGGGCAATTCCTGCGGGCCCAAGGCCAGGCCATGTTGCGCGTAAAGCTCGACCAGCTCGACCATCGCCGCGCCGCGATCGCGGCTTTCGCCATGCACATGCTCATAGAGATGCAACGACAAAGCGCGGCCGCGATCGAATAAATGCACATAGCGCGATTGCAGGTCGAGAAGGTCATCCTCCTCCAATTGCCGGACCAGTTTCTCCAGACCGGCGGTGACTCGCGCCAATCCTTCGTCCCGCAAAATGCCCAACGCCTCGCCATAGGCGCCGCGATGATCGGCCTCGGGATAAGACAAAAGTAGCGCCAGCGCTTTGAATGTTTTGGTCATATTTTCAGCCCTCCATTTCTTGTTTGGCGTGGCGTTTCTTGGCCGCCCCGAACAGGCCGACATCGGTCCGCCCGCCAGAAGCTTGATTGCCAAAGGAAAAGCCGCTCATCCCGCGCAAATGATAGGCGTCTTCGGCGCCTTCGCGGTGGGTTGACGGGATCACGAAGCGATCTTCGTAATTGGCGATCGCCATTACGTGATACATTTCTTCGATCGCTGTCGGCGTCAGATCGACCCGCGCCGCGATGGATGGATCGACAACCCCGCCGACGGTTTTGGCGCGCATGAACGCCCGCATCGCTAGCATCCGCTCAAGCGCCGACACCACCGGCGCCTCATCGCCAGCCGTCAGCAGATTGGCGAGATATTTCACTGGAATGCGCAGCGATTTGACGTCCGGCATGACGCCGTCATGCTCGATCGCGCCGGTCGCCGCCGCCGCCTGGATCGGAGAGAGCGGCGGGATGTACCAGACCATGGGCAAGGTCCGATATTCCGGATGCAGCGGAAAAGCGACGCGCCAGTCGATCGCCATTTTATAGACCGGGCTTTTCTTGGCCGCCTCCAGCCACGCCTCTGGAATGCCTTCGGCGCGCGCTTGAGCGATCACGCTCGGATCATTCGGGTCCAAAAAGATGTCGAGCTGGCGTTGATAGAGGTCCTTTTCCGCAGCGCTGGCCGCCGCTTCGACCCGATCGGCGTCATAGAGGATCACGCCCAAATACCGGATGCGACCCACGCAGGTCTCCGAACAAACGGTCGGTTGCCCGTCCTCGATGCGCGGATAGCAATAAATGCATTTTTCCGATTTGCCCGAAGACCAATTATAATAAATCTTTTTGTAGGGGCAGCCAGTGACGCACATCCGCCAGCCCCGGCATTTTTCCTGATCGATCAAGACAATGCCGTCCTCTTCGCGCTTATAAATCGCGCTTGACGGGCAGGTCGCCACGCAGGTCGGGTTCAAGCAATGCTCGCACAGGCGCGGCAGATACATCATGAAGGTGTTTTCAAAGGCGCCGTACATCTCCTTCTGGACGCCCTCGAAGTTTTGATCCTTCGACCGTTTGGCGAATTCTCCGCCGAGAATTTCTTCCCAATTCGGGCCCCATTCGATCCTTTCCATCCGCTCGCCGGTGATTTGCGAGCGCGGCCGCGCCGTCGGAAAGGCTTGCAGCTCGGGCGCTGTTTGCAAATGCTGGTAATCGAACTCAAACGGCTCGTAATAATCATCGATCTCAGGCAAGTCCGGGTTTGCGAAAATCTTGGCGAGGATGCGCCATTTCGCCCCAATGCGCGGCTCGATTTTGCCATTCGGTTTTTTGACCCAGCCGCCTTTCCAGCGTTGCTGATTTTCCCAATCGCGCGGATAGCCGATGCCTGGCTTCGTCTCGACGTTATTGAACCAGGCGTATTCAACGCCTTCGCGATTGGTCCAGACGTTTTTACACGTCACCGAGCAGGTGTGGCATCCGATGCATTTATCGAGATTGAGCACCATGCCGATTTGCGCACGAATTTTCATCCCTCAGCCCTCCTGCTGGACCGCATTGCCGGGGCGCGGGCGCTCCAGCCAATCGACGACCTTCATCTTCCGCACCAAGACGAATTCATCCCGGTTGCAGCCGACCGTTCCGTAATAATTGAAGCCGTAGCTCAGCTGCGCATAGCCGCCGATCATGTGGGTCGGCTTCAGCACCGCCCGCGTCACCGAATTATGGATGCCGCCGCGCTGGCCGGTTTGCTCCGAGCCGGGCGTGTTCACGATCTTTTCTTGGGCGTGGTACATGAATACCGTGCCCTCTTTCATGCGCTGCGAGACCACTGCGCGCGCCGTCAGCGCGCCATTGGCGTTGAACGCCTCGACCCAATCATTGTCGACAATGCCGACTTTTTGCGCGTCAACCTCCGACAGCCAGACCACCGGCCCGCCGCGATTGAGCGTCAACATCATCAGATTGTCGGTATAGGTCGAATGGATCCCCCATTTTTGGTGCGGGGTGATGAAATTGAGCATAATCTCTTTTTCGCCATTCGGCTTGCGCCCGCGCACCGGGTCGATCGTCTTCAAATCCACTGGCGGTTTGTAGACGCAGAGCTGTTCGCCGAACGCCCGCATCCAGGAATGGTCCTGATAGAGCTGTTGGCGCCCCGTTAGCGTCCGCCACGGGATGCGCTCATGCACATTGGTGTAGCCGGCATTGTAGCAGACATGCTCGCTTTCGAGCCCCGACCAGATCGGCGAGGAAATGATCTTGCGCGGTTGGGCGACCACGTCGCGAAAGCGGATTTTCTCCTCTTCCTTCGGCAGCGCCAAATGAGTGTGTTCGCGCCCCGTTTGCAGGCCCAAAGCCTCCCAGCTTTTGACCGCCACTGCGCCATTGGTTTCCGGGGCCAGCATCAGCACCGCCTCGCAGGCGTCGATGTCGGTCTCTATGCGCGGCAAGCCTTTTGTGGGGCCCTCTTCGCTTACGACCCCGTTCAGCCGCCCCAGCGCCTCGACCTCATGCTGGGTATTCCACGCAAGGCCCTTGCCGCCATTGCCGACTTTGCTCATCAGCGGCCCAAGCGAGGTAAAGCGCTTGTAAAGATTGGGATAATCGCGCTCGACGACGACCAAGTTGGGCCCGGTTTTGCCCGGGATCAGGTCGCATTCGCCCTTCCACCAATCCTTTGGCTCCGGCCCTTGCGCCATCTCGGCGGCGCTATCGTGTTGAATGGGCGAGAGCACCAAATCCTGCTCAACGCCCAAGGCTTCGGGCGCAATCTCCGAGAATTTCTTGGCGATCGCTTTGAAAATGTCCCAATCGCTGCGGCATTCCCAGGCCGGGTCCACCGCCGCCGTCAGCGGATGGATGAACGGGTGCATGTCCGAGGTATTGAGGTCGTTTTTCTCATACCAGGTCGCGGTCGGCAAAACGATGTCGGAATAAACCGCGGTCGTTGACATCCGAAAATCAATGGTGACCAGCAAATCGAGCTTGCCGCGCGGGCCTTCCGCTCGCCAATTGACCTCGGCCGGTTTGCGCCGTCCGGTCTCGCCCAGATCCTTGCCCAGCACGCCATGCGATGTCCCCAGCAAATGCTTGAGGAAATATTCATGGCCCTTGCCGGACGAGCCCAGCAAATTCGAGCGCCAAACGAACATGTTGCGCGGGAAGTTTTCTTCCGCATCCGGGTCCATGCAGCTCATCTCGAGCCGCTTGGCGCTCATTTCCCGCACCGCATAGGCTTTCGGGTCGAGCCCTTCGATCTTGGCGCGGCGGCACACCTCCAACGGATTGGTTTTCAGCGCCGGCGTTGACGGCAGCCAGCCCATCCGCTCGGCCTTGGCGTTGAAGTCAATAAAGGTCAGCTCCCAATCGCCGGCCGGCGCGGTCGGCGACAGGATTTCTTTGACGTCCAAGGTTTCATAACGCCATTGATCGGTATGGGCGTAGAAAAAGCTGGTTGAGTTTTGCTGCCGCGGCGGCCTCGCCCAGTCCAGCGCGAACGCCACCGGCGCCCAGCCCGATTGCGGGCGCAATTTTTCCTGCCCGACATAATGCGACCAGCCGCCGCCCGATTGGCCGACGCAGCCGCACAAGATCAGGAGGTTCATCACCCCCCGATAATTCATGTCCATATGGTACCAATGGTTCATCGCCGCGCCGATGATCACCATCGAGCGGCCATTGGTCTTCTCAGCATTGCTGGCGAAGCCGCGCGCTGTTGCAATGATCTGATCGCGCGGCACATGGCTGACCGCTTCGGCCCAGGCTGGGCTGTAAGGCGCCGGGTCTTCATAGCTCTTGGGCAGATGCTCGCCGCCAAAGCCCTGATCGACGCCGTAATTGGCGAGGAACAGGTCATAGACCGAGGCCACCAAGGTCTCGCCGTCTTTTAGCGCCAGCTTTTTGACCGGCACGCGCCGCATCAGCACATCGGGATGGTCGGTCGAAGCAAAGCCATTGCTTGCTTGATTGGCGAAATAGGGAAACAGAACCTCGGCCACGTCGTCATGCGCGCCTTTGAGGCCCAGGCGCAGGCTGACGGTCCGGCCGTCGGCCGCTTTTTCCTCCAGATTCCACTTGCCCTGTTCGCCCCAGCGAAAGCCGATCGCCCCGGTCGGCACGACGACGGCGCCGCTCGCCTCGTCGATCCCGACCGTTTTCCAGGCCGGATTATTGGTCTCGCCGAGATCATCGGCGAAATCCGCCGCGCGCAGCAACCGCTCGGGCACATAACGCCCATCCTTGGCGACCAGCCGCACCAGCAGCGGCAGATCGGAATATTGCCGGATATAGTCGCGGAAATAGGGAACCTGGCGGTCGCGATGGAATTCGGTCAGCACGACATGGCCCATCGCCATCGCCAGCGCCGCATCGGTCCCTTGCTTTACGCTGATCCACAGATCGGCAAATTTCGAGGCTTCCGAATAATCCGGGCTGATGACGACCGATTTGGTCCCTTTATAGCGAACCTCGGTGTAGAAATGGGCGTCAGGCGTGCGCGTCTGCGGCACATTCGAGCCCCAAACGATGATAAAGCCGGCGTTATACCAATCGGCGCTTTCCGGCACGTCGGTCTGCTCGCCCCAGGTCTGCGGACTGGCCGGCGGCAAATCGCAATACCAATCGTAGAAAGAGCCGCAGGCTCCGCCCAGGAGCTGCAAATACCGCGCCCCGGCCGCGTAAGAGATCATCGACATGGCCGGGATCGGCGAGAAACCGAATACCCGATCCGGCCCCCATTTCTTGACCGTATAGGCATTAGCGGCGGCGATGATTTCTGTTACTTCATCCCACTTCGCCCGCACAAAGCCGCCGCCGCCGCGCCGCGTCAGATAGGAGGCGCGCTTCGTGGCGTCCTCGACGATCGAGGCCCAAGCGGCGATCGGGGGATGTTTGGCGCGCGCCTCGCGCCATAATTTCACCAACCGCGCCCGCACCAGCGGGTATTTCACCCGGTTCGAGGAATACAAATACCAGCTATAGCTCGCCCCGCGCGAACAACCCCGCGGCTCGTGATTGGGCAGATCGTGCCGCGTGCGCGGATAATCGGTCTGCTGGGTTTCCCAAGTGACGATCCCGCCTTTGACATAGATCTTCCAGGAACAAGACCCGGTGCAATTGGCGCCATGGGTGGACCGAACAATCTTATCATGCTGCCAGCGATGGCGATAAGCCTCCTCCCAGGCGCGGTCTTCGTTGTTCATTACGCCATGACCATTGGCGAAGGTTTCGGTCTTGCGCGTAAAGAAGGTCAGCCGATCTAAAACATTGCTCATGGATTTGCCCTTTCCGTTAGGCGGCTAAAGCGGCGCCGCCGCGCGGCTGGTTTTCGACATCGTGCAGCAATCCGCCCGGCCGCACATAAACGAGCCAAGTGATCACCAAGCAGGACACATAGAAGGCGAGGAACCCGTACAGCGCTGCTTGCGCCCCGCCCGTCGCCGCCAGCGAAAAGCCAAAGCTCTTCGGAATGAAAAAGGCGGCGTAGGCGGCGATCGCCGAGGTAAAGCCGGTAATCGCGGCGCTTTCTTTTTCGGCTTGTTTCACGCGGGCCGGGCCGTCGAGCTGCGGCTCCAGCCGGGCGACTTCCTTGCGCATGATCGCCGGGATCATTTGGAAGGTCGAGGCGTTGCCGACGCCGCTCGCCAAGAACAACAGCATGAAGCTGCCGAAAAAGCCTGCAAACGCGCCAGGCTGATCCTTGATGCCGAGGAAATACAGAACCCCGATCGTGCCGGCCATCATGGCGACGAACACCGCCATCGTCACTTTGGCGCCGCCGAATTTGTCGGACACCCAGCCGGTCAGCGACCGCGACAACGCCCCGACCAGCGGCCCCAGAAAGGCGATCTGCAGAACGTTGATCTCGGGAAATTGCGTCTTGGTCAGCAGCGGAAACGCGGCCGAAAAGCCGATAAAACTTCCGAACGTGCCGGTATAAAGCCAGCACATCACCCAATTCTGCACCCGTTTGAAGATCACCGCTTGGTCGGCGAACGAGGCTTTGGCGGTGGCCAAGTCGTTCATCCCGAACCAGGCCGCAAAGGCGCTGGCGATGATGAACGGAACCCAGATGAAGCCGGCGTTTTGCAGGAACAATTCCTCGCCTTTGGCCGTCACTTGCGGTGCGCCGCCGATCGCCCCGAACACCCCGATCGTAATGATCAGCGGAACGATGAATTGCATCAGGCTGACGCCGAGATTGCCCAGCCCGGCATTCAACGCCAGCGCATTGCCCTTTTCCTTTTTCGGGAAAAAGAACCCGATATTCGACATCGAGGAGGCAAAATTGCCGCCGCCAAAGCCGCAGAGCAGCGCCAGCGCCAACATCACCCCGTAAGGCGTCGCCGGGTTTTGCACGGCAAGGCCAATGCCGATCGCTGGGATCAACAGGCTCCAGGTCGCCAAGGTCGTCCACAGCCGCCCGCCAAATACCGGCACCATAAAGCTGTAGAAAATCCGCAACGTGGCGCCCGACAGCCCCGGCAACGCGGCCAACCAGAACAATTGATCGGTCGAATAATCAAAGCCGATATTGGGCAGTTTGGCGACGACGACCGACCACACCATCCACACCGAGAAGGACAAGGTCAGCGCCGGGATTGAAATCCACAGATTGCGATTGGCGATCTTCTTGCCCGTGCTTTCCCAGAATTGCGCGTCTTCGGGGCGCCAGTCCTGGATTGCATGCGCCGCCAGCGCGCCTTGTTGTTTGGGTGTATGCACGGGCTGCATTTCCGGCAGCTCGGGCAATTGGTCGAGCACATGGCCCGCCGCCTCCCGCTCCATATGGCGTATGGCGAAATGCATCCAGATGAGCGCGCCGGCCGCGATCGCGAACAACAGCATGAAACAGCTCGTCCACACGCCTGTCAGGTCGTTCAACACCCCGAACAGGATCGGCAGCACGAACCCGCCAAGCCCTCCGATCATGCCGACCAGGCCGCCAACCGAGCCCATGTCCTTCGGGTAATAGATTGGGATGTGCTTATAGACCGCCGCTTTGCCGAGGCTCATGAAAAAGCCCAAGACAAACGCGATTCCAATGAAGGCAACGGGTCCAATCGCGAAGCGAAAGGCGATCGGGCCGTCGATCCCGTCGATCACATAACTGGTTGCCGGATAAGACAGCACAAAGGTGGTGATGATCGAGACCAAAAACGTCCAATACATCACTTTGCGGGCGCCGACCTTGTCGGACAATACCCCGCCATAGACCCGAAAGATCGAGGCCGGCACCGAATAGGCCGCCGCCACCAGGCCCGCCGTCTTCAGGTCAAAGCCATAGACCCCAACCAAATAACGCGGCAGCCACAGCGCCAGCGCCACAAAGGCGCCGAACACGAAGAAATAATAGAGCGCAAAGCGCCAGACCTGCACATTCTGCAGCGGCGCAAATTGCTCGGCCAGCGAGCGCGCTTTGACCCCTTGCGCGCGCCGCCGCGCCAGATCCGGATCATCCTTGGTGGTCGCAAAGAACACCACCGCCATGACCGCCAGCGCCGCCGCCCAGATTTTAGCGACGCCCTCCCAGCCGACCATGGCGAGCACGACCGGCGCGGCGAATTTGGTCAGCGCGGCGCCGACATTGCCGGCCCCGAATATACCAAGCGCCGTGCCCTGTTTCTCGGCCGGATAGAATTTCGAGACATAGGTCGTCCCGACCGCGAACGAGCCGCCGGCAATACCAACCCCCAAGGCCGCCAGCAAAAATTGCGGATAGGTCTCGGCGAAAGACAACAAAAAGGTCGCCGCCGCCGCCGCCAACATCACCAGCGGAAACACAACGCGTCCGCCCAATTGATCGGTCCACACCCCCAGTATCAGCCGGATCAGCGAACCGGTCAGGATCGGCGTGCCGATCAACAACCCAAATTGGGTGTCCGACAGCCCCAAATCTTTCTTAATTTGTACGCCGAGGATCGAGAAAATCGTCCACACGGCGAAACAGACCGTAAAGGCCAATGTGCTCATGCCGAGCGCGCCTGTGCCTCCCGGCGCCGGTTTGGCGGAACTTGTGCCCATGCTGCTTGCCCCTTTTTCTCAAAGGCGGCTCGCACGGGGCCCCATTCGGAACGAGGGCGAGCGCCGCCGCCGTTTCTGCGGGCGCGACGGGCAAAGCGACTTGATGAATTTCAATTGGCGCGCCGCCGAGCGCCGAAATAAGTCCCGATCCGAAACCGGTCAGCCAAGATTGGCGAAACGCGCAGGCGTGCGGGCGCGGCGGATCAAGCCTTCGCTTGATCTTCATCAAATCGCTTCGGCGGGCCGAACTGCGACGTTGCGTCGCTTGATAAACATCAAGCCGCGCGCCATGCTCACACCTGCAAAAGCCGTTGAGTATTCCGCTTTAGCGTGGCGTTTGAAGGATCGATTTTCGCATGCGTTCCCATGATGTCCCCCGCGTTCGCGCTTTGCCGATGTTCATGAATGTCAGCGAGGAGACCTTTGCGCGCGTCACCGGCGCGGCGCATTTGCAGAAATTCCCGGCCAATACCCAATTGCTGCTCGAGGGCGACAATGTCGATTTTCTCTATGTGCTGCTGGATGGCCAGGTCGAATTGCAAGGCACTTGGAACGACAAGGAAACAACGCTGACCATTTTGCGGCCTGTCTCGACCTTCATTCTGGCCGCTGTCGTGCTCGACGCCAATGCGCTTATGGGCGCCCGGACCATTGAACGTTGCGACATTCTGATGATCTCTGGCCATTCCATTCGCCAGAACATGGCGGAGGACCCGTTATTTGGCATAGCGGTCGCGCGCGAACTTGCTGGCTGCTATCGCGGCCTCGTCCGCACCATCAAGAACCAGAAATTGCGCTCAGGCGTTGAGCGCCTCGCCAATTATATCCTCACCTTGCGGGCCAAGACCGGCGCCAGCGACCTTATCCACTTGCCGCATGAAAAGCGCGTTCTGGCGGCGCTGCTCGGCATGACGCCGGAGAACCTCTCGCGCGCTTTTGCCACCTTGCAGGCCTATGGCGTCGACGTCATCGGCGCGGATTTGCGCATCTGCAAATTGCGCGATCTCGAACGGCTCGCCAAACCCGATCCGCTGATCGACAATCACGCCCCGCCCGCGCCCGACATCCGCGCCGAAGCCGATGCGGAAATCTGGGCGGCCGAGCGTATCCGCGCCGGAGGGTAATCCCCCCCTATTTCAGATCGAACCGATCCGCGTTCATGACCTTGGTCCAGGCCTTGGCGAAGTCCTCGGCGAAGGTTTTGGCCGCGCCGTCATAAGCGTAATATTCCGCCACCGCCCGCAATTCGCCGTTATGGCCGAAAATCAGATCGGCTTCGGTGGCGGTCCACAGCCGCGCCCCGGTCTTGCGGTCGACGCCCTCGAACACGCCCGCCTCTGTTGCCGGCCGCCAGGCGATATCCAGGCTCAACAGGTTGAGGAAGAAATCATTGCTCAACTGGCCCGGCCGTTTCGTCAACACCCCGTGCGCCGCAGACCCCGCATTGGCGTTGAGCGCCCGCAAGCCGCCAACCAGCACGGTCATCTCCGCCACGGTCAGACCCAACAAATCGGCTTTTTCAACCAACCAGGCGGCCGGACCGCCTGCAACGCCCGACGCCATATAATTGCGGAAGCCATCGGCTTTCGGCTCCAACACCGCAAAGGACGCTGCGTCGGTCTGCGCTTCCAGCGCGTCGGCCCGCCCCGGCGCGAACGCGATCGCCAGATCAAGGCCCGCATCCTTGGCGGCCTTTTCCACCGCCGCATTGCCGGCCAGCACGATCAGATCGGCCATCGACAGCTTGCGGGCGGCGGATTTCTTGTTGAACTCCGCCCGGATTTTCTCCAGCTCGGTGAGGACCTTGCTCAGCTCGGCCGGATCATTGACCGCCCAATTGCGCTGCGGCGCAAAGCGGATGCGCGCGCCATTTGCGCCGCCGCGTTTGTCGGTGTCGCGATAGGTCGAGGCCGACGCCCAAGCGGTGCGCACCAATTCGCTCACCCCCAGGCCCGATTTCAGCACCTCGGCTTTGATCTTTTCAATATCGCCGGCATTGATCGGCGCGCCATCGACGGCGGGGATCGGGTCTTGCCAGATCAAGAGCTCGCTTGGCGCAGAGGCGCCGATATAGCGGGCGCGCGGGCCCATATCGCGGTGGGTCAGCTTGAACCAGGCGCGGGCGAAGGCCTGCTCAAAGGCTTCCGGCTCTTCCAAGAAGCGCTGCGAGACCTGCCGATAGGCCGGGTCCATTTTCAGCGACAAATCTGTGGTCAACATCACCGGCGCATGTCGCTTCTCCGGATCATGCGCGTCGGGCACGAATTGCGCCGTCTCATCGGTCGGAATCCACTGGATCGCCCCGGCCGGACTGCGGGTCTGTTTCCACTCATATTGGAACAGGAAGGTCAGATATTGGTGTGACCATTGCGCCGGGCTCGCCGTCCAGGCGCCTTCCAGGCCGCTCGTCGTCGTATCGGCGCCGACGCCGCTGCCGCAGCTGTTTTTCCACCCCAGGCCCTGCTGCGTCACGTCGGCCGCCGCCGGCGCCGCTCCAACGCAGCTGGTTTTCTGCGCGCCGTGGTTCTTGCCGAACGTGTGGCCGCCGGCGATCAGCGCCACGGTTTCTTCGTCATTCATCGCCATGCGGCCAAAGGTTTCGCGAATGTCGCGCGCCGCAGCGATCGGATCGGGATTGCCGTTCGGCCCCTCCGGATTGACATAGATCAAGCCGGCTTCGGCCGCGCCGAGCGGTTGGGCGAGCTGGCGATCACCACTATACCGCCGGCTCGAGGCAAGATCGAGCTCAGGGCCCCAATAGGTCAAATCCGGCTCCCAGGCGTCGATCCGCCCGCCTGCAAATCCAAAGGTTTTGAAGCCCATATTCTCCAGCGCGACATTTCCGGCCAAGATCATCAAATCGGCCCAGGAGATTTGCTCGCCATATTTCTGCTTGATCGGCCACAACAGCCGCTTGGCTTTGTCGAGATTGGTGTTGTCGCGCCAGCTATTCAGCGGCTCAAAGCGGATTTGCCCCGCGCCCGCCCCGCCGCGACCATCCGCAATCCGATAAGTGCCGGCGGCGTGCCAGGCCATGCGGATGAACAACGGGCCGTAATTGCCGTAATCCGCCGGCCACCAATCCTGCGAGGTTGTCAGCGCGGTGTTGAGGTCGGCTTTCACCGCCGCCAAGTCCAAAGCCGCAAAGCGGGCGGCGTAATCGCCCGCCGCGCTCGCCGGCGCATGGCGCAGCGCATTTTGCCGCAGGGCCGAGAGGTCCAACAGCTCGGGGAAAAAGACCTGCGGGCGCTGCGTTCCATGTTGCGCGCGAGGCGCCGCCTCGCCGGCTTGTTGCGCCAGCGCCCCGGACGCCGCCAAAGCCAGCATCGCGGTGGACATCCATAAAATTGCTGTTGATTTCATGCGCATCTGTCCGCTCCAGTAACATGACAACAATCGAAGAGAGAAGTCGAAAAGCAATCAATAATCACGCGATCCATCGATACATCGGATCGTTTTTATGTCGCTGTAAAAGTCGACATGACCATTGCATCATTATTTTGCACTGGATTTATCCGCAAACCCGTTCGGGTATACCGCGCGGTTTGCGCCGCGGCAAACAAATTGTGTCAATGTCAAAAATAGGTGATGTCAATGAGCCGCCTTCGCGCCGACCTATAGACGCGATCTATACTTTCATACGCGCAGGTTTAACAAATACAAAACAACCGGTAACAGCCGCCAACACGGGCATAATTACATCGACCGAAACATGAGGACAACCCATCCGGGCCTCACCCGCCCATTTGCGCCAAATGGCGCGCGTCGCCGACCAGCCCCTCGTGCAGATAATGGCGCGCGGCCTTGCCCGCCACCGCCGCGACGATCCGCGCGCGCAAATCCTCATCGTCCGCATCGGCTTGCAGCAGATCACGCAGATCAACGCCGCCATCGCCAAATAGGCACAACCGCAATTGACCGCGCGCGGTAACCCGTAACCGGTTGCAGGAATCGCAAAAGCCGGGCGCATAAGGCGCGATCAGGCCGAACCGCCCCCGATAATCGGGATGCGCAAATTCGATCGCCGGGCCGTCATCGCCGCCCCGCGCTTGCGCTTGCCAGCCGCGCGCCGCGAGCCAATCGCGCAAGACCGACCCCGGCGCATGTTGCGCCGCAAAGAACGCCGCATTGTCGCCGGTTCGCATCACCTCGATGAAGCGCACGCTGATGGGCCGCGTCCGCAGATAATCGGCGAAATCATCAAAGCCGCGCGCCGCCAAATCCTTCAGCAACACCGCATTCAGCTTGACGCGCGCCAGCCCCAGATCCAGCGCCCGTTCAACCCCCGCCAGCACGTCCTCCAGCCGATCATGTCCGGTGACGCGCGCAAAGCTTTCCCGATCGAGGCTGTCAACGCTGACATTCACCTGCGTCAGGCCGGCCGCCGCCCAGGCGCCAATCTCCCGTTTCAACACCCAGCCATTCGTCGTCAGCGCAACCGTTTCAACCCCGGTCGCCGCGACCGCCGCGATCAACTCGGGCAAATCCTTGCGCAGACTGGGCTCGCCGCCCGTTAGCCGCACTTTGCGCGCGCCCAAGCCGACAAACGCCGCCGCCACCCGCTTGGCCTCATCGACCCGCAAGAAATCATGCGGCGCGATCTTCCGATAGCCGTCAGGCAGGCAATAGGTGCAGCGGAAATTGCACGCTTCCGTCACCGACAGCCGCAAATACGAAAAGCGCCGCCCAAAGCGGTCTTGCAATCTCTCCACGCTCGACAGCCCCTTTCCAAGTGCGGGAGGAGGCGCCGTTTCCAGCGCCTCCCTTTGGCGAGGCCCGCTGCGACCTCAAATGTCGCAAGCGCCGACCCGCCCGGCTTGGACCTCATGGCGTGCGGAGGGTGCGTTAGACGCCCAAGCTCGGAGCCCGCTCAATCTGCCTTAACGGAAATCGGCTGTCCATGATCGCTGTCCGCCCCGCGCTTGATCGAGATCAATTGGTCGCACCTACGCGGCGCCTTATGCGGTCAGCGGCAATGTTTCGTTTGAGAAAATGCCCAACTGTGTTAATACAAAAGAAGTATTTGATAGCTAGATAAAGCCGCTTTACAGTAACGTCCAATTAAGCAGGAAAGCCGTCACAATTGCTATTCAACGTTATTTACAAATCTCACGCTTATCAATTCTAAATTTCTGGCCTCCAATTCGAGGCGAAAACGAGAAATACTTCTTTCGGAAATCGTACAGATGATTTTGTTTTGACCATAGGTCGGGCAATAACGATCCGTAGACCAATCGCTGTCGTCGCGCGATTTTGTCGACACCGAGAGTCCCGTCACATCTGACCCTGCGCCCAAAACAATCTCGACGGCAGTAACGGAGGCAAGCGACGCTGCAAGTTTACCCTGGACGGCTATGGGCGGTCCATCTTCTCGCGCAACTTTCCACCCGCAGAGCTGACCGGTTTTGGTAAGATTCAGCGGGCCGCAGGCGGGATCAATCGTCTTTCCGGCGAAATCCAGGATCGAAAACGCGTTTGCCGCCGCGCCTAACAATCGTTCGTTAGGCAGAAATTCGGTTTCCAGAATTTTCCGAGCCTCACTGATGAAAATGGCTTCGATAAATTGCTCGCCGCCGCTTCCCTCAATGACCTCGAACGTAATTCCCACCGGCAGGCCGCTTTCGCCAAATCGGTTCGATTGGATCAATATCGGGCCGCCGCTGTCGGACCGAACAAAACCGTCGCGCGCGTCGGCCCTCGGTGACAGCGTAAACGTCGAATTACCCTCCGAAACGCCGACGATATCCAAGATGACCGGCGTCAGCCCGTCCGGGACGCGTCTTAAATAGACAGCGGTGCGCCCGTCCTCAAACGCGCGCCGAAGCGTTGGGCGACTGTCATTGTCTCCTGCCGCAGATGCCGGGCATTTGGCCGCCAAGCCCCCGACAATCGAGAAGACCGCAAGGTCTAAAGACGCGTGGTAGACAACACGATCCACTTGGCCCTGTGATCCGTCCTTGCCGATCACGATGGGTTGGCGGATTTCTCGATCAACAACATGTCTTGCTGTGACGCCGACGCATTTTCGATAATGTTGAAATATCCACCCCTGGCCTTCATAATCGCCCGAGCCAATAATGACAGGCTCCGCCAACGCGATCGACGGCAGAAAACATAAAATAGACAAACCTAGAAACGCTGCCTTAGTCAACATGTTACAATAGCGTCCTGAAAGACTTTATTTCTGGCGAGACAAAACCGAATGGACAACAGTAATGACGGCTCCAACAGCTCCAAACAAAAATACAATCCAACGGAAAGTTGGGTCGGCAAGATTTTGTGCTTGCGAAGACAACGCCAGTACATCTGGCTCTAAGGCTGTCTTTTTCCCGGTTCTCGGATCAAACTTCGGCGCAGGCGCGGCAATCGTCAGGTTGATTGCATTTGACGATGCCGAAATCGACATCCCGGCGCCATCGGCCGGATCGCCGCTTAAATCGACATCGGCAAAGCCCCACCAAAATGGCGCTGTTTGCCGCTCATCCAGCGGTCGCGTCGACAAGGAGGCGCCGGCCGGAATATCGACCGCGTCCGCTTCATATAAAGAGCCCGGCTTGACCGGCAAAATACCCGACGCCCAATTGATCGGGATCAAGCCATATAGCAGCCCTTGAATTGACCGACCATAGACCGTGATCCGGCCCTCATGTAACGGGAGGGGCGGTTGATGTACAAAATCTGTTACCACCTGTATCCCGACATCTAGAACCCCATTGGTTGGTAACCTCATCAACGTCGCGGATCGACAGTCAAAGTCATTTTCAGAAAAGCCGAATGTGCCGTCTTTCTTTTCTGAAATAACATCTGAATCGACAGTTTTTATCCCGTATTCGCCATCAATTGCGATGATAAACTCTTCGCCCAGCGCCTTTGTATAATATAGGCGACTCCCCAAGGATGGGTAGATTTCAACGTCTTTATAGCATTCCTGCGTGTCTTTATCCCGCGCCGCGCGAAGAAAAAAATTCGCAGCGCCCGGATCGACAATTTCAATTTCAATTGTTTCGGTTTTTGCTTGAAGGGCGATGAGCGTCGACGGTCGCGGCAGTGTAAAGATGACGACGCCAAAAATCACGGCAAAAGTCCAAAGCGTCCGCTCAAAAAAGCGCGTTAGTCTATACCTCCAACGCTCCTTCATTGTTCCCCTCGCCGCCTTTCACGTTGCTCATCGTCGCAACAATCGTCGCATCATTGTTTCACGAAGCGCCGCCTACAATAACGCCTCTAATCGGCAAGCATGATCGAATAGGTTGTTATTGATCGGCCCGTGCGCAGTCTTTGCCGAATTTCCAGCGTCGCTTTCCTGTTACGCGACAAATCCAACGTCTCCTTGCTAAACGCGCAGGTTGCGCTAAACGAGACAGACCGAATATTGTTGCTTTCCTGTGAACAAACGCCGCTCGCTTCCCAACCGGCATCGTCGAAAAGCCGCGCTTCGGTATTGACTGCCCGCTGCGTATTGATCTTCACGAACAAAACATCGGTGATGTCGCTGGTTCTAACCGGGAGGATTGTTTCTTTCCCGGACAGCCCGCAAGTCGCGCTTTGCCGCGCGATCACGGCGAAGTCCTTAATTTTATATTTGGCCAGGACACCCTTATGCCGCCATGCGGGCGAGGGATCGACCGATTGAAACCCGTCTTCGCCGACATTGCCCACCCCGCTGAATTCGGCGCGGTATAATCCGTCTCTGGTTTCGGCGCGCAGACACACGCTCGGCGGTGCGGTCATTTGCGGGACATAGACGGACATTTGATTGGGATCGACGGCGCGATCCGGATCGCCAAAAAACGCCCCGACCAATTGCGCGCCGGAAATTTCCGAGGCGGGATAGCGTTCGACGAGGTCGCCCCGCAACATGCTCTCCGCAAATGCGGGCGGCAGCCAGCACGCACTGAGCAACCAAGACCAACCGAACACCACACAGAATTTCATAACAATTTTAACCGATCAGGTCGATCTTGATCTTATATTCGCCCGTATTTTGATTGCAGGCCATCATTCCAGTCAGCTCGACGCTGCCTTCATTGCTCTTCGCCCAACCGCGGCAATAAAAATTGTAGAAGATTGCTCCTACGCTCAAGGTAAAACTGAATCGATCGCCGGAAATCGCTGCTGGATTTGTCTCAAATTTATCTCTGGATCGAGCGCTGAATGAGGAAAAAACCGAGAACTTTCCGGTCGCGTCATCAAAATCGGCAATCTTGACGTCCAGAGAACCGCCAGATGCGTTCTGAAACGTTTTTGCATTACCTTCACTCAAGGTTGAAATCAGCTCAAACTTTATCAGCAATTCTGGCGAATTCTTTATCGCTTGATATACGGCGGCGGAGCGAAGATTGCGGTCTTTGCTCGCCATCGCGAGCGTCAAGGCGTGCTGGCGGATCACCCGGTCACCCGTCGCCATGGCGTCTTCAAAGGTTGCGATCCGCACGCCTGGATTGGCGCTATTCAATCCGTCGGCGACCCGCTGCAATTGCTGAACGCGATCGCTCTGCGCCGAAGCCGCCGCCGGCATCATCATCAAGATCGCCAAAAGCGGACCGATGAGCGCCATCAACGCGCTCTTTTTGTTAAACTTGTGTAACATTCTGCCTCCCGCGCGACAACTTAGCCGTTACCCAGGGATTAACGTTACCTCATAATGGTGAATATGCAAGCTCGGCATAGGCGCGAAGCAATTCGTCGTGGTATCCAGAAGGTTCCCTCCAAATGCGCCATCCGAGAAATCATGACCGACCCGCAACCCCGCCCTCCCAGCCTCACCCATTTCGCCGCCGATGGCCGACCCGTGATGGTCGATGTCGGCGACAAGCCCAGCACCGCCCGCCGTGTGATCGCGTCCGGCCGCGTGCGGATGCACCCGCAAACGCTCGAGCGCGCGCTCACTGGCGGCGCCAAGAAGGGTGACGTCGCCCTGATCGCCGAGATCGCCGGAATCCAGGCCGCCAAGCAGACCAGCCAGCTCATCCCGCTTTGCCACCCGATCGCCTTGACCAAGGTCAGCGTCGTCCTTCGCCCCGATCCAGCTTTGCCTGGTTTTACGGTCGAGGCGATCGCCGCGACCCATGGCCCGACCGGCGTTGAGATGGAGGCGCTGACCGCCGTCAGCGTTGCTTGCCTGACCATTTATGACATGCTGAAGGCCGTCGATCGCGACATGGTCATCGACGCGATCCAGCTTTTGGAAAAAGACGGCGGCGCTTCCGGCGCCTATCGGCGTAGCGAGCCATGATCAGCGTTGCCCAGGCCCAAGCCCGCCTCTGCGCCGGCGCCGCGCCTTTGCCGGTGGAATCCATCGCCTTGTCCGCTTGCTTGGGCCGCGTCCTTGCCGCCCCGATTGTCGCGCGCCGCGACCAACCGCCCTTCGACGCCTCCGCCATGGACGGTTACGCTTTTGCCCATTCCGCCGAGCCGCAAGACCTGCGCCTTGTCGGCGAGAGCGCCGCCGGCCGGCCCTTTTCGGGCGTCCTTCAACCCGGCGAAGCCATCCGTATCTCGACCGGCGCCGCTATTCCTGATGGGGCCGACACCGTCTTGATCCAGGAAAACGCGCGCCGTGACGGCGATGTCTTGCGCGCCGCGATCAGCCCGTTGGGCGCCCATATCCGATCCCGCGGCGGCGATTTTTCCGCCAGCGCCGCTTTATTGCCATCGGGGCGCCGGCTCGGGCCGAATGACCTCGTCCTCGCCGCCAGCGCCGGCGCCAGCCATCTTTCGGTGCGGCGTCGCCCGCGCCTTACCATCCTCGGCGGCGGCGATGAGATCGTCGCGCCCGGGCAAACCCCTTCGCCTGCGCAAATCTTTGACTCGGCCAGTTTTGGAATCGCCGCCATCGCCGCGCTGTGGGGCGCTGAAGCGACCGCTCTGCCGCCCATCCCGGATGATCCCGCCGCCATCATCGCGGCGATTACAGAAATTCAGCAAAGCGCCGACATTCTTGTGCTGATCGGCGGCGCCTCGGTCGGCCCGCATGACCATGCGCGACCGGCCTTGGCCTCCTTGGGCTTGGAGCTCGCGGTCGACAAAGTCGCGGTCCGTCCAGGCAAGCCGACCTGGTTCGGCCGCCTGGGCGATCGCCTGGTGCTCGGCTTGCCGGGCAATCCTGCTTCGGCCATGGTCTGCGCGCGGCTGTTTTTGGCCCCATTACTGGAAACGCTGCTGGCGACCGCCCCGCCGATCGCCCACCAAACCCTGCCCGTCCGCCTCGCCGCGCCGCTTCCCGCCAATGGCCCGCGTGAACATTACCGCCGCGCCCAGCTCTCCATCAGCGCCGAAGCGGTTCTCACCGCTCGATCGCTGGAAAACCAGGATTCATCGCTGGTCTCGGTGCTCGCCGACAGCCAAGGCCTGCTCGTCCAAGCTGCCAACGCGCCCGCTTCGCCGGCCGGCGAATTGGCGCGCTTGCTCCCGTGGCTGCCGCAAGCTTTCGCCTAAAAGCGCAACCTTACGAATTCATCGAATCGAAGAATTCCTGATTGGTCTTGGTGTTGCGCAATTTATCCAGCAAGAACTCGATCGCATCGGTCGTGCCCATCGGGTTCAAAATCCGCCGCAGGATATACATCTTTTGCAAAATGTCGCGCGGCGCCAGCAATTCTTCTTTGCGCGTGCCTGACCGGGTAATGTCGATCGCCGGGAAGACCCGCTTGTCGGCGACTTTGCGATCAAGGATCACTTCGGAATTGCCGGTGCCTTTGAATTCCTCAAAGATCACTTCGTCCATTTTCGAGCCGGTCTCGATCAGCGCCGTTGCGATAATGGTCAGCGAGCCGCCCTGCTCCAAATTCCGCGCCGCCCCAAAAAACCGTTTCGGCCGCTGCAGCGCATTGGCGTCAACGCCCCCCGTCAGCACCTTGCCCGAAGACGGCACCACCGTGTTGTAAGCGCGACCAAGGCGCGTGATCGAATCGAGCAAAATCACCACGTCGCGGCCATGCTCGACCAGGCGCTTGGCCTTCTCGATCACCATCTCGGCGACCTGCACATGGCGCGTTGCCGGTTCGTCAAAGGTCGAGGAGATCACCTCGCCCTTCACCGAGCGCTGCATGTCCGTCACCTCTTCCGGGCGCTCATCGATCAGCAACACGATCAGAAAACATTCTGGATGGTTCGACTCGATCGCATGGGCGATATTTTGCAACAGCACGGTTTTGCCGGTGCGCGGCGGCGCGACGATCAGTGCCCGCTGGCCCTTGCCGAGTGGGGAGACAATATCGATCACTCGGCCGGAGCGGTCCTTCTTGGTCGGATCATCGACCTCCATCCGCAAGCGCTTATCGGGATAAAGCGGCGTCAGATTGTCGAAATGCACTTTGTGGCGAACCCGATCTGGGTCTTCGAAATTGATGCTCGACACCCGCAAGAGCGAGAAATAGCGCTCGCCGTCTTTTGGCGCGCGGATCGGGCCCTCGACCGTATCGCCGCTGCGCAGGCCGAATTTGCGGATTTGCTGCGGCGAGATATAAATATCGTCTGGTCCCGGCAAATAATTGCTTTGCGGCGAACGCAAAAAGCCAAAGCCGTCGGGCAATATTTCGACAACGCCGGCACCTTGAATATTGACATCCTGATCGGCCAGAATTTTCAAACTGGCGAACATCATGTCTTGCGTGCGCATGGAATTGGCGTTCTCAACGCCCAATCCTTCGGCAAAGGCCAGCAATTGCTGCGGGCTCTTGGATTTTAATTCGCGCAACGTCAATGTGCGCTGACCCTGTTCGGGCTCAATAGTCATGGGAATGGTCTCGAAAAATAGAGGAACCTGTGTGCGCCCGCGCCTTGCGCCGAGTCGGCAAGGGGACTGGGACCGCAGATAAGCCGGATCGGCCCGCCGCGCAACCGCTTTTTCAGCCCGATCGCGCGCTTCTCTAGCCCGGCTCGAACACAACCAGGAAGATCGCCGCAATCGCGATCAGAAACGGGGTCTCATTGACGACCCGATAAAACACGTTCGAATGCGGATTATTGCCTTGCGCAAATTGCTTGCGCCAATTGGCGAACACCATATGGACGATCGTCATCGCGACCGCCAAGCCGACTTTGCCCAGCGCCCAGAGCGGCGGCCCATCGACAAATCCCCGCAACGCAAACAGCCAGAGCCCAAACCCCCAGCTCGCCAGCATGGCCGGGTTCATGATGATCCGGAGCAGCCGCGCTTCCATCACCTGGAATTGTCGATCAATGTCGGAGCCGACCGCCGACAAGGCGTGATAGGCGAACAATCGCGGCAAATACATCAGCCCCGCCATCCAGGCGATGACAAAGATCAGATGGCCAAATCGCGCAATCGAGTAAAAATCCATAGGCTCCACCCGCCGCCATTAGGCCGTCGCAAAACTTGCTTCGCTTTGCCGCACCCGCGCGATCAATTGCGTGACATGTTCCGGCAGCGTCCATTGCACGATGCCATGGCCGAGATTGACCACATGCCGCTCGCCGGCAAAACGCAACATCTCATCGACGGCCGCATCCAGCGCCGCCCCGCCCGCCGCCAAGACCAGCGGATCGATATTGCCTTGCGTCGCCACCCCATCCGGCACGGCGCGGGCCCGCTCGCGCATCGGAAAACTGGTGTCGAGCCCGATCGCGGCAACGCCCGTCTCGCGCGCATAGCGTGTCAATTGCCAGCCGCAGCCGCGCGGGAAACCGATCACCGGCACGTCCGGCCCCGCCAGCTCCTGAAACCGCCGCACCAGACGTTGCGTTGGCCCGATCACCGCTTGCGCAAAGCTCGCCTCGGACAAGCCTTCCGCCCAGGAATCGAAGATTTGCACGACATCGGCGCCGGCCCGCACTTGCGCCGCCAGATGCACCGCGCAGGCCTCGACCAGCACGTCCAGAACCTCGGCCAATTCGCCCGGCCGCTCGACGGCAAAGCGCCGCGACTTTTCCCGATCGCGCGAGCCGCCGCCCTCGATCATATAAACCGCCAGCGTCCACGGCGCCCCGCAAAAGCCGATCAGGCTTTGTTGCGCGGGCATTTTCGCGCGCGTCCGCTCGATCGCCTCATAAACCGGCGCCAGTTTGGTGGTAAGTTTGGCTTCGGAAAATGCGTCGAGCGCGCTAGCCGCCTCTAACGGCTCGAGCTTTGGCCCCTCTCCCTCTTCGAACCGCACCTGGCGGCCCAAGGCGTCCGGGATCACCAAAATGTCCGAAAAGATAATCCCCGCATCGAAATCATAGCGCCGCAAAGGCTGCAAGGTCGCCTCGGCCGCCATTGCCGGCGCATAACAAAAATCCAAAAAGCTCGGCGCCGCGCGTCGCAAATCGCGATATTCGGGCAAATACCGCCCGGCCTGCCGCATCAGCCAGATCGGCCGACGCGCCTGTGGTTTTCCCGTCAAGACGTCGAATAAGGGGGATTGGATCGGTTTGTGCACAAACATCCCGTTTGATCGAATACGCTCGCGTCTTTCCCCCTCTATTAAAAAGAAAATAATAGAAGAGATCAGTAGGGGAGCCGGTGGCGGGGACAATGGCGCCGTTTTTGGGAGTTTCAACGCGTTATCGAGGGGCATGAGGCGTTTTGCCCCAGGCCGAACAAGGGGCTGCCATGCGTTAAAGGATTGTTAACCTTAATGATTCCTTAATTCTCCGCAGCGGCAAGGTTAATGTGGCCTGCGCCACTGCCCACCACTTTTCCAGGCATGTGGAATTGTGCAAAGCCGTGGGGGCAAAAAAGCGCTTTTGCCGGCGATTGGGGATAGCTACGATCGATCGCGCTGGGGCCCCAAATCCTTCCAGACAAGGGTCGTTTTTCACCGGCGAATATCCCAAGAACATGCAAGGCCGACGTGACCACAAAGCCGATAACCTTCAATGTGCATCTGGTTTCGGATTCGACGGGGGAAACCCTGTCGGCGATCATGCGCTCTTGCGTTGCGCAATTCGAAAATGTCGAAGCGCTCGAACACACCTATTATCTGATCCGCAGCGAACAGCGACTGCAGCGCGTTTTGGATGAATTGCGGGTAACGCCGGGCCTTGTGATGTTCACTATCGCCGAAGAAAAATTGCGCGCCAGCCTCGAGCGCGAATGCCGGCTGCTGGGCGTTCCCTATGTCTCGGTGCTGGATCAGCCGCTGAAGGCGTTCAGCCGCTATTTGGGCCTCGAAATGAGCCACAAGGTCGGCGCCCAGCGCGAAATGACTGAGGAATATTTCCGCCGGATCGAAGCGCTCAATTTCGCCATGGCCCATGATGATGGCCAAAACACCGATGATTATGACGAGGCCGACGTGATTTTGCTGGGGGTAAGCCGCACCTCCAAAACCCCGACCTCGATTTATTTGGGTCAACGCGGCGTCAAGGTCGCCAATCTGCCCTTGGTGCCGGGGGCCAGCTTGCCGCCGATTTTCGCGCGCCTGACCAAGCCGTTGGTTGTCGGGTTGACCATCAACCTCGATCGTCTTGTGCAAATTCGCGCCAATCGGTTGTCGAGCTTGGCCGAGACCCGCCAAACCGATTACATTGATGAAGATCGCGTCCGCGCCGAAATCATTGCCGCCAAGCATTTATATGAAAAACATGGCTGGCCGGTCATCGATGTGACGCGCCGCTCGGTCGAAGAAACCGCTGCGGCAATTCTCGCGCTGTTGCGCGATCGGGCCGCGCCGCGATGACCGAGATCATATTGGCCTCGACCAGCCAGATTAGGCGGAAAATCTTGATCGATTGCGCCGTGCCGCATCGCGCGATAGCGCCTGGCGTTGACGAAGCGCCGATCAAAGCCGTCATGCTTGGTCAAGGCGCGCCCCATGCAGCGATCGCGGCGGCGCTGGCGCAAGCCAAAGCTGCCGCCATCAGCCGGCTCTTTCCCGAAGCGATCGTGATCGGCGCCGATCAGGTGTTGAGCTTTGAGGGGGAATTGTTTGACAAGGCGCCGACCATCGCGCTGGCCGCCGAAAATCTGAACCGCTTGCGGGGCCGTACGCATCAGCTACTCGGGGCGGTGTCGATCCAGATCGGCGCGGTCGAACATCGCGCCATCGCTTCGGTCGCGACTCTGACCTGCCGCGATTTCAGCGACGATTTTTTGGCTGATTATCTGCACGCCGAGGGCGCGGCGCTCACCCAATCCGTCGGCGGCTATCGGCTCGAAGGGCTCGGCGCGCAATTATTTGCGGCGATCGAGGGCGATTATTTCGGCATTCTGGGATTGCCGCTATTGCCGGTTCTGGCGGCGTTGCGTGAATTGGGCGGGCTGCCCGCATGAGCCAGGAGGCAAAAAGCATCAGTGCGGCGACGCGGCTTTATGGGGTCGTTGGCCGCCCGATCGCCCATTCGCTGTCGCCGCTCCTCCATAATTACTGGATGCGCGATCACGATATTGACGCTGGTTACGTAGCTCTCCCGATGAGGGACGTTCCCCATCACCTGGTCATAGATCGCTTGCGCGCTGCGGCCGATTTAGGCTTTGGCGGGCTCAATATCACCGCCCCGTTTAAAGAGGCCGCTTTGGCCGCGGCCGACAAGGCTGATCCCGCCGCGCAAGCGATCGGCGCGGCCAATGTGCTGGATTTCCGCGACGAGACAATTTTCGCCGCCAATACGGATGCGAACGGCTTCATCGCTGCGCTCGACGAGGGCGCGCCGAATTGGCGCAAGACCACCCCATGCGCGGTGCTGCTTGGGGCTGGCGGGGCGGCCATGGCGGTTGCTTTTGCGTTGGCGCAAGCGGGCGTTGAGCGCATCTTGATCGTCAACCGCTCATTTGACCGCGCCGCGCGCCTTGCCGCCGCCACCCCGCGCGCCGAGGCAATTTTCTGGGACCACCGAACCGCCGCGATCGCGCAAGCCGATTTGCTGATCAACGCGCTGTCAGGACCTGACGCGGTCGCCGCGGCCTTGGCCCACGGGTTGCCTCCAGGCGATGGGCAAAAAATCGCCATGGATTTGACCTATCGCCCGCTCGAAACCGTTTTTTTGGCTGCCGCGCGCGCGCAAAATTGGGTCTGCGTCGACGGGCTCGGCATGTTGGTCCACCAGGCCGCCGCCGCCTTTCAGATCTGGTTTGGCCTGCGCCCGGACGCCAAGGCGGGGCGCCGCCGCGCCTTGGCGCATTTGGCGACAGCCGCGTGATCGTAGTCGGCCTGACCGGTTCGATCGGCATGGGCAAGTCGACGACCGCCCAAATGTTCCGCGAGCTCGGCGTGCCCGTCTTTGACGCCGACGCTGCCGTGCATGCGCTCTATGCGCCGGGAGCCGCCGGCGCCGCCGCTGTCGCCGTCCATCTCCCCGATGTCCTCGCGCCAGATGGCGCGGTTGACCGCACCGCCCTCGCCGCACGGGTAAAAGACGATCCAAGCCTCCTCGCCCGCCTCGAAGCCGCCATTCACCCCCTCGTGCGCGCCGCTCAAGGCGAATTCCTCGACCAGGCCGCCCAATCGGGCGCGCCGCTCGCCATCCTCGACGTGCCTTTGTTGATCGAAACCGGCCAGCATCGCTTGGTTGATGCCGTCATTGTGGTGAGCGCTCCCGCCGCCATCCAACGCGGCCGCGTGCTTGCGCGCCCCGGCATGACGCCGGCCAAATTCGATCAGCTGCTGGCGCGCCAAATCAGCGACGCCGCCAAACGCACGCTCGCCGACTTCGTCATTGACAGCTCAAGGGGCCTCGATAGCGCCCGCGCGCAGGTCGCCGCGATCCTTGCCGCGCTGAAGGCTCGCGATAAAAATTGACCGCTTTGTCGTTTTCCCCGGCGATTTCCGTCGCGAAACCGGCTATGCGCCTCCCATGCGGGAAGTGATTTTAGACACCGAGACGACCGGCCTTGACCCCAATGACGGCCATCGCGTCATCGAGATCGGCTGCGTCGAATTGCTCGGCCATGTGCCGACCGGGCGCGAATTCCATGTCTATATCAATCCCGACCGTGATATTCCAAAAGTATCAACCGAGGTGCATGGCATTACGGCGGAATTCCTCGCCGATAAAAAGCGCTTTGCCGATCCGAAGATCGTTGACGCCTTTCTCGATTTCGTCGCCGACTCAACCATTATTGCGCATAACGCCAGTTTTGACTTGCGCTTTATCAATCATGAATTGCTTCTCGCCCAGCGCCCGTTGTTAAAGGAAGAGCGGGTCTTTGACACTTTGGCGCTCGCCCGCCGGCGTTATCCCAACGCCGCTAATTCGCTCGACGCCTTGTGCAAGCGTTTTGACATCAGCCTCAGCGGCCGCGAAACCCATGGCGCGTTGAAAGACGCCCGACTCCTTGCGCAAGTATATCTCGAATTGCGCGGCGGGCGCGAGCAGCGCCTCGAGTTTGAGACGCCCGACCATTCCTCCAGCGCCGCCACCCGCTTGCGTCGCGCCCGCACCCGCCCCGGCGTCCTGCCGCCCCGCTTGACTGGCGCAGAGCAAGCCGCCCATGAAGCCATGGTGGCTGAATTGGGCGCCAAGGCGCTCTGGCTGCGGTTTGGCGCCGGCAGCGCCTGAAGGCAGATGAGGGGGGACATGACCGCGATTGCAGAACGCGCGCAAAGCGATACCCAGCCTTGTGAAAATTGCGGCAGCCTTCTGGTCGAGGCTTTTTGCGCCTCATGCGGCCAGCGCCGCCTCAGCCCGCGCCGCCCGCTCGGCGCAGTCATTTCCGACGCGATCGGCACGGTTTTCGCGCTCGATTCAAAATTCTTGCGCACATTGCGCGACCTCCTTTTCCGCCCCGGCGCCGTGACGCGGGGTTTCGTCGAGGGCAAGCGTGAGCGCTATTCGCCGCCGTTTCGGCTGTTTTTTTTCGCGAGCGTCGCCTTCTTTTTCTACCTGAATTACAGCGCCGGCGATGGGCGCGCGCCGCCCGCCTCGCTTGCTGATCCGCCGACCGCCGCAGACGCCGACAGCGCGCCGCCGAAGCCCGTCGATATTGAATTCAATACCGGCATCCCTATGCTCAAAAGCCTCGAACGCGACCTCAATGCGCGTATCGCGCGCACGGCTGAGACATGTTCGGCGGATTCCTCGTCCTGTTTCAAACATTTTGCATCGCAGTTTCAATGGATCGTTTACATCATGGCGCCGTTATTTGGGCTTGCCATGGCGCTGCTCACGGCGTGGCGGGGCGGCCATTTCGCTGTCGACTCGATCGTTTATTCGCTGAATAATCATAGCTTTGTATTCTTCTTTATGCTGCTGTCCGAACCGATCGGATGGATTCCGTTCGCGGGCCCTTTTCTCGAGCAAATATCAGGGCTTTATCTCGTTTATTGGTTCATCGCGTCGTTTCGGCGCGTCTACGCCACCAAATGGCTCACCGCCATTTCCGGCTCGTTTGTTTTGCTGATGGCTTGGGCTCTTGTCTTCGTCCTGGCGATTTTGACGACCCTTGTCATTGGTCTTTTCACCGCCTGACCGCTGCGCTTTGCTTGTCGCGCCCAAAGATTTGGGTCACAGAGGGCCCGCTTACACCTAAAACGCCTCCTCCCGATCAGGATGATCCGATGCAAGACCGCGTAAAACCGCTAGAACGCGTGCTGAATTTCCGCGATTTCGGCGGCTATCCCACCGAAGACGGGGGTTCGGTCAAAGCTGGCCTGCTTTTTCGCTCGGCGCATTTGTCGGAGGCGACCGGCGCTGACCGCGACGCCATCCGCCGGCTTGGCGTCCGCCTGGTCGTCGACCTCCGCCGCCCGGACGAGCGCCGCCTACAGCCCAATCTGTGGCCCGAGCCAGCCGATCCCGCCCGTCTCGTCACCGAAGACCATCCGGAGGACAGCTACGAGCCGCCGCATCTTGCTTTCCTCCGCTCGGCCGAACTGACGGGCGACAGCGTCCGGGCGTTCATGCGCGAGACCTATCGGCGCCTGCCCTTCGATCCGCGCCTGATCG
Source organism: Hyphomonadaceae bacterium UBA4763 (assembly GCA_002403455.1). Lineage (GTDB taxonomy): Bacteria > Pseudomonadota > Alphaproteobacteria > Caulobacterales > Aquidulcibacteraceae > UBA4763. The sequence continues at coordinate 8,516 of DHHV01000083.1, read as the reverse complement.
CGCTTTACCGGCATTGGTTCGCCGCTTTGGCCGAGGGCGAGGCTCCTGCCCTCGTCCATTGCGCCGCCGGCAAGGACCGCACCGGCGTCATCTGCGCGCTGACGCTGATCGCGCTCGGCGTGCCTCAAGACGTCGCCATTGATGATTACCTCCTGACCAATGACGCGGTTGGCGTGCGCACCCGCATGCCGAAAATCGCCGAGAGCATGGGCAAGCGCTTTGGCCGCGTCATCCCTGAAGAAGCCGTGCTGCCTTTCCTTGGCGTCGAGGCCGATTATTTGCACGCCATGTTCGTGACTTTGGCGGAGGCTGGCGGCCCGACCCTTTATTTGCAGGAGACTCTGGGCGTTGACGCCGACCTCCAGGCGCGCTTGCGACGCCTTTATCTCGCCGCCTAATCCTCCTACCCCAATCCCTCTAACGGAGCATCGATGTCCGAAGAAACGCGCCTGCTGATCGTCTTTGACCGCGCCGGTCAGGAGCATCGCCTCGATGGCCTCGATGGCTGGCGGGTGATGGAGATTATCCGCGATTATGGCTTGCCGATCAAAGCCGAATGCGGCGGTGCGGCGGCCTGTGCGACCTGCCATGTCTATGTTCATGCTGATTGGGTCGACAAACTCTATCCGCCGACCGACGAAGAGATCGAACGGCTCGACGACGCTTTCGAGGTGACGGAGCGCTCGCGCCTGTCTTGCCAGATCTTGATGGAGGCGCAATTTGCCGGCCTGATCGTCACCCTCGCGCCCGGGTCGGAGCCGTAACAGCCATGGCCGAACCGGCGATCCCGCTTTTTGGCCGCCCCGCCGCCGGGGTGGACTATCCCTTGCGCGCTTGCGTGTTCGGCCTGTGCCAGGACGAGGCCGGGCGCCTCGCGCTGGCGCGCCTGCCCACCCCCGACGGCGATGTCTACGACCTCCCCGGCGGCGGGATTGATCCGGGTGAAACCGATCTTCAGGCCCTGGCGCGCGAATTCCTGGAAGAAGCCGGCCTGCCCATCGCCCCCATTGGCCTTCAGGCCCGCGCCCGCCAAATCTGGACGCCGCATGACGGCCCGCCGCGCACCAGTGATTGCGCCTTTTTTCATTGCGTGGCGAGCGGCCCCGCGATCGCGCCGACCGAGCCCGATCATCAGCTCTGCTGGATCGCGCCGCTCGACGCGCTGCGCCTTGTGCGCCACGACGCCCACGCCTGGGCGATCGCCGCGTTGTTGCGCACAGCGCCCTAAGCCGGAACCGGGGTAAAGGTCAGCGCCGTGCCGTTATTGCAATACCGCAAGCCGGTTGGCGGCGGCCCGTCCTCGAACACATGGCCCTGATGGCCTTCGCAGCGGATGCAGTGATATTCCGTGCGCGGGACCCATAAGGTGAAATCGGCTTTCGTGCCCAACCCGCCCGGGATGAAGTCCCAAAAGCTTGGCCAGCCGGTGCCGCTGTCA
>DHHV01000083.1:529-6770 GCA_002403455.1 Hyphomonadaceae bacterium UBA4763 | reverse complement strand
GGCCAGCCGGTGCCGCTGTCATATTTTGCGTCCGACGTGAACAATTCGAGCCCGCAGCCGGCGCAAGCGTAAATTCCCCGCCGCTTCTCGTTATTCAGCTCGTGGGTATAGGCATATTCGGTCGCGTGCTCGCGCAGCACGGCAAACTGGTCCGGCGTCAGTTTCTTGCGCCATTCGGCAGGCGTGAGTGGGGCGAGCGGTTCAAACGCTCCAAATTGGCTGAGCGGAATTGGCGGCGCCACGTCATTGGCGGCGCCGGCGCCAATCGTTCCGGTCGGAGCGGGTTCAGCGGCCCGCGCAACGCCCGATTCGCCGACGCTCTCGCGCCGTGCGCAAGCGAACAGCCCAATCGCCGCCGCCCCCAACACCAATTGTCGCCGTAAGACCATTCATTTACCCTTTGAGCGCCGATCCTATAGCAACAGCGCGCGGATAAAATCTTGGCGGTTTCCTTGCCTTCACAAAGGTTTGACGCCGGTCAGGTCGACCGTGACAGCCCTGCGCTACAGCCCAAACGCCTCTTGAAACCGGGGCGCAAGACCCTTGGCGAAGACGCTGGCCGGCACGGTGATTTCATAGGTCCCTTCCGCCCACGCCCCAAATTCATAAGGCGAGAACAGAAATTGCAGCGCGCCGGCTTTTCCGGCCGCCCCGCCGGCCACCAAGACAAAAGCATGAGCTTCCGGGGCCGGGCATTCGGTCGGCTCCCCAAACGTCAAGTCATCGCCGGTCCGGGCGATTTTCGCCGCCAATAAGCGGGCGCAGAGGTCGGCGCGAATATCTTCGACCGTCAGCGGATCGGCGAATAAATCTATCAGGTTGATCACTTGCGCGGGGGTGGCGGTGCGGTCGAATAACACGCTGTCATAAGCCGCGTTCGGATGGGCGCCGCCCGTGTCTTCATAAATATTGGCCATGGCCGACAGCAAATAGGGGCTTTCGAATTTCGTCACCCAGTCGACTTCCAAGGTCATCGGCCGCGTCGCGCCATCGCCTTCAACGCTCAAGGGCTCGACCATGGCGGTTTTGAAATTGTCGATCGCCTCATCGGCGCGCGCGCGCAAAACGGTCGACACGGTCGGATCGGCATGCGCCGCGGGGTCGATTTTTGCGGTAATTTCAACCGCCGGCGTGCTCTCGCGGTACCGGTAGCCGAGCGTTGAGCCCTCTTCCACCTTGGGCCCGTCGGGAGACGAAGCGTGGGTGTCGGCGATCTCAGGGCTGGGCGATGGCGCTCTCCGATCGGGTCGCGTGAATTGCCAGACCAAAACGCCGCCAAGCGCCGCCAATGCAACGCCCATCAGCGCCAAAATGGGCGTCGATGTCTTTTTCTTCGCCATGACCAACGCCTCCCACAATAACGCAAAGCAGATGCATAAATCGTCATTATGGTCAAATTGGGCGAGATATCAGCGCTCAAACGGGTTTTGCACGAGGATGACGTCTTCGCGCTGCGGCGAGGTCGACAACATGGCGGCCGGACAACCGACCAATTCTTCGATCCGACGGATATATTTGATCGCCTGCGCCGGCAATTGCGCCCAAGAGCGCGCGCCTTGGGTGGATTCCGTCCAGCCGGGAATGGTCTCATAGATCGGCGCGACATTGGCCTGGTCGTTCAACCCCGCCGGAAAATGATCGAGCACGCGATCGCCCAATCGATAACCAACGCAGATGTCGAGGCGCTGCAGGCCGTCCAGCACGTCGAGTTTGGTCAGCACCAGGCCGTTCATGCCATTGGTCAGCGCCGTTTGCCGCACCGCCACCGCATCGAACCAGCCGCAGCGCCGCGCCCGGCCGGTGACCGTGCCAAATTCGCGGCCCTTTTCCCCCAAATGCCGGCCGGTTTGATCATGCAATTCGGTCGGGAACGGACCCTCGCCGACCCGGGTTGTATAGGCCTTGGCGATGCCGAGCACATAATCGATCGCGCCGGGCCCACAGCCCGACCCGGTGGCCGCTTGCCCGGCATGGGTGTTGGACGATGTGACAAAGGGATAGGTGCCATGGTCGATGTCGAGCAAGGCGCCTTGCGCGCCTTCGAACAGAATATGGGCGTTTTGTTTGCGGTAATCGGCTAAGGCGGCCCAAACCGGCGTTGCAAATGGAAGAATGCGCGGCGCTATCGCCAAGAGATTGGCGCGCAAATCCCTGGCGTTGACTTCGGGCAAATCGAGCCCGCGGCGCAAAGCGTTATGATGCGACAACAGGCGCTCGATCTTGATGTCGAGCGCGTCCGGATCGGCCAAATCGGCGATGCGAATGGCGCGGCGCCCAACCCGGTCTTCATAGGCCGGACCAATCCCCCGCCTTGTGGTGCCGATCCGGCCCGCCCCGGCTTGCAATTCACGCCCCGCGTCGAGATCGCGATGCAGCGGCAAGATCAGACAAGCATTGTCGGCGATTTTCAGCGTGTCGCTGGTGACAACAATCCCCTGTCCATGCAGTCGGGCGATTTCCTCAATCAGCGCCCAAGGGTCAATAACCACCCCAGACCCAATAATCGATGGCTTGCCGCGGACGACGCCAGAGGGAAGCAAAGACAGTTTATAGACATGATCGCCGACAACCAACGTATGGCCGGCATTATGACCACCCTGAAATCGCACAATCACGTCGGCGCGGTGTGAAAGCCAATCGACGACCTTGCCCTTACCTTCGTCGCCCCATTGGGCGCCTACAACGACGACACCTGTCACGCCATGTCTTTCTAAGAGTTGAGGTTCCAGAAGCGGAAAACGACGAAGGGGTGAGCATTTGGCGCATATCGCGCGCAGCTGTTGCGGGAATGCGCCAATTGCTCCAGAGCGGTCGCGGTGTGTGTAGGATTATTTGCGCCCCTGGCGCAAGTCCGCTGAACATTTCGTGCTGGTGGACAACCGTTGAGTTAAAAGAGCGACGAACCCGATCGGCGCCCCGTCATTTTAAGGCGCCTGCAAAATGCGCTGCGGTGCGCTGATTGGCGACTTGCGCATCTTCCGCGTGCCAATGGGCGCCGCCTTCGCGGGCAAAGGCGTGGTCGCGGTCCGCATAGACAAAGGCTGAAACGCGTGGATTGGCTGCCGCCGCCGCCAAAATTGCCTCGCGCGCTTTAGCGGGGACATATTGGTCGCGCTCGGCGATATGCAGCAAGGTCGGCGCCGTGATGGCGGCGAATTCGCTGTCGAATTGGTCCATGCCGACGCCGTAATAGCTGGCCACCGCATCAATATCGGTTCGCGTCGCCGTAAGCAGCGCCATCAGCCCGCCGAGGCAATAACCGACCGCGCCAATCTTGGCGCCCTCGCCAATTCTTGCGCGCGCAAACCGGATCGCGATGGCGATGTCTTTAACGCCTTGGGCGACGTCAAAGCGCTGATACAGCGAATAGGCCTTTTGCCAGTCGGCATCGCTTTGATCGGTCAGGTCGACGCGCGGCTCAAGCCGCCAGAACAGGTCCGGCGCCAACACCGCATAGCCTTCCGCCGCAAATCGATCGGCGAGACTGCGCATATTGGCGTTCACGCCAAAAATTTCTTGGATAAGGATCAAGCCGGGGCGTGGGCCGGCGTCAAACCCGGTCGCATAACCGGCAAATCCCGGGGCAATCTCGATAAAGGCGGCGTTCATGGTCTTCTACCTCTGCAGAAGCTTGCGGAAGTCTTTACCTTCATGAGGGATCGGAGCCAGAAAGCAAACCGAAATCTCAACGGGATAATGTTATAGTGCTTAGGACAAGGTTGGCTGCATGAGGGCGGAGGACGAGACGATTTTTGCGCTGGCGACCGCCCCCGGGCGCGGCGCCGTCGCGGTGATGCGGGTGTCTGGGCGTCGCGCTTTGGCCGCATTGATCGCTTTGGCCGGCCGGGCGCCGCCGGCCCGTCGCGCGGCTTTGCGATCTTTGCGCGACCCCATTTCCGGCGATCCGATCGATGACGCCCTGGTCTTGTGGATGCCTGGCCCAGCAAGTTTTACGGGCGAGGATTGTGTCGAGTTTCATCTGCATGGCGGTTCGGCGATCATTGCGGCGTTGACCGCGGCGCTCGGCGGGCCGCTCCAGTGCCGTCTGGCGCGTCCGGGCGAGTTCACCGAGCGCGCTTTTCGCCATGGGCGACTTGATTTGACGCAAGCCGAGGGCATTGCCGATCTGGTGGAGGCCGAAACGGGCGCCCAATTGCGCCAGGCTTTGCGTCAAGCGCGCGGCGAGCTTGGCGCGAAATATGCAGCCTGGCGGGCGTCGCTTCAGGGCGCGCTCGCGCTGGTCGAGGCGGCGATCGATTTTCCGGATGAGGGATTGGAAGACGGCCTTGCCGCGCGCGCTTTGGGCGAAGCTCAGGCCCTCGCTGCGCTGCTCAATGCCGAATTGGCGATCGCGGCGCGCGGTATCCGGGTGCGCGATGGCTTTTTGGTCGCAATTTTGGGTCCGCCCAATGCCGGCAAGTCCAGCCTTCTAAACCGATTGGTGGGGGCCGATCGCGCCATCGTCTCGGCGCGGCCCGGCACGACGCGTGATATCGTCGAGGTCGGATTGTCGCTGTGCGGGTATTTCGTTCGCCTGGCCGATAGCGCCGGGTTGCGCGAGACAACGGATGAGATCGAGGAAGAGGGCGTGCGCCGCGCGAAGGATTTGGCGGCGCGCGCCGATTTGCGCGTATTTTTGGCGGCGCCGGAGCAGATCGAGGCGATTTCCGACTTCCGACCGTTAATGGTCGAGGGAGATCTGGTATGTTTGTCCCAAGCCGACCGCCTGATCGGTGATGAAGCGGACGCCTTGACGGAGATCTATCGGCACAGCGCCGCTGGCGTTTCGATATTCGCCCTGTCGGCGCGAGACGGCGTCGGGCTCGAGCGGCTGTTAAATGAAATCGCGGAAGCGGCGGCGGAAGATGCAGGCCTGTCGGGCGCGCCGGCGCTGACGCGCGAACGGCATCGTCAATGCGTGCAACGGGCGCTGGAAGCGCTAACCGGCGCTGGGGAGGCGGCGATCCGCGGGCCAGAAGTGCTCGCCGAACATTTGCGGGCGGCCAATATGGCGTTGGGCGAATTGGTTGGGGCGGTACGTGTCGAGGATGTGCTCGGGGCGATTTTTTCGCAATTTTGTATCGGGAAATGACACGGCGCAAAAAGGCGAAGCGCTTTAAAATGTTTCACGTGAAACATTTTACGGTCGGGGCGGCAGTCGACGCGGCGCTAAAGATTGAGTATATCGCCCTTGTTCTGGAGTGAAAGTGTGCGCGTTTTCGACGTCATCGTCATCGGCGGCGGTCATGCCGGCTGTGAGGCCGCAGCAGCGGCGGCGCGCCTCGGCGCCAGAACCGCCTTGGTGACGCAGCGGCTCGATCGTATCGGCGAAATGTCCTGCAATCCGGCAATTGGCGGCCTTGGTAAGGGGCATTTGGTGCGCGAGATTGACGCGCTTGATGGCCTTATGGGTCGAGTCATTGACGCCGCGGGATTGCAATTTCGCACGCTCAACCGTTCCAAAGGCCCCGCCGTGCAGGGCCCGCGCGCGCAGGCCGACCGCGCTTTGTACCGAAGCGCCATGCGCGCGGCCTTAGACGCTGTCGACGGACTTGACCTGGTCGAAGCGGAAGCCGCCGCCTTGATCATCGAGGGGAAGGCTTGCCGGGGAATTACCACGCATGCGGGCGAAGAATTGCGCGCACGACAAGTCGTTTTGACGACCGGCACGTTCTTGCGTGGCGTTATCCATTTAGGGGCGAAGCGCATTCCGGCTGGCCGGCACGGCGACGCGGCCGTGGTGGGGCTCGCCGAACAATTGCAGGCGCTGAATCTGCCGCTGGGACGGCTGAAAACCGGCACGCCGGCGCGCCTGGATCGCCATACAATCGATTGGGACGGCCTTGAGCCGCAATATGGCGACGAGCCCGCGCCGCCTTTTTCGTTTTTGACGCAGTCAATCGACCGGACGCAATTGGCCTGTGCGATCACCCATACCAATGTCAAAACCCACGCGATAATCGCGGCGAATTTGGATCAATCGGCGGTCTATAGCGGCGCCATTGCCGGGCGCGGCCCGCGTTATTGTCCCTCGATCGAGGACAAAGTTTGCCGATTTGGCGATCGCGACGCGCACCAGGTGTTTTTGGAGCCGGAAGGCTATGACGACGATCACGTGTATCCGAACGGCATTTCAACCTCGCTGTCGGAAGACGTGCAAAGCGCGCTGATCGTCTCCATTCGCGGTCTGGAGAAAGCGAAGATCCTGCGCTTTGGTTATGCGATCGAATATGATTATGTC
>DHHV01000083.1:0-218 GCA_002403455.1 Hyphomonadaceae bacterium UBA4763 | reverse complement strand
CGAATATGATTATGTCGATCCGCGCGCGCTGGACGACACGTTGGCCGTAAAAATGCTCCCCGGCTTGCGCTTGGCAGGCCAAATTAATGGCACAACGGGGTATGAAGAGGCCGCCGCGCAAGGCCTGATCGCCGGCGCCGGCGCCGCCGCCGCCGCGTTGGGGCGAGCGCCGCTGCGAATGACGCGGGCGGATGGCTATATGGGCGTGTTGGTGGATG
>DHHV01000084.1:20414-21459 GCA_002403455.1 Hyphomonadaceae bacterium UBA4763 | reverse complement strand
CGCGGCCGGCGCGGCGGCGCTGCGCACCAAGATGCGAGGTTGCGTCGGCGACGGGGTCCAGGCGAGGCCGGCTTCTTGCGCCTTGCGGGCCAGAAAACCGGCATCGAGCGATAAAGAAAGGCCCGGGCGCGGCGCCGCCGCCACGCGCAAGGTCGCCTTGTCGCCAACGCCCGCGAACAGATCGCCGAGCGTGACGAACGCGCCGCTGGCGACCGGGTCGGCCCTGAGCGTTTGGGCGTCGGCCTGGCCCGCCGCCAGGCTGAGCCCCACCGCCGCGATCCAGATAATCCATGTGCGCATCGCGCTTTATCCTTGAGGTTAAGCCTGCAAGCTGCCGATCTGCTGCAACATTTCGTCGGCCGTGGTGATCACCCGCGCGTTCAGCTCATAGGCCCGCTGGGCGGTGATGAGGCCGGTGATCTCTTGCACCGCATTGACGTTGGAGCCCTCGAGAAAGCCCTGCGTCAGCGTGCCGATGCCCAATTCCGCCGGGTTGCCGAGCGTCGGCGGGCCGGAGGCTTCGGTCTCCAGCAGCAAATTGTCGCCGATCGCATCAAGACCGGCCGGATTGACGAAGGTCGCCAATTGGATCTGGCCGACGTTTTGCGGCGGACCACCGCCCGGCTGGATGGCTTGCACAACGCCGTCGCGGGCGATCACCACATCGATCGCGTCATTGGGAACAGTGATGGCCGGATTGAGCAAAAATCCGTCATCGGTGACCAATTGGCCGTCCTGGTTGACAGCGAAATTGCCGGCGCGCGTGTAGGCTTGCGTTCCATCGGGCAGATCAACGACGAAAAAGCCGTCGCCGGAAATGGCGACGTCGAAACGGCCTTCGGTGTTCACAAAGCCGCCTTGCTCGACAATGCGATAGGTGGAGCCGGCCCGCACGCCCGCCCCTACCTGGATGCCGGTCGGCACGGTCGTGCCGGCATTGGAGCTTTGCGCGCCGGGACGCTGCAAGGTCTGATAGAGCAGATCCTGGAACTCGGTGCGCTGGCGCTTGAACCCGGTGGTGTTGACGTTGGCGAGGTTGTTCGAA
>DHHV01000084.1:9167-20107 GCA_002403455.1 Hyphomonadaceae bacterium UBA4763 | reverse complement strand
ACGTTGGCGAGGTTGTTCGAAATGACGTCGACATTGAGCTGCTGGGCCAGCATGCCGGTCGCGGCGGATGATAAAGCGCGCATTCAGGTCCCCTCCTCTTATCCGGCTTGCGAGACGCGACCGAGCCGCTGGATCGCGCCTTGGCGCAGGTCATTGGCGCTGTCGGCGGCGCGCGCCGCCGATTCATAGGAGCGCTGGATGTTGATCAGGCTGGTGATCTCCAAAATGCCCTGAACATTGGCGTTTTCGCGAAAGCCTTGGCGGATCTGCCCGGTCGGCGCGATTTGGGCGGCGTCGTCCGGCGCGGCGTACAGATTATCGCCGACGCGCTGCAGAACTTCGGGCGCGGCGAAATTGACGCGACCGAGCGCGCCGACAATGCCGCCATCGATGGTGATCTGGCCGTCGCGGTCGATCTGCGGCGCAAGGCCAACATTGGGCAGCACGATGCGGCCGCCGCCGGCGTCCAATACCGATCGCCCCTGGCGGTCCACCAATGCGCCCTCCTCGTTCAACTGGAACGAGCCGTCGCGGGTGTAAAGCGGGCCATTGGGCCCCTCGACCACGAAGAACCCGTCGCCGTCGAATGCGACGTCGAGCGCGCCGCCGGTCGGCGTCAACGCGCCTTGGGCGAAATTGGTGTAGGACGTCACATCGCGCGCGAAGGTAATTTCGTTGGGGCGGTCTTGGGCGCGCGCCGGCCGGGTGACGAAGGAATCGAACAGAACGCCTTCGCTCTTGAAACCATTGGTCGACAGATTGGCGATATTGTTCGCAACCACGTCCAAGCGGCGCAGCAAAAGGCGCTGTTGTTGCAGATTGATGGCGAACACATTGTCCATTTGGGAGGCGGAACCTTTGCAGCGGCTCGCTCGATCGACGGCGCGCCTTGCGCGCGCACGTTCTGTCGATGAGGGAGAGCCTAACAGGCTGGCGCGGTTCTGCGCAGGATGACCCACAGCTTGCCATGCAAGCCTTGCGCCAAGGTAAACGCTGAAAATTCCACAGGATTTTGGCGATTTAGGTCGGCTTGGGGAGGATCGGACGCGGCAGAATCCGCGCGCTCGGCAAGAAATGCCGATGGATGTTGGCCCTTGTCAGGACTGCCCGACCAGCAATTGCAATTGGTTGGCGCTCCATTCGCTGCCGGCAAGGATCGCGCCGCTGTCGAGAGGGGAGGCGGCGCCGTCCGGGTCGCGGACAAAGCCGCCGGCTTCGCGCACCAGGACGATCCCCGCCGCCATGTCCCAGGCCTTGATGCCGCGCTCCCAATAGCCGTCATAGCGCCCGGCGGCGACCCAGGCGAGATCGAGCGCCGCCGAGCCAAACCGGCGCACGCCCGCCACTTTCGGCGTGATGGCGGCGAGTTCGGCGTGAAACCGCTCATGACCCGGGCGGCCGGCAAACGGCGCGCCGGTGGCGTAGACGCAATCATCGAGGCGCTGGCGCTGCGCGACGCGCAAGCGCTTGTCGTTGAGATAAGCGCCATGGCCGCGCTCGGCGTAGAACAATTCGTCCTTGGCGACGTCATAGACGATGCCGGCGACGATCTCGCCGTCGCGCTTCAGGCCGACCGAGATCGCAAAATGGCCGATGCCGTGCAGGAAATTCAAAGTGCCGTCGAGCGGATCGACGATCCATTGATGGGTCTTGTCCGTACCGTCGATTGCGCCGCGCTCTTCCATTAAAAAGCCATAACCGGGGCGGGCTTTGGACAATTCGTCGAACAGGATTTGCTCGGCGCGATGATCAGCGGCGCTGACGAAATCGGCAGGGCCTTTGCGGGCGACTTTGATCTCGGCGACCTCGCCGAAATCGCGGGCAAGCCCGCGCGCGGCTTTGCGCACGGCGCTCGCCATGACGTTGAGCAGAGGCGAAGGGCGGATCATTGGCGGGCTTTCGCTCAAAAGAAGCGGGAAAAAGGGCGCGGTCGATAGCCGGTTTAGGGCGTGGGCGCAATCTCGCGCGCGGCGGCTTCGGCGCGCTGTTTGGCTTCGACCGGCAAGGCGGCCCGCAAGGTGGTTAATATCTCGCCAAGCCGCAGATCGATTTGCGGATCGCTATCGAACGCCCGCAAGGCCCAATAATAGCTCGCCTCGAGGTCGCGCGGGGCGCCTTCGCCGCGGGCGCGCATGACGCAGAGCAGAAATTGCGCCTCGGCCTCGCCGGCTTCCGCCGCCACGTCAAACCAACGGGCCGCCTCTTCCAGCGATGTCGCGCCGCCTTCGCCGCGATAATGCATCAGGCCAAGGTCCGTCGCGGCGCGGCGATGGCCGGCTTGGGCGGCCTGCTCGAAGGCAAGGCGCGCGGCAGGCGGGTCGGCGAAAGCAAGGCTGTTGTCGGCGAGCAGCAGCCCCAGCGCGTGGCGGGCGTCGACGAGACCGGCTTCAGCCGCCAGCTCGAACAGCGCCTTGGCGCCGGCCTTGTCGGTCGGACCAAACGCGCCGGTCAGTTTGAACTGTCCCAGAGCGAAGGCGGCGTCCTTGCGCCCGGCTTGGACGGCGCGCGTCAAAAAGCCGGGGGCTTCGGAAAAATCGAGGCTGTGATCGGCGCCGGTCGCCGCAATCATGCCTAACGCGGCCAGCGCATCGGGATGGTCAAGGGCGGCGGCGGCGCGCAAGAAACCGAGCCCCCGCGCCGGGTCGCGCGGCGCGCCCAAACCGTGAAACAGGATATGGCCGGCAATGACCTTGGCGTCGACATCGTCATTGGCGGCGGCGAGCAGACTGGTCCGCAGCGCGCTGGCGTAATCGCCGGAGGCGTAAGCGCGCCAGGCCGATTGGGCTTGAGCGGAGGCGTTCGGGCGCTCGATGGGCGCAGCGATCTGGTCGCCGGCGCCGGCGGGCGGCTCGACGGCGGCGGCAAAGGTCACGGCGTAAAGGCTCGCCCATATTGCGCAAACAAGGCCGAGAAGGCGGCGACCGCCGCGCGCGCGCCATTGGGATGGGCCCATACGCCCGCCGACACCGCCAAGAAATCGGCGCCGGCTTGCACCAAAGGCGCGGCATTGTCCGGATTGATCCCGCCGATCGCGACGCATGGAACCTCAAAAATCTCCGCCCACCAGAGCAGCAGCTCAGGCGTCGCCGTGCTTTTCGGCGATTTCGTGGCGGTCGGGAAAAAGGCGCCAAAGGCGACATAATCGGCGCCCGCTTCGGCCGCCTGCATGGCCAGGTGGCGGCTATCGTGGCAGGTGACGCCGATCACGGCTTGCGGGCCGAGCAAGCGGCGCGCCGCCGCATAAGGCGCATCTTCTTGACCCAAATGAACCCCGTCGGCGCCGGCGGCTTTGGCAAGGTCCGGCCGGTCATTGAGGATCAAAATCGCGCCGGCCGCCTCAATCAGCGGCTTTAACCGCGCGGCGGCGATGAGGATTTCCGCATCCGGCGTATCTTTCAGGCGCAATTGCACGGCGGCGACGTCGCCGCCGCTGAGGGCCTCTTCCAATTGCCCAGCAAAGCCGTCGAGGTCATCCAGGCGCGGCGGCGTGATCAGATAAAGCCGGCACGGGTGCGCATCGGTCGGCGCCGGCGCTGGCGCGGCTTTCGACGATCGCGCGCGGCTCAGGGATGGCTCCCATGATCATGCGCGGCGTCGCCAGTCGCGTCGCTCCCATGGCCGGCATGGGGGTCCGCCTCGGCGGAGGTTTCAGCCCCGGTCCCGCTGCGGGCGGTGACGTCGAGATTGACGGAGCCGGCCCGCGCAAAGGTCAGCGTGATCGGCACTTGCGCGCCCTCGGCGAGCTGCGCCCCGAACACCATCAGATGCAGGCCGCCCGGTTTGAGCTCCAGCGCCCCGCCAGCAGGGACGGCAAGGCTCGGCACGCGGCGCATTTGGCGCACGCCATCGGCCTCGAGCGATTCATGCATTTCGACGGTGACGCCCGGCGCAGGCGAGCCAACGCTGAGCAACACATCCTCGACGGCACCCGCATTGGCGATCGACAGATACGCCGCCGTGACGGCATTGGCGCCGAGCGTTGCGCGCGCCCAGGCTTGCGAAAAACGCAGATCGCCGATGACCAGATCGGCCGGGGCGGCGGCTTGCGGCGCTGGCGCCGGCGCGGTGGACGGCGCGGGGGCTTGCTGGCACGCCATCAGAGCGAGGCCAATCAGCGGGACGAGACATTGACGCATGAGCGAGTGATCCTGTGGCGCCGGATAACGGCAAAGCGGGGTGATAGCCCCTCGCGCCGAGAAGGCAAGCGCGGGGAAAACAGGTCGAACATTCGACCGCCTTCTTGGGGGCGGTTGAGGCGCCAAACGCCGCGCGCCTGGCAGGGTGATCGGCGCGTTCGGTTGATCGCAGCGACAACAGGCGCTCCCGCCGCGAACGATCGCGCGCCATCGGGAGACGCTGTCTTTGTAACTTATGGTTTTGATGCATTATTTGTGGCGGCTTGGCTGTTTGTTAACGTCCAGTCGGTAACGAAATCTTGGGTGCAGGTACGTGGGCGAACCAATGCGTCGAAGGATGCGCTATGTGGTCTCGTCTGTCTGTTGCTGGTAAAATCCAGGCTTCCATTCTGTTTGGCGCCGTATTGGCGGGCCTTGGCGTTGCCGGCGCAAATGCTTGGATCGCCGAGCAATCCATGCGGCGCGAAGCGCGCGCCGCTCTGGACGCCGTCGTGCTGACCCGCGCCGCCGATCTCACCGATTATCTGCGCGACATCGAGACCGACATTGCCCTGCTGGCGCGGACGCCGGATGTGCAGGCGGCGCTGGAGGCGTTTTCGATCGCTTATGAGGGCATCGACGGCGATCGCGCCGCCGCCCTGCAAGCGGCCTATATCGAGGGCAATTCTTATCCGATCGGATCGAAGCATTTGCTCGATCAGGCGGGCGACAGCCCTTATGATATGGCGCATGGCCGCTTTCACCCCTGGCTGCGCGATATCCAGCAAACACGCGGCTATTATGACGTGTTCCTGTTCGCGCCAAACGGCGACCTTGTATATAGCGTTTTCAAAGAACCCGATTTTGCCACGAATTTCGCGACCGAGGGCGGGCCCTGGGCGGCAACCGGGCTTGGCGCGGCGTTTCAGCGGATCGTCAATTCCGAGCCGGGCGAAATCGCCTTCGTCGATTTTGCGCCTTACGCGCCGAGCAATGACGCGCCGGCGAGCTTCATGTCGACGCCGATCCATCGCGACGGCGCGCTGATCGGCGTCTTGGCCGTGCAAATGCCGATCGACCGGATCAACAAAGTCATGGCCAACCGAACCGGGTTGGGCGATACGGGCGAGACCTTGATCGTTTCCAAAGCCGGATTGGCGATCAGCAATAGCCGCTTTTCGCCGGAGCCGGATGTGTTGACGCTGAAGCTCGAAAGCGCGGCGATCGACGGCGCCTTGGCCGGCCAATCGAGCAGCAGCATGGGCCCGCTGCATCGCGGCGCGCCCTTGTTCCAGGTCGCCGAACCCTTCGCCTATCGCGGCGCCCAATGGGGCATCGTCGCGGCGCAAGAAGCCGATGAGACCTTTGCCGCGTTATACCGGATGCGGCGCGATGCGACGATCGCGGCCTTGTTGTTGATCGGCCTCGCCGCCGGCCTTGGCGCGTTGATCGGTCGCTCGATCGGCAAGCCGCTGACCTTCAATGTGCGGGCGCTGAACCGCGCCGCCAGCGGTGAAGAGGGCGTCATCGTGTCCGGCGAGAACCGCCGCGACGAGATCGGCGATCTTGCCCGCGCTATCGCGGCGTTCCGCGCCAACCAGGACCAATTGCGCGCGGCGGAAACCGAGCATGCGAAGGTCGCCGCCGAGGCCGAGGCGGAGAAAAAAGCCCTGCTGACCCAAATGGCCGGCGAATTTGAAGCCAAGATCGGCGCGATCGTTTCCGCCGTCACGGGGCATTCGCGCGGGCTGATGTCGGCGACGCAGACGCTGGCCAAATTGACGGAAGACGCGCGCGTGCGGTCGGGCGAGATCACCGACCTTGCCTCTGTCTCGTCCAACAATGTGCAGAGCGTCGCCGCCGCCAATGAGCAAATGGCCGCCTCGGCCGGCGAGATCGCCGCCCAGGTCGCCTTCGCCTCGCGCGCCGCCTCCGAGGCCGAAGCGCGCGCCGCCGTGGCGGACAACACCGTCCGCACCCTCACCTTGTCGGGGCGCAAGATCGGCGAAGTGGTCGAATTGATCGGCGAGATCGCCGCGCAGACCAATCTGCTCGCCCTCAACGCCACGATTGAGGCGGCGCGGGCCGGGGAAGCCGGCCGCGGCTTTGCCGTCGTCGCCAGCGAAGTGAAGCATCTCGCCGAACAAACCACCCGCGCGACTGAAGAGATCGCCACGCAAATCCAGGACATCCAATCGGCGACCGAAAATGCGGTTGGCGCGCTCGGCGCCATCACCGAGACCATCGCCGACGTCTCGCGGGTATCAACGGCGATCGCCGCCGCGGTCGAGCAACAGACAGCCGCGCTGAAAGAAATCTCCGGCAATACGACGCATGTCGCCGGCGCAACGCGCGGGGTGACCGAAGCGCTGGAAGCGATGCGCGAAGACGCCCGCCAAAGCGGCGATCTGGCGGACGGCACGCAAGATTCGGCGCGCCAAATGTCGACCGAAGCCGAACGCCTGCAGCGCGAATTGATCCGGTTCATCTCCTCGATCCGCCAAGCGGCGGCGTAACGGCCAGCGCGGCGCGCGTACGCCTGATTAACTGATTTGCAGCTCGGAAAATCGCGGGGCCTTGCGATAGAGGCTGGATTTTCTTCCCACAACGCGCAAACACTGACGCCAACTCGCGCGAAAGACGCGGGGGAGGATCAGGCGCGCCTTGCGCGATGAAGCAGCATCAGGAGTAATCATGACGGACGCAACATTGGGCCGAGCGCCGAGCCAAGGCTGGTTTGGCCATCCCAAGCAATTGGCCATCCTGTTCACCAGCGAAATGTGGGAGCGCTTTGGCTATTATGGCATGCGCGCCTTGCTGGTTCTGTATCTGGTCCAGCATTTTGTGTTTTCGGACAATGTTGCGGGCGGGCTTTATGGCGCCTTCACGGCGCTGGTTTATCTGACCCCGCTGATCGGCGGCTTTATCGCCGACAATTATTTGGGTCCGAAAAAATCGGTCAAGCTTGGCGCGATTTTCATGTCGATCGGCTATTTGATGCTGGCCTTTACCGGCGGGCAGCAGGCCGAGCCCTTCGTCGACATCCAAGGCGCGCGCTATGAAATTGCGGTCGAAAAGGTCGGCGAGTCGCAGACTCAATTCTTGGTCGACGGCGATCAGCGCTATCAAATCACCGGCTTGGAGGACGGCTCGATCCGCCTCGAGGGCGCGCAAGGCGCCGTGCCGGAGACCGTCGCGGCGGGCGGCTACGCCTTCGGCGCCGAGCGTAATGGCCTGGCCGTGTTGTTGCTGTTCGTCTCGCTCGGTTTGGTCAGTATCGGCAACGGCTATTTCAAGCCGAATATTTCGACCATGGTCGGCTCGCTTTATGAACCGGGCGATCGACGCCGCGATAGCGGCTTCACCATTTTCTATATGGGCATCAATACCGGCTCGCTGATCTCGCAATTCTTTGGGCCATTGATTGTGGCGATCACCGGGTCGTTCCAATGGGGCTTTGCCTTTGCCGGGTTCGGCATGTTGCTGGCTTGGCTGCGCATCGAACTCGCCGGCAAGGCGCTGGAGGGCTATGGCGAACGCCCGGCCGACGCCAAAAACCGCGATTGGTTGATTTATGGCGCCTCGATCGCCGCCATTCCGGTCATGTGGTTCTTGCTGAACAATGCGGTTGTTGCGGCCGAAGCGGCGCGCGCCGTCGCCGCAAACGGGGTGTTCGGCTATCTCGCCTCGCTGCCGCTGCTCGGCAAAGTGATGTTCTTGAGCTTCCTTGTCTCGATGATCGCAATTCCGATCTGGTCACTGGCGAGCCTGAAAAAAGAAGAGCGCGATCGGATGATCGTCGCCGTGGTGTTGATCTTGTTTTCGGTAGTGTTCTGGACCTTGTTCGAGCAAGCCGGCTCCTCGCTGACCTTGTTTGCCGACCGCAATACCGACCGCGACATCGCCATTGGCGGATTCAATTATCTGATGCCGGCCGGGCAAGTGCAGATCTTCAACCCGTTATTCATCGTGCTGATGGCGCCCCTGTTCACGCTGATGTGGGGCGCGCTGGCCAAGCGCAATCTGGAGCCGTCGGTCCCGTTGAAATTCGCGATCGGCCTTGTGCTGGTCGGACTTGGCTTCTTGGCGTTGGTGTTTGGCAGCCAATTCCATGACGATGCGTTCAAAGTGCCGCTGTTTTGGTTGGCGATCGCTTATTTGCTGCATTCGGTCGCCGAGCTGTGCGTTTCGCCGGTTGGGCTGTCGATGATCACCAAATTGTCGATCGCGCGCCTGGTCGGGCTGATGATGGGGCTGTGGTTCCTTGGCATTTCCTTTGCGCAATATGTCGGCGGCATTATCGCGCAATTCGCCTCGACCGAGACGATCGGCGGGCAGGTGCTGAACGCCAAGGTCTCGCTGGATACCTATCTCAGCGTATTTCAGACGATTGGAATCGCCAGCATCATCGCCGGCGGGGTCTTGCTATTGTTCTGGCCGATCCTGAAAAAGGGCATGCATGGCGTCGTCTGACGACCCCGCTATCGGATGCTGATCGCAACGACGCCGGAGCGCCCCTCCGGCGTCTTTTTTTAGCACGAATAATGTCAAGCGCGGCTGAGCAATTTCGCGGCGAGTTTCGGCAAGGCTTTGAATTGGCTGAGCACCGCATCCGGACCAAGATCGGCGACCGGCTCTTGCGAATAGCCAAAATCAACCAAAATCACGGGGATCTCGGCGGCGCGCGCGGCGCCAATATCGGGGGCGCTGTCGCCAATCATCACGGCGCGGCGGCGCGACACGCCGAGCTTTTCCAAGGGCTCCAGCAAATGCGCCGGATGCGGTTTGCGTTGGGTAACCATCTCCGGCCCGGCGATCACCGAGAAATATTTGGCAAGGTCAAAGCTCCTCAGCAGCGGTTCGGTCAAAGCTTGCGGCTTGTTGGTGCAGACGGCAAGGCGCGCGCCTTCGCCCTGCAGAGCGCGCAAGGCGTCCTCCACGCCCGGGTAAAGCCTGGAATCAGCGGCGATATCGCTGCGATAGACCTCCAAGAAACGCTCGACCATGCTTTGCAGCCGGTGCGCATCGAAGCGCACGCCATGCAGGCCGGCGCCGCGCTCGATCAGCGCGCGGGCGCCATGCCCGACCAAATTGCGCACATGCTCGGCCCCGACACGCGGCAACTCGGCCTCGGCCAGCACCACATTCAAGGCGCGGATCAGATCGGGGGCCGTGTCGATCAGCGTGCCGTCGAGATCGAAAAGGATGGCGGCGCCAATGAGCGGTGAATCCAAGATTGCGACTTCCTTCTTGCGGCGCGGCGCGGCGCTGCGATAGATGCGTTAACGCGCTTTTGCGCTGGCGCAGGCGTTACGCTGATTTGCAATCTGCGTCAGCCGCTTTCCGCTGTTCACTTTGTTGAGACGCCATGTCCGTTGCCCAGGCCGCGCGCCACGCCATTCTTCTTGCCGCCGGCAAATCGACGCGGATGCAGTCGCGCCGCTCCAAAGTGCTGCATGAAGTCGGCGGTCGGGCCCTGCTCGATTGGAGCTTGAGCCTTGCACAAGACCTGTCCTGCGCCCGACGGATTGTGGTGGTCGGGACCGACCCGGAAGTGCGCGCGGCCGCGATCGCGCGGGTCGGCGCCAGCGATGTCGTGGTGCAAGACCCCCCGCTCGGCACCGGCCATGCGGCGCTGCAGGCGCGCGATGCGCTCGCGACCGCTGGCGGGGTGACGGCGGTGATGTTCGCGGACACCCCACTGATCCCCATCGCCGCCCTGCAAGAGCTCTATGCGCGGGTCGAGGCGGCCGGCGGCGTCGCCGTGTTGGGGTTTGAAGCGGCCGAGCCTGGCGCCTATGGACGGTTGATCGAAGACGGCGCCGGCGGGCTTGCCCGCATCGTCGAAGCCAAGGACGCCAACGCGGCCGAACGCGCCATTCGTTTGTGCAATTCCGGCGTGATGGCGGCGCCAACTGCGCTTTTGTTCGATCTGCTGGCGCAAGTCCGCAATGAGAACGCCAAGGGCGAATATTACTTGACCGACATCGTCGCGCTGGCGCGCGCGGCCGGCCACCCGGCCCAGATCGTCCGCTGCGCGGAAGCGGACACCTTAGGGGTCAATTCGCGCGCGGATCTGGCGGCGGCGGAAGCCGCTTTCCAGGCGAAAAAGCGCGCGGCCATGCTGGCGGCTGGCGTGACCTTGCGCGCGCCGGAGACCGTATTCTTTGCCTGGGACACCGAGATCGGCGCTGATTGCGAGATCGAGCCGCATGTGGTGTTCGGCCCTGGCGTGCGGCTCGCCCCTGAGGTGCGCGTGCGTAGCTTCTGTCATCTCGAAGGCTGTTTCGTGGACAGCGGCGCCATTATTGGCCCGTTCGCACGGTTGCGCCCACAGGCTGACATTGGCGTTGGCGCCCATATCGGCAATTTCGTCGAGGTCAAAGCGGTGCGGATCGGCGCTGGGGCCAAAGCCAATCACTTGGCTTATCTCGGCGATGGCGAGATCGGCGCCGGCGCAAATATCGGGGCCGGAACGATTTTTTGCAATTATGACGGCTTTGACAAGCATCGCACCGAGATCGGGGCGGGGGCGTTTATCGGCTCGAACAGCGCGCTGGTGGCGCCCGTGCGGATCGGCGCCGGCGCCTATGTCGGGTCCGGCTCGGTGATCACCAAAGACGTCGAGGCCGACGCCTTGGCGGTGGCGCGCGGGCGCCAAGAAAGCCGCGCCGGCTGGGCAAGCGCTTTTCGGGCAAGGAAGCAGAAAAAATGACCAGTGTGGCGATTCTGAAATTCGGCCTATGTTTGAGGCATGCTCTGAGCGAATTTCAGGATCAAAGCCACACTAGAAATCAATGAGTTATAGTGTCCTTTTTGAACCAG